>NZ_JASHIE010000003.1:0-458139 GCF_030056655.1 Flectobacillus rivi
CAAGCTTTCGCTATCGTCAAAAACAATACTGTGTTTCAGAATGATTTTCAGGCAAATAAAATTGCGCTCACAAAATAATATTTGCCTGAAAGTTTGATTTTTAATACAGTTCATCACTCAATCAAAACTCACTAATTTTAAAAAGGAACATCTTGATTTGGTGGAGTAGTACCAAAAGATGGCATTTCGCCTCCTCCAGATTGGAAATTATTCATTTTACTTCCTACCGTTCTTGCTCCGCCTTCAAAGGCTGCCATCGTGTCTGGAACAGCTGCAAAAGACTGCAATGAATCCCCACTAGTAAAGCTTGAATAATCTGTAGCATCCAAATCACAATATTTGGTGTACTTACCAATAAATCTCAACTGTACAGTATCTAGAGAACCTGCACGGTTTTTAGCAATAATCAACTCTCCCATTCCAGCAATCGACTGTCCATTTTCGTCTTGCGTAATACCGTAATATTCTGGACGATAAATAAACATTACCATATCCGCATCTTGCTCGATTGACCCAGATTCACGTAAATCGGATAACTGTGGCTTTTTATCTCCTCCACGAGTTTCTACTGCACGGCTCAACTGCGAAAGTGCAATCACAGGAACATCCAACTCTTTGGCCAATTGTTTCAAGGAACGTGAAATCGTCGCAATTTCTTGCTCACGGTTTCCTCCTCCTTTTCCTCCAGTATCGCCTGACATGAGTTGTAGGTAGTCAATCACAATCATTTGAATGTCATGTTGGGCTTTCAAACGACGAGCTTTAGCACGAAGTTCAAGAAGTGACAACGCTGGCGTATCATCAATAAAAATTGGGGCATTAGTTAAACGACCAATTTTTGCATGTAATTGCGCCCATTCATGTGGAGCCAAATTACCTTTTCTTAATTTTTCAGATTCTAATTCAGCTTCTGATGAAATCAAACGATTGACAAGCTGAACCGAGGACATCTCCAAAGAGAATACCGCTACCGCTTGACCAAAATCTACTGCTGCATTACGACAAGCAGAAAGAATCAAGGCTGTTTTACCCATACCTGGGCGAGCAGCGATGATAATCAATTCTGTTTTTTGGAATCCAGAAGTAATTCGATCCAATGCACTAAATCCTGAAGGAACTCCCGTAAGACCATCCTTCTGATTTTTCTTCATTTCTAACTCCAACAAGGCAGCTCGCATAATTTGCGACATATCCGAATAATTTTTACGAATATTGGCCTCTGAAATTCTAAAAAGTTCTTGTTCTACCCTATCCAACAACTGAAATACGTCGGTTGTATCTTCATAAGCCATTTTTTGGATTTCAGAAGATACCGTAATCAATTGTCTCTTTAAAGAATGTTCTACAACAATACGTGCGTGAAATTCGATATTAGCCGCTGAGTTAACTCTTTGCGTTAATTCGGCAAGGTAGGATACCCCACCAGCCATTTCGAGTTCACCATTGGTACGTAATTGATTGGTTACTGTAAGTAAATCTACTGGCTCAGACGCAGCAAAAAGCTGAGTAATGGCTCCATATATTCTTTGGTGTGCTTCTTTATAAAATGAGTCAGGTTTTAAAATGTCTACCACTGCGGTAAGAGCATCCTTCTCTATCATCAAAGCCCCAAGCACAGCTTCTTCCAAATCGACAGCTTGAGGTGGGATTTTACCCAAACCTGTATCCAGCCAACGATTGGTCGCAGATATTCGACCTCCAGCAAAATTGGAGGGCTTTTTAAAGGTATTATTTCTGTTTGACTGTTCCATTAATACAATTTTACAAATATTTTCTCATATTACCACAATCCCATTTTGCAAAAAAAACCTAAGGGTTTGATTTACAGAGTCAAAAAAAAACTTCGAATTAATCTTATAAGAAGCGAACACAAACAAGCGTTATTTTTGTTAGTTTAGTAGCTTATAAGACTAAATCATCGATTAACATTTATTCATTTTTAGATTTGACAGAAAAAATAATTACACTCGAAGACGTTGAGTTAGTTGGTTTCCTTGGCGTTGAAAACAGCAATATCAAAGTAGTAGCTGAAGCTTTTCCACAAAGTAAACTTATCTCCAGAGGTAACGAAATCACCATCAGAGGATCTATTTCTGACATTGTCAAGATTACCGAAATTATTGAGTCGATGGTTGTGCATTTTCAGAAGTACGGCAAAATTACAACAGAACAAGTAAAAACGTATCTTTCTAGGGATAAGAATAATGAAGAAGAGGCTCCTGTAATCATAAAAGAGGACGATGATGTCTTATTGTACGGTACCAAAGGCGTGGTAATTCGCGTGAAGTCGCCCAATCAAAAGAAGCTCATCGATGCCGCAGCGGAAAATGACATCGTATTTGCGATTGGTCCAGCTGGTACAGGAAAAACTTATACAGCGGTTGCCCTTGCGGTAAAAGCGCTTAAAAATAAGGAAGTCAAAAAAATTATCATTACGCGTCCAGCGGTTGAAGCAGGTGAAAACTTAGGTTTTTTACCAGGTGATTTAAAAGAAAAAATTGACCCGTACTTGCGTCCTATCTATGATGCCTTAGACGATATGATTCAGCCAGAAAAGTTGAAGTTCTTTATCGAAAACCGTGTTATAGAAATCGCACCCTTGGCATACATGCGTGGTCGTACCCTGAACAATGCTTTTGTTTTATTGGATGAAGCCCAAAACACCACTCCAATGCAAATGAAAATGTTCTTGACTCGTATGGGGGTTAATTCCAAAGTGATTATCACAGGAGATAAATCACAGATAGACCTACCCACTAAAGTAAAGTCAGGCTTAGTAGAAGCAACTAAGATTCTACAGGGTATCAAAGGGATTTCTTTTATTGAACTAGATGGTAAAGATGTTGTACGTCACCGATTAGTAAGAGACATTATTATGGCTTACGATAAAGCGGATGCGGAAAAAGAAGCACAAAAATCTTATTCATCTTTCCAGAAATGAAAAAAAGTATTTTAAGCGCACTAGCTGTTATCTTTTCATACACCACATTTGCTCAAAGCAAATGTGGTGTTGTATTTCAGGACTCCCTGAATCAAACCATCAACCAAAGATGGTTACAGCAAAAAAGTAGTTTTGAGTATCAGGTTCAGCAATATACCAACGCGCTGAAAGCCTCCAGAACGACGGCATACTCGACAATCCGTATTCCTGTTGTAGTTCATGTTATCCATAATACAGCTAGTAAAACCATTGGCGGAACTAACAATATTAACATCAGTGACGAGCAAATTTTATCGCAGATACAAACCTTAAACGAAGATTACCGCAGAAAAGAGGGCACTGCAGGATTTAATACCAATCCCATCGGAGCTGATATGCAGATAGAATTCTTTTTGGCAGATTCCATCGCTACTGGTGAAACCACTAAAGGTATTACCCGCCATTACTCTAGTAAAGTCGGATTTGACATCATTAAAGAGCTGAGCACTATTACAGCTTTTTCAAAATGGAATCCATACAAATATCTGAATATCTATGTAGTAAAAAGTGGAATCACTTCCACACCAGTCACTATCGGATATTCTGGATTTCCTTTCGATGCCTATTTGCCTGGGCTTATTCCCAATTCTGACGAAACAGCAGAGCAACAACTATTTGATGGTGTTGTAATAGACTACAGATATTTTGGTAAATGTTGTGGGACTATTAGCACAACCTATAACATGGGCAGAACTACCACCCATGAAGTCGGTCACTGGTTAGGCTTATTACATCCTACAGGAGATGTTCGTTGTGGTACAGACTATTGTGATGATACCCCAACGATTGAGAGCCTAAACGCTGGCTTTACTTGCAACAAAATGACCTCTACTTGTGATGGTGTTACAGTAACCAATCAGATTGAGAATTATATGGATTATTCTCCTGATGTGTGTATGAGCCTTTTTACCAATGATCAAAAGATACGGACTAGAGCAGCACTAGAATTAAGTTATCGCAGAAAATCTTTAGTGAATAATTCGACCATTGTTTCTGAAAGTAATTCTCTGCAAGTAAGCGTTGACCCGAATCCTGTCAAAAGTAGTGCAAATATCAAGATACAATTTAGCGGAACTGAAAATATCACGATTCAACTCATTTCTGAAAATGGCAATACCTTAAATGAGTACAACTATCAAAATGTTACCTCCAACTATTTCTTAATTAATACCTCCAGCTATGCAAATGGCATGTATTTTCTAAGAGTAAATACTTCTAAGGAAACTAAAGTTTTGAGAATGTTTATATTGAAATAATAAAAGCCCTCTATGATAAAGCTTTCATAGAGGGCTTTTGTACTTTTATTGAAAATTTTCTTAATTTAATTAAACAAAGTTTTTTTACATCATGTTATCTACACAAACGGAAAGAGTATGGAAAAATCAGAAAAAATCAAACAGGCCTTTATTGAGTATTTTTTGGAAAATGGCGCACATCCAGCTTCAGTTTATGCTTTTACCAAAAAGCTTAAAATGAAAGAAGTAGAATTTTATGAATACTACAATTCATTTGAGTTATTAGAAAGCAGCATTTGGTTGGACTTTTTCAAGGATACTGTTACACGAATCGAAAGCGATTCTATCTATGCAGGATATTCTGTCAGAGAAAAACTATTGGCCTTCTACTACACTTGGATTGAGGTTTTGAAAGAAAATAGAAGTTATGCCTCTCAAACTTGGAGGCTAATTGACAAGCGTAAGTTAAAAACGCCTACTTTTTTAACAGATCTCAAAATCGCCTTTAAAGATTACACACGAGATTTGATTTTGGAAGGAAAAGAAAGTAAGGAGGTTCAACCTAGAAAATACTTGGACGAACGCTATCCAGATGCTTTGTGGCTTCAGCTATTGATGATTTTGGATTTTTGGGTAAAAGACCGTTCGAAGGGGTTTGAACAAACCGATGCCATGATTGAAAAAGCTGTTAATACTTCCTTTGACTTGATGGCTAGCTCTGCATTGGATTCGGTGTTAGACTTTGCCAAATTTTTGTATCAAAATCGTTAATGCTAGTTCGCCCTTAGAATTAGTGCTTTATTTATGAAAGAACAAAATTCGATACCTACCTCCAAAGTAGCCCGCGCAACACAATTTGTAAAAACGGGAGTAAAAATTGGGGGAAATTATCTCAAGCATAATGTCAAAAAAATCATTGACCCTGCTACCTCAAGAGAAGAGTTACACCAAGATAACGCTGAAGACATTTATGAATCATTGAGCGAACTGAAAGGGTCTGCGCTTAAGGTAACGCAAATGTTGAGTATGGATAAGGGATTGTTGCCAAGAGCCTATCGTGAGAAATTTGCGATGTCTCAATATTCTGCCCCTCCGCTTTCTGGACCGTTGGTGGTAAAAACCTTTAAAAAGCATTTCAAAAAATCTCCTAGTGAGCTTTATGATAAGTTTGAAATGAGCGCTTCGAATGCCGCCTCGATTGGACAAGTTCATAAGGCTGAACTCCATGGAAAGCAATTAGCTGTTAAAATTCAATACCCAGGTGTTTCGGAGAGTATTGGTGCAGACCTTAAAATGGTCAAACCTATTGCTATTGCTATGTTTGGTCTCAATGACAAGGATGTAGATAGATACATGGGTGAGGTACATGACCGATTGCTTGAAGAAACTAATTATGTCTTAGAGTTACAACGCTCAGTAGAAATCTCAAAAGCGTGTGCACATATCCCGAATGTCTTTTTTCCAAAGTATTATCCAGAACTTTCATGTGATAAAATTTTGACGATGGATTGGCTCGAGGGTTTACACATGAAGGAGTTTTTGGCAACAAATCCTTCACAAGAAATCAGGAATCAAATTGGGCAAGCGTTATGGGATTTTTATGATTATCAAATTCATAATCTACGCCAAGTCCACGCAGATCCTCATCCAGGCAACTTTTTGATGCGTGGAGATGGCACCATGGGTATTATTGATTTTGGTTGTATTAAGGTAATTCCAGATTTGTTTTACGACAATTATTTTGCCCTAATCAATTTTGATACGTTGGAGGATGAGTCAAAGATGAATGAAATCTTCAAAACTTTAGAGTTTATTGTTGCTTCAGACTCTCCAGAAGAATCAGCATTCTTTTCTAAGTTATTTAAAGAAATGATTTACTTATTGGGTCGTCCGTTTGGAGAAGAAACTTTTGACTTTGCAGATGATAGCTATTTTGAGCAGGTGTATTTGTATGCAGAAAAGCTTCAAAAACTGGACGAGTTGCGAAATTCCAAAGTCGCTAGAGGTTCACAACACGGGCTTTATATCAATCGAACGTATTTTGGTTTATATTCTCTTTTGAATGAATTACGAGCAGAAGTAAGCATTACGAAGCCTGATTGGCTCAAATCTCAAAAACTTAAAGGAGCATTTGTATAAAAAAAATAGCGTTGATTTCTCAACGCTATTTTTTTGTCCTTAATTAGAACGGTAAATCTTCGTCTTCGCTGAATGAAGGCAAATCCACTGATGACGCTTGTGGCGTAGCAGGACGTTGCGCTGGCGCTTGGTAAGAATTTGATGCTGGAGCAGCCGCTGACGATTCTGATGCTAGATCAATGCGATAAGCTCTCAAGTCTGTGTACCAACGGTCGTTGTATTCTCTTGATTCTACACTGAAAGTCACTTTAAGTTTGTCTCCCAAAGCAAATTGTTTCAAATCAGCTGTACGGTCACCCCAAGCTGAGAAGCAAGCTTTCTTAGGATATTGCTCTTGTGTTTCAACCACAAATTCTTGTTTTACCCACTGACCATTTTTACCGCTTCCTGTCTGTTCAGGTTGTACTTTAATCAAAGTACCTTCTAATTCTAATGCCATCAAAAAAAAAGTTTAAAAATAATATGCTAATTTAATTTCTGATTTTCAAATACTTAAAAAAATCCTACATTTTTTATTTAAAAAAAGTGATTAGTACTATTTTGCTTTGTCAATTTATCTCTCTACTTTTGCATCATCAAAGTACAAGGCGATGTGGTGGAATTGGTAGACACGCTACTTTGAGGTGGTAGTGCGGGTAACCGTATGGGAGTTCGAGTCTCCCCATCGTCACAAGCGTCCTGATTAATCAGGACGCTTTTTTTATGTCTAAAGTACAAAAAAACCTCTCAAAATTGAGAGGCTAGACAACCACCATTCTATCATTTTACTTTACTCTTTTTCACATCCGCTCTCTGATAATTTTCTTTGAGTCTTCTAAACTTTTCTTTTTGGTCCTCTATCTTCGTGTAGTAGTCGATATGCTGTTGTTTCCAACTAAAAATGGTAGAAATCGGAATACCTTTTTCACGTGAGATAGCATTCATACTTTTGCCTGAAATCATTTCGTTGAGTATTTCAAAAATCAACTCGCTTGAGTACTTCATTCTCATCTTAATTTAGTGGGTTATATTTGACAAACAAATATCTTTGGTTGCCTTATCATAACTCATAACCCAAAAGATTTTTATATGACGATTCAGACAGAATATAAGCTTCAGACGCAATGATTGCGTCTGAAGCTTAGTAAAAATCTAGCATGGTAGCATCAAAAAAGCGGTCGGAAAATATTTTCCGACCGCTTTTTTGATGAAAATTTGAAGGATAATCCCAATCTTAAAATTCGGGATGACTCATGTTTGTTAATTTTTAAATTCACCTTCAGACATTGCTTTGTAATACATCGCTTTCAGGCGTTTAAATTTTGCCTTTGTTTGTTCCTCGTTGTCTTGTGGCTCCTCCGCAACTTGTTGTTTTAAGACATTCATATAAGAGGTTGAGCTACGAAGCTTTTCTGCCAATTCAGGAAAATTGTACTGTTCATACGCTGAGCTTGACTCATTTTCGTTTTCTTCGGGTTCGTAAAAGTTTTCTCTTGACATTGGGTTTAGGCTTAACGATTATTGTCCTAGTTTTTAAAGGTATTCTATAATTTGAAAATTTAGCTTTTTGTCTGTAATCACAACCACTTGATTTGATCACCAGTTAGGCAATATATTATATAAATGAATCAGCAACCATCATTCTCATAGCATATTGTTGAAATATAGTATATTTTTAAAATATAAACAATGAGTAATATTCTTTTCTCTTTGTTTATATTTTAGTATTTATTGGGAACTTGGTTAATTTATTTTTGATACAAAAGCGCCTTATCAACTTCTTTTATCACATGCTCAAAATGCGCTGCATTGTTGACATAATCTAAATCATTAACATCTATTACCAATAGCTTTCCTTCGGTGTATCCATTGACAAACTCTTCATAATGGTCGTTTAAGTCAGCCAAGTACTGGTGAGATATATTTGCTTCGAAATCACGTCCACGTTTCTCGATTTGACGAACTAATTTAGGTAAATCAGCTTTCAAATAGATAGTCAAATCTGGCGCTTTTACGGTTTGCATCATCAAATCGAAGATACCACGGTAAGTACCGTAGTCATTTTCGCTCATAATACCTGTTTTGTAAAGGTTCATGGCAAAAATAAAAGCATCTTCATAAATAGTGCGATCTTGAATAATACGACGGTTAGAACGTTGTATTTGCATTACTTGTTCGTAACGACTTTTCAAAAAATACATTTGTAGATGAAAGGCCCAACGAGGCATATCCGAATAAAACTCGGCCAAATAAGGATTACCTTCAACCGCTTCGAAAAGCACTTCCCAACCAAAATGCTCTGCCAATTTGCTGGCTAAAGTAGTTTTTCCTGCGCCGATATTTCCTGTAACTGCTATGTGCATAAAATGAAAATGATGATGAGATATGAATTCTTGTGCGAGGTCTATTTCGCACTCGAGAAATAACGTTTTTCTTTTTTAAAACGGTGCAAAGGTCTATTTTTTTACCTCAAAATCCAAACTCAACCCATCAAGGAAGGTTCAATCATTTTGTGACATTGCTATAACTTAATTATCTTTGCAACTTAAATCATTTTTTTAATCTGTAACTCATGTTGAAGATGAAGCCATACAGAGTGCTTTTATATTACAACTATACTCCTATTCCCAATCCTGAGGAATATAGAGAAATTCACCACTTATATTGTATCGAGAACAACCTCTTAGGTCGTATTATCGTAGCATCAGAAGGCTTAAACGGAACTGTATCTGGCTTAGCGGAAGATTGTGAGAAATACATGAATTGGTTGGAAAACGACCCTATTTTTGCAGGAAGTGACTTTGACTTCAAAGTTGAAGAGCATGACACACACGCTTTTGCCAAATTGCACGTTCGTGTCAAAGAAGAAATCGTTAATTCAGATTTACCAGTTAATCCGCGCGTTCGTACAGGTAAACACCTTGAACCAGCAGATTTTAAGGAATTATTGAAAAATGATCCTGATGTCGTTTTGGTAGATATGCGTTCAAACTATGAGCACTCGGTTGGAAAGTTTAAAGGTGCTGTCACGTTTGATATGGAAACCTTGCGCGAACTGCCTGACCATGTTCATGAAATTGAACACCTAAAAGACAAGAAAATCATTACCTATTGCACAGGTGGTATCAAATGCGAAAAAGCTTCAGCCTATTTGATTGACCAAGGTTTTGAAAATGTATATCAATTACATGGAGGTATTATCAAATACGGATTAGAGGAAGGTGGAGAGGATTTTGAAGGCAAATGTTATGTATTTGATAATCGTGTGACAACTTCTGTAAATACGGTGAATCCAGAGGTTATATCAAAATGTCATATTTGCGAAACGATTAGCGACCACATGGTCAATTGTGCCAATCCTGAATGTAATGAGCACGTGCCTATTTGTCCTAGTTGTTTAGAAAAAATGGAAGGAGCTTGTTCTGAAGAATGTAAAAATCACCCTCGCAAGCGCCCGTATAATCCTTCTGGGTATTACAGCAAACAGTCTGACAATTACTCGCCAGAATTTGGATTCAAAAGTCGCCAGAAAACAAATGTAGATTATTCTAGCTTTCAGCTTAGCGCAGAATAATTAAAATTTGATACAAAATACAAACCTCTCATTTCGATGAGAGGTTTTTTATTTTTAACTTAGGAAATACGTAAATCAACAATCTTAAAAAAACAACCTATGAAATCAATTTCTGAAACCGACTTAATTCTAAATCCTGATGGAAGCATATATCATTTGAACTTACGCCCTGAAGATATTGCTAATACCATCATTACGGTAGGCGACCCTGACCGTGTGGAGGTAGTTTCTAAATATTTTGACAAAATAGAAAAAAAGGTATCGAAACGTGAGTTTGTGACGCACACAGGATATATCGGCAACACTCGACTGTCTGTGATTTCTAGTGGTATTGGTACCGATAATGTCGAAATTTTGATGAATGAACTGGATGCCCTCGTGAATGTCGATTTATCTACTCGAACTGTTAAACAAGCTCATACTAGCCTCAATATCGTACGGATAGGCACATCAGGAAGTCTACAAGAAAGTATTCCAGTGGATAGCTACGTGGTGTCAAAAAGAGGAATTGGGTTTGATGCTTTGGGGCATTTTTATCCAACTACAACATCTTCCTTTTCCGAAGCGGTTCAAGCACAAATGAACTTGGATTTTCTATCTTACACATCATTTGGCTCTCAAAAACTTTATGATTTACTTTTTGACAATAAGAATCCCTTGTATTTTGAAGGAAATACCGTGACTTGTCCAGGGTTTTATGCACCGCAAGGAAGAGTCTTAAGATATAGTCCTAAACAAGAAAATTTACTTCAAAAATTTAATCAATTTTCATTTCAAGGAAATGTGTTAACGAATTTGGAGATGGAAACGGCAGGATATTATTTATTTGGAGAGTTATTGGGTCATGAAGTACTTTCGATGAGCGCTATCGTAGCGTCAAGAATGACGCATCAATTTTCAAAAAATCCAGAAAAACATACCGAAAGTTTGATTCAGCAAGTGCTTGAAAAAATTACAATGCTATAAAATAAATTGAGTGAGTGATTATGTAAAAATTTGTATTCTAGGCTTAAGACGCAATGATTCTGTCTTAAGCCTAGTCATATCTAGCATAGTGGCATCAAAAAATCGGAGAATAATCCCAATCCTAGACATTCGGAAGGAATCATATTTGTTAATTTCCTGCTTTTTTAGCCTTCCATTCCTCTTTGAGTGCTTTTCGTTCTTCTGGACTTAAGCTTCTCCATTTTTCTACCAGTTCTTTTCTTTTACCTTTTAAAGCCGCTTTTTCTTCTGGGGATAAAGAATCCATCTTTGCTTTACGGGCTGCAGCTTTTTCTTCTAACTTGGTTTTCTTGACTTGTTTGAGAGTTTATTAAAATTATACCATCTAATACTATTATCCCTAAAACAAGAAAGACTTCTAGATAGTAAGGAGTTAAAACTTTCACGTAGCATCCTTTACAAATTTCTATTTTTTATGATTTATCCTAGACATCCAACTGCATCACATAATCATTCATCCAATAATCATTACCGATATTAATATCCTCCTCTTTAATGATTTTAAAACCCTGTTTCTCATAAAAACCAATCGCTTTATTATTGCGATTTACGTTTAAATGAACAAATTTTAATCCTTGTTGCTTAGCATATTTTGCCACTTCCTGAATCAATAATTTTCCAATGCCTTTACCTTGGGCAGCGGGGAGCATATACAGTTTATGAAGTTTCATCACCTCATCATCTTTGGGCTCGAAACCAGCAAATCCGAGCGGGGATTCACCTTCGTAAGCAAAAATAAAGGTATTGGTCTCAAACTGTCGGGTCAAGGATTCTGAAGAATACATCATGTCTAACATAAACAGCGTCTGCTCTTCAGTCAAGATATGTCCATAAGTGGGTCGCCAAGTTTGTTCGGCAATAGATTGAATCAGAGGAATATCCTCAACGGTAGCATTTTTTAAGTTAATCGAGTTTTGCATCCTTTAATGAAAAGTATTCTGGGTGTTTTGGGGTAATATTTTTATAAAACGATTGAATCTTGGGTAAATCCTCCTCATAATTCCCTGAAGGCTGAAATACCCCTAAAAATCCTGCTTCTTTTTTTCCAAAATCTAAAAAGCCAAGCACAATTGGTACACCAGCATTTTTGGCGATGTGATAAAAACCAGATTTCCACTCGCTTGTGTAGGATCGGGTGCCTTCAGCTGGAACAAGCAATTGCATTTCAGGAGCATTTATGAGTAAATCTGTCATCATCTGCACCAAATTGTTCTTCTGAGAACGATTAACAGGAATTCCTCCTAAGCCACGAATTATGAGACCCAACGGAAATTTAAAAAGTGAATCCTTTGCCAGATAGCGAATCTTACAACCCATAGCATAAAGGGTTGCCATAGCATACGGATAATCCCAATTGGACGTATGTGGCACAGCAATAATCACAGCTTTGGGATATTTCTTAATTCCTAAGGGAGTCTTATCTACAATCTTCCAGCCACTTAGCTGTAAAATCAGTTTACCAATAATTTTCAACATGGCATAATTGAGGTCAAAACTAAATTTAATCTCTAAAAGCCTATTATCTTTGGGTCAAAATCAATAGACACATTGAGAACAAGCTTCAAGATAACGACAAAATTTGAGGTTGTTTTTGTTTATTGTATTTCAAATGTAATCATTTTTCCTTTGGGAGAAAACGTTATTTGTGATTAGTCATTCGCTAAAGAAAAGAAGTTATTGTAATTAGTTGAACCGTTATGAAATCCATACAAACTATCAATAGATTGCGAGTATCCTCAATAATGAATATACTATTAAATCATTACGCCAACTCAAACTCACGAATAACTACAAACTAAAACAATCCCTAAAATCAACTTTGCAATGCAAAAGCCATTAATTCTTATTTCAAACGACGACTCAATCGCTTCTAAAGGTATCAAAACACTCGCTGCCATTATGTCACAATTAGGTGAAGTTGTTGTGGTTGCACCCGACTCTCATCAATCAGGTATGGGCCACGCTATTACGCTTGATCGCCCTTTGCGTGTGAGTGAAGTGCCCAATTTTTTACCAGATGTCAAAGCCTATAAGTGCAGCGGTACTCCAGCGGATTGTGTTAAATTTGGAAAACATTTTATTCTAAAAGGTCGTAAGATTGATTTGGTAGTGAGTGGGATTAATCATGGTTCCAACTCTTCGATTGCTGTCATTTACAGCGGAACGATGTCGGCTGCTATCGAAGCAGCGATTGAGGGTATTCCTGCCATTGGCTTTTCATTATGTGAATTTGGGGCTGATATTGAGTTTGGTCATGGCGAGCCATATATCAAGCAAATTGCTCAGACTATTCTAGCAAATGGTCTACCACACGGCGTAGCCTTGAATGTGAATATTCCAGCTAAGTCTGAAGAGGCAATCAAAGGAATCAAGATATGCCGCCAAACAGATGCGCTTTTCAGAGAATCCTTCGAAGAAAGAAAAGACCCTTACGGAAGAGCCTATTATTGGATGGATGGTTATTTGCAGAATGATGATAAAGGCGGAAATACCGATGAAGACGCATTAAAAGAAAATTATATTGCCATTGTACCTGTAAAATTCGATTTGACTGATTATAAAGCGATTGATGTATTAAAATCCCTTCAATTGGGGGAGTAAATGCTAAATCTCAGTTAAGAATTTAACATTTACATTATTTTAACCTCAAAATTTAACAATAACTTTGAAAATCATTTTTCATCATACAGAGATTAAGTAGCAATGTTGCTTTGTAATTCAGTACCAAGATCATTATGTTCTTTTTCTCTATCAAAATATTAATCATAATATGGCAATAGTCGGTAATCTACTTAAGAAAGGAATTGGTTTGACAACTGTGATTCAACGTAAAAAAACGAATCATGCCAAACTACAGAAAAAGACACTTATTAAGTTATTGAATAAAGCCCGATTTACGCAATTTGGAGATAAATACAATTTTGAAGACATCATGAATGCAGCTTTGTTTTCGGATGACAAAGAGTATTATACCAAATTTAAAAATCAAGTACCTGTTTATGATTACAATAAAATGTATAGTGAATGGTGGTATAAAGCTCACGAAGGAGAGAAAAATGTTGCGTGGCCGGGGCGTGTAAAATATTTTGCTTTAAGTTCGGGTACCTCAGAGGCCGCCTCCAAACATATTCCTGTGACAAAGGATATGGTAAAGGCTATTCATAGAACGTCTATTCGTCAGATTCTGTCCTTGGGTGCCTATAAAAACTTACCTCCTCAGCTCTACGAAAAAGGATATTTGATGCTCGGTGGTAGCACTGAATTACAACAAATGGGAACTCATTATGAAGGTGATTTAAGTGGTATTACCGCAGGAAAGATTCCCTTTTGGTTTGAAAGATTTTATAAGCCTGGTAAAAAAATAGCTGCTACTCGTGATTGGAGCGAGAAATTAGATAAAATCACCAAACAAGCTAAAAATTGGGATATTGGCTTTATTGTGGGCGTTCCAGCATGGATTCAGTTATTGATGGAAAAAATCATCAAGGAATATGGTGTCAATAATATCCACGATATTTGGCCAAATTTGGAGATATTCTGTCATGGTGGCGTGAGTTTTGAACCTTACAAACAAGGTTTTGAAAAACTCCTCGGTCGTCCGATTACTTATATCGAAACCTATTTGGCATCAGAAGGATTTCTGGCATATCAAACGCACCCAAATAGCGATATGCGTCTGGTGCTCAACAATGGTATTTTCTTCGAATTTGTGCCTTTCAACGAAAACAACTTTGATTCGGATGGAGCAATGGTCGAACGTCCTGAAACTTTGATGATTGACGAAGTAGAAGAAGGTAAAGAGTATGCTTTGCTTATTTCTACGGTATCAGGAACATGGCGATACTTGATTGGCGATACCATTAAATTTACCAATAAGAAAAATGCAGAAATTGTTATTACAGGTCGTACGAAGCACTTTTTAAGTCTTTGTGGCGAACACCTTTCTGTCGATAACATGAACAAAGCGATTGAATTGGCTTCTAAACATTTCAATATCGATATTAGAGAGTTTACGGTTGTTGGGAAAAAGGTAGAAACCACCTTCGCGCATCACTGGTACGTTGGCACTGACGATAAAATAGAAGCGGAAGCCTTAGAACAATTTATTGACAAAACCCTTTGTGAAATAAACGATGATTATCCTGTAGAAAGAAAGCACGCACTTCGTGAAATGAAAGTGAGGGTACTTCCTGCTAAAACTTTCTATGATTTCATGGCATCGAAAGGAAAAACGGGTGGTCAAAATAAATTTCCAAGGGTGATCAAGAAAAAAGAGCAAATTGAAGATTGGGAAAATTTCTTATCAAAATAAATATAAAGATTGAATGAATTCTTTCATTCCTCTTTAAGCATCAAAAAGGCGATCGAAACTAGGTTTTCGGTCGCCTTTTTTAATGAATTGCTATTTTCCCTTTAAATTCCGCTCTGCTTGGAGTATATGTCTCTCTTGATGGATTATTAAAAAATAAAGTGCATCAGCTAATCTTAATGTCAAAAATTTCGCAATTGAAATAGGAATCGTAATCTGATTGAGTTGATAATTTCTGGCAAGCTTAAGCACTTCCAGTAAATTCTTTTGATGGGATATAAAAGTATCTAATACCTCGAGAGCAGGAAGCTCGGTGTCTGGAATATAGCCTTTCATAGCTTTAAACTTACTTTTTCCTGTTTCGGGATGCATGCTTTTAATCGCCAATCTTCCTAACCATGTCGATTTGATGGAATGATTCTGTAAGTATTTCTCATGAGTTGAAATTCCATGTCGGAAACTAGCCAAATAATAGTCGCTATAGGCATTTAGATGCGACAAGCATTGAGCCATACTCCAACCGCCTGTATTGCTAGGCTGTAGTAGGATTGTAACATCGATAGACTGTCGCCATTCAACGGTTTTATCTAATTGTTTTTCTGCTAGTTGAGTCAAAAAATCGAGCAATTCTTCCTTTGTATCAAAATAAGTTAGTGCCATAAAGTAAAATAGTTTATTTCGGGACAAAGGTATATTCTCAACAAATGATAAATCTTGGTATTTTCTAAGATTTACAATTTAACAGTATTGAGAAACTTACTGAAATTGGTGGCATCGATACCAATATAATTTGCTAAATACTTTTGCGGAACAATCTGGAGGATATGTGGACTGCGTTTCAATAAAATCCGAAATTTTTCTTCCGCCGAATAGCATTGTATTTCCACTAATCTTTCGAGCAGACCACTGAAGGCATACAGCAAACCTTCAAATAATAGGTTATGAATAGCTGGATAGATTTTCCCCAAGGCTCGAACCTCATTAATGTTGGCACGAAGTAGTATAGATTTGGTGAGAGTTTCATAGGTATATTGGGTAGCTCTACCAGTTAACATTGAATCCAAAATCCCACCAAAATTCCCTTGATAGGTAAACAAAATGGTAGCTTCATGACCCAAATCGTCTTGAAAAACGATTCTTTGAACACCTTCTACCACAAAATACAAATATTTTTCAGTAGAACCCGACTCTGTGAGTACAGATTTTCGACTGAAGTTAACTGGCTTGAATAGTGCATAGAATTTCTGTAATTCTTCTTGATTAAGAATCTCAAAAGCATTAACTGTTCGTTCGAACAAGCAATATGACTCCTCAAGATTATCCATGTTGAATCATTTTGAGCATTTTTCCGATAACTTTTCCTTTTTGAACAAGGAGTTCGCTACAGTTTTTAAGAGAATTCTCCAAGGTTTCTGGACCCGTTTGTATGGCACTCACATATACCATTTCTGGAATCTCCAAAAGCTTATCAAGCTCTTGAATCTGTCCAGCTATTCCGAAAATAGGCTTTTGATACATTTTAGCGTATTTCAAAACTTCCGAAAGCACCTTTCCTTGAAAAGATTGGATATCAATACGACCTTCACCTGTAATAACTATATCCGATTGCTCGATAGCAGAGGATAAAGCCATTGTTTCGAAAACCCATTGGGCAGCGGAAATGATTTTTCCACCCAAAAAACAAATCCCACCTGCACCCATTCCTCCACCTGCACCCGCACCAGCAATCTCTTGAGTATCAATCGAAAAAGTATCTTTCAACAACCGATGAATATGTTCTAGACCATGATTCAATGCAACAACCTGCTCGGGGCTTGCTCCTTTCTGTGGAGCATACACGTAAGCAGCACCATTTTTCCCAAAAAGAGGATTTGTCACATCTGTTGCCACATAAAATTCAGTCTGACAAATTCTTTTATCGATACGCTCAGTATTAATGATGGCGATTTTCCCTACATTTTCTCCTGATGCCTCTAATTTATTTCCTTTTTCATCTAAAAATTCATACCCTAGCGCTTTCGCCATACCCATTCCCACATCGTTTGTAGCGCTTCCTCCTACCGTCAAAAATATCTTTTTAGCTCCTTGTTCAAGCGCATCTTTAACCAATATACCTGTACCAAAAGTAGATGTTTGCATGACATTTCTGTCCTCTGGTAAAAGTAACTCTAACCCAGAGGCTTTTGCCATTTCGATAACAGCTGTTTTTTGTTCAGCGATCCACAAATAACTAGTCTCAATAGGACGGTGTAGTGGATCAAAGGTTTGTACAAACTGATAAGTTCCATTCAACGCCAATTTCAGAGCCTCCAGCGTACCTTCTCCCCCATCTGCTAATGGTTTCTGTTGTATTTGAGATAGAGGAAAAGTACAAAGGATGCCGTCAGAAATCGCCTTACAAACCTCTGTAGCAGAAAGAGCATCTTTGAAAGAATCACAAGCGATGAGGATTTTCATGGTTAAATCATAAACTGTTTGTACAAGATAGCCATAGCCGAACCAATGAATACTAAGCCAGCGACTTGGTTAATGCGTGTGATGATTTTAGGCGTAAGCACCTTTTTCATTTTATTGGCATAATAAGAGATAAGCGACTCTGCAAGCATAGTGGCTACCAAACTCAAGCAAAAGAAAATGATGATTTGTCCTAAGTCGAAATGTTGCGCTCCTTTTAAGTAGGTAGATGTACCAAATACTGCAATGTAATTGGAAGGATTGAGCAGATTAAGAAATAGCCCTGAGGTAAAATAGTACAATACGGTGCCAAATTTTGTTTTGGGATACACTAACTGAGGCTGTTGTTTGAAAATACTGATTAATCCCAAACCTATTAATAACACCGCTCCACCAACAGATAAATACATATCAAAATTGTCGATTTGAGGCAAAAAAGCGGTTCCAAAAACTGCCAAAAACATTAATATAGCATCTGCGGCTGTTACTCCTAAGGCTATCAACATACCACTTTTATAGCCATTATCAATACTCGTTTGTATCAATCTAAAAAAGGCTGGTCCAAATGTAAAACATAGAATAAAGCCATACAAAAAGCCAAAAAACGCTGCTGTTATCATACAAAATATCTTAAAATTTGGTTGGGTTTAAAAGGTAGCCCTTTGTCCCAAACAAAATGTTCTTCCTAATTAAATTCCTTTCAACCTAGCTACTTTTAACAAGGCTGCAATACTCAACGAGTCTGTGATTTCTGAATTCATCACCATTTCGATAGCTTTTGACAAACTCACTTTTTGAATCTTCAAAATTTCAGTATCATCTGGCTCTGATTCTCCAAAAGTGAGATTTTCGGCTAAATACATATAACCCACTTCGTCTGTTACAGAATTTGAAGTATGGATGCGTCCTAACTCAGTCCAGCTTTCGGCAGAAATTCCTGTTTCTTCTTTCAATTCACGCTTAGCCGATTCCAGACTTTCTACGTTCAACGCTCCGCCGCCCATCGGAATTTCCCATGAATATTCCTCTAAAGGATAACGGTATTGTCCTACCAGCCAAGTATTTAGTTCGCTGTCGACAGGAACAATTGCAATGGCTTTGTTTTTAAAATGCGCTACCCCATAAATACCAGGTTCGCCGTTAGGTTTAATCACTTCCTCGTGTCGAATACTTACCCATGGATTGTCGTATACTTGGGTAGAAGAGGTTTTGGTCCAAGGATTTTTTTCTTTTGTCATATCACAAAGGTAGAGTAAGAAGCTGAGATACAAAACAGGAAATATTACGTTTTATTTGAACTATTCCGAAATCGATTCGGTTTTCTAAATCATTCCCTATATTTTTCGTTTGACAAACTGAAGGCTTAAAAGAAAATTGGAGTCGTATTTTTTTCAAAATGGTAAAGGATAAATAAAGCATCCTCAACCAGTAATCAACTCCCTTTCAGTACCTTTGTGGAAATTCTTACAATACCATGACCCCTAAATATCGGATTATCCTAGCTTCGTTTGTAGTTAGTACTTTTTTAATGATAGTCAAATTTGTGGCCTATTACATGACCTATTCAAGTGCTATTCTGACTGATGCCCTTGAATCAATCATTAATGTAGTAGCTAGCGGATTTGCTTTTTATGCCATCTACCTAGCTTCACAGCCCAAAGACCTTAACCACCCGTATGGGCATGGAAAAATTGAATTTTTTTCGGCAGGATTAGAAGGTGTTTTGATTGTCTTGGCAAGTATCTTTATCATATTTCATGCGGTACAAAACTTCTTTAACCCACAGCCTCTTTCTGACCTTCCCTTGGGCTTAGGCATTATTATTTCTGGCGTTATTGTCAATTGGTTTTTAGGATATTACATTGAAAAAGAAGGTATTAAATATCAGTCTCCAACTTTAATAGCAGATGGAAAACACCTCAAATTAGATGCCCAAAGTGGTGTCATATTGATTGCAGCCGTTGCGTTGGTGGTTTTTACCAAATCTGCATGGGTGGATGGTGTAGCTTCTGTAATATTTGCACTTTATATGGGTTGGAGTGGGATAAAAATCATGCGAAAATCAATAGGTGGTTTGATGGATGAAACCGACCAAGAAACATTGGAGAAAGTAGTCCAAATTTTGAAAAATAATAAAAAATCTGAATGGATAGATATTCATAATTTGAGAATCCAACACTACGGTGCCGATCTTCATATTGACTGCCATATCACTTTGCCGCGTTATTATAATCTTGAAGTTGTGCATGCTAATGTGCATGAATTTGAGGATATTTTAGGCGCTGAATTTCAAGGTAATGTAGAAATATTCATTCATGCCGACCCATGTTTAGATGATTGCTGTTACTATTGTAAAGTGCAGGATTGTCCTATAAGAAAGTTTCCTGTTTCCAAAAATATTGAATGGAATGAAGTCAATTTATCGCTTAATCAAAAACACTTCATTGAAAGCATATAGTCTTATTTTGTTGGCATTTGTCTGTAGTATATTAGGTCTGAGTGGTTGTTTGCAAGGTTTTACTATGAGCACCAGCCAAGTGGATGAATACTATGCGGCTTTGCCTCCCAAGCCTGACTTTAGTTATGCAGAATATGAGCATAAAAAAATATATTTTGCTCAATCAACCAACATCAGTCACAAACTGCTATTTCTTATACATGGAGCACCTGGTGCATGGTTTGGGTACAAAGATTATTTGAACGACTCGTTGCTATTGAAGGAATTTAAAATCGTAGCAGCAGACCGATTCGGATATAATCACTCTGATAAAAAGTTGGTATCTATCGATGAACAGGCAAAAGCATTTTATGAGTTACTTAAAAAGTATCCTGACTACGAAATTACCGTAGTGGGACGTTCGTATGGAGCTGCCATTGCAGCCAAATTAGCGATGGATTATCCCAATTTGGTCAAAAAACTGTTTCTAATTTCACCAGCTTGTGCGCCAAAATTAGAAAAATACTGGTGGTTCTCGAAACCTGTAAATTCGGATTTTGTGAAATTTTTCTTGCCCTATTATGTAAATAGAGCCAGTGAAGAAAAGTTTGATCACCAAAAACAACTGTTGAACTTAGAAAATGATTGGCGTAAAATACACTGCCCAGTGGTTATTTTGCAGGGAGGGAAAGATTGGATTATTGATACCCGAAATGGAGCTTATTTGGATTCAATGATTACTGAAGCGCCCAAACAATTTATTTATCTACCAGATAATGGGCATTTATTGACCGCAGAAAGAAAGGATTTGATAAAAGAATTGTTATTAAAACCGTAGACCTTAACCATTAAAGTCTACGGTTTTTGATTTATTTTACTTCTTTAAGCTGTTGCAAAGCCGTAAGTTGTTTCATATTTTTTTCCATTCCTTCGGTAGAACCGTCCAAGAAAATCACGTTTCCTTTTCCTTGTTCTGCAAAATGCTTAATGGCTTCAGTCCACATAGAGAACAAAATAAGCGACGCATCCAGTTGGTTATCTTTCATCACCTTAGCCGATTCTGCCATACCTTTAGCTACCTCCTCACGGAACAAAGCCACCCCTTGACCACGTAATTGTGCTGCCACTTTTTCGGCTTCAGCTGCGATACGAATGGCATTTCCTTCAGCTTCAGCTGCTTTTGTTTTGGTAATTAACAAAGCTTGACCTTCGTTTTCGGCAGCAGCTTTTAAGTTATTCGATGCCACAATTTGTGCCATCGAGCGCATAATCGCCTCATCAAAGGCAATATCATTCAGTTGCAAATCAATCAAATGATACCCCCATGTTTCGAGTGTATTATCGATATGCTCCTTTACCTGAATCACGATTTCGCTTCTCAGACCAAGTACCTCAGCTTGACGCTTAGTTGCTACCAAAGCACGAATAGTACCTTCAATGGTACGAATCAAGGCTTGCATAAACGAGCGCTCATCCATAAACTTAAACGCTACATTTTTAATCGTTTCCTCCTCTTGATTCATTACGGCATACACCAACATGGCTTTAAAATTCACATTGGCTTGATCGGCAGTAATAGCTTGAAATTCGAGTTCAATCGAACGACTTTGAATAGAGATTTTTTTAAAGATTGCTTCAACAAAAGGGATTTTGAAGTTTAGCCCTGGCGTCATAATTCGCTGATATTTCCCAAAAATAGTCACTACTGCGACAGTTCCTTGGTTTACAATAGCAAACGAAAGCGCCAACAGAGGGAAGGCAATAACTAATAAGACAAGTAAAAACGACATAGTTGTAATATTATAGGTTAAAAAAACAGCACACTCGGACGAATATGCTGTTTCAATTTTACAGAAAAAATACCAAAGTCGATAATAATATTTCAAATTTATGCACCTTTAATGCTTCCCATACCTCCATCCACGCCAATAATCTGTCCTGTAACCCATGAGGCTGAATCACTTAATAAAAAGGTAGAAATGCGAGCTATATCCTCTGCTGTACCAACTCTGCCAAGAGGATGGCGCTTGTTGGAGGCTTCTTTTTTCTCTTCTGTAGAAAGCAAATTTTTCGCTAGAGGTGTATCTGTCAAGGATGGAGCCACGCAGTTTACTCGAATTTTTACAGGCGATAACTCAGCGGCTAACGATTTTGTCAATCCTTCAACAGCTCCTTTTGAGGCTGCCACTGATGCATGAAACCCCATGCCTATTTTGGCAGCGACGGTACTAAATAACACAATTGATGCACCATCTGCTTTTTTAAGCTTAGGCAACACCGCCTGTATGACGGATACTGCTCCTACTAAGTTTATCTGAAAATCATTTTTAAAGTCATCCAAAGTCAATCGATTGATGGGTTTCAAATTGATTGTACCAGGACAATATACCAGTCCGTCCAGTGACTCAGGCAATTGGCTAAAAATTGAGACATCTGGAGAACTTGCATCCCAAGCCAAATGAGTAATTCCTTCTACCTTTGGTGTATTTCTAGAAGCAGAAAAAACTTGATGTCCTTCTCTCAGTAATTCCAAAGCGATTGCCTCACCTATACCTGAACTTGCACCAATAACTAAATAATTCTTCATCATATTTTGTGGAGTATTTTCAAAATTCTTTTAAACAAAAAAAAGACATTCAAAGTATAAACTTCAAATGCCTTCATTTGTTTGAGCTTTAAGAAACAATCAAATTATTTTCTAGATTCCTATATATTTTAAAAACTCCTGACGTACACTTTCTTCCTGAAATTTGCCTCCATAATAGCTTGTAACCGTCGATGAGGTATCATCCTTTACACCACGAGAGGCTACACAAAGGTGCTTTGCATCAATCATTACAGCTACATTCTCAGTACCCAAAATTTCTTGTAAATCCCTAGCAATCTGTACTGTCAAGCGCTCTTGTACCTGCGGGCGCTTTGCATAATGCTGAACAATTCTATTTAGCTTTGACAAACCAACTACCTTTCCTTCAGCGATATAAGCCACATGAGCCTTGCCAAAAATTGGTACAAAGTGGTGTTCGCAGTTTGAATAGAAAGAAATATTTTTTTCAACCAACATTTCATTGTATTGATATTTATTTTCAAACAATGCAATAGAAGGTTTATTTTTAGGGTCTAAACCACTAAAAATTTCTTTGACGTACATTTTTGCTACACGTTTTGGCGTACCTTTCAATGAATCATCAGTCAAATCCAGACCTAGGGTTTCCATAATTTGTCTGAAATGGTATTCAATTTGAGCTATTTTTTCTTCATCACTCAACTCGAAGGCATCAGCACGCATAGGTGTATCTACAGAAGTCGCAATGTGGTCATCGCCAATTTCTTCATCAGTTAGCAATAATTTTCCATTATTATCCAACAGGGTATTCAACAAAGTTTCGTTCTGTTTCATATAATCTGATTTTAATATCCAAGTTTGGGTTTAGTTTGTTTCTGAGAATGTCGTAAATAACAATAGCAATGTTCTCGGCAGAAGGATTAAGATCTTTAAACTCCTCTGTATCAAGATTTAAGTTTCTGTGATCAAATCTATCCAAGATTTCAGACTTTATAATATCGCTCAACACCTTCATATCAATCACATAGCCAGTTTCAGGATCTAGTTCGCCAATCACTTGTACAATTAATTCATAATTATGACCATGAAAGGTTGGATTGTTACATTTACCGTAAACTCGCTCGTTCTTCTCATCCGTCCAATTGGGATTATGAAGGCGATGTGCGGCATTGAAGTGTTCTTTGCGGAACACCGCCACTCGCTTTGCACTCATTGTAATTTTGCTAATTTAAAAGTGAATTTAGAGACAAATGGATATATCGGGCAGGACACATCCCGAGCTTTCGCTCCGATTGAAACAAACTATATTTTATCGGGGATTTAGTCATCAAGTTTAAAAGTCGTCTGAAAGGTTGTCAGCAACACTCTTAAACTAAATCGGCGAGTAGTTCTTTCATAGGGTCAAACTGCAAGTTCAAAGAAAAGGTTTCGATTTTGTTTAAAATTATTTCAAAAAGATTAAACAAAAATAGATATATCTTTGAACTGTCAATGGTTTTGTATGACCCTCTAAAATGATAAACACAGAATCGATTGAGATTGTTCAATGTAATGGTTAAAAGTGATTTTGCATTTAGTCATTCAAAGATACAAATGAATTAGATTATTTCACTAAGGGTTGGGCTGATAATGAATCTAGCATATTTTTTGATATTTTAATTCAGGTATCATCAAAGTATCGTATTTGAAATCTATTTTACAAACTCCTGTACCTGAACCACTTTACTTTTGGTGCAAAACTTACACAGAAACCGAAATTTGGGGATATTAGAGTTTTTTAATTAGTTTAGTTAAAAAATCAAAACTATTCCTAAATTTGCGGTAATATATTACCTCGCTTTTGAGGCGAAAGCAACACTATTTTCAAAAAATATATTGCTACTTTCATCGAGCATTTTTTATATGGCAAAACTATTGATTATGGCAGGCGGGATGTCTTCTCGCATGAAAAAAACAGACGGCAATTCAAATTTGGATGAAAAGCTAATCGAACAAGCAAATACGCTCCCAAAAGGGATGATTGGCGTGGGGAAAGATGGTCGTCCGTTTATGGATTATCTTTTATATAATGCGCATCGTGCTGGATATAATGAAGTTTTGATTCTCAAAAATCCGAAAGATACTGTTACGCAACCTTACTATGACCAATTGGTAGCGGATGGAAAAGCTTGGGGATTTACTTTTAAATTCGCAACGCAACAAATTGCTCCAGATCGTGAAAAGCCTGCTGGAACAGCTGACGCTATTCAACAAGCCTTGGAACAAACGCCTGAATGGAAAGGCGAACGTTTTACGGTTTGTAACTCTGATAATTTATATTCTGTTTCAGTGCTAACGCTTTTGAAGGATGCAGAAATTCCCAATGCGGTAGTTTCTTATAATGCTGATGCATTAGGTGTAGAGCCAGAACGTGTGAAGGCATTTGCTATTATCAAAACTAACGAAGATGGTAGTTTGGTAGAAATTTTAGAAAAACCTAACGACGAGCAAATTGCCGAGGCAAAACGTGTAGCTGGTCAAATTGGTGTTAATATGAACGTGTTTCACTTCAAATATGATGATATTTTGAAATATGTTCAGTCTGAACCATTCAATCCTATTCGTAACGAACGTGAATTGCCAAGTGCCGTTACTCGTATGGCAAAAGAGAATCCAGGTTTAGTAACCACCGTTCCTGTAGCTGAAAATGTACCTGATTTAACCTCAAAAGGTGATATTTCATTGGTACAAAAATATTTAGTTGATGAATTTGGCGATTTCTAAAATATTCAGCCTTAATTCATAACCTTCCTACCCCGCCTGTTGTTATAGAAACAGTCGGGGTATTTTATTGTCAATCTACCAATAAGCCCTAAATTTGTACAGTCAATAGTTTTGGCAAAAAATCAAATTTATATTTTAGCTCGTTATGTCGAATAACTCTCAAATAGTGAACCTTATCGAAAAAGGAACCAAGTATTGTACTTCTCTTACCGAATATAAACGTCGCGAAACAATCTCTGTGAACATTGGAGATTTGTGGATGGGCTCGCAATATCCAATTCGTATCCAATCTATGACTACCATCGATACTATGGATACCATTGGTTCGGTAGAGCAAACGCTTAGAATGGTGGAGTCGGGTTGTGAGTTGGTACGTATTACAGCACCTTCCGTAAAAGAAGCGCAAAATTTAGAGAATATTCGCAAAGAACTTCGTAATCGTGGTTGTAATGTTCCATTGGTCGCAGATATACATTTTACACCTAATGCAGCAGAATTAGCGGCAAGATTGGTAGAAAAAGTGCGTATCAATCCAGGAAACTATGCTGACAAAAAGCGTTTTGAAACTATTGATTATACCGAGTCTTCATATCAAGCAGAATTAGAACGTATTAGAGACAAGTTTGTTCCTCTAATTAAAATTTGTAAAGAATACGGTACTGCTATGCGTATTGGTACCAATCATGGTTCTTTGAGCGATAGAATTTTGAGTAGATATGGTGATACACCACTTGGAATGGTTGAGTCTGCCTTAGAATTTTTGAGAATTTGTGAAGACGAAAATTACTTCAATATCGTCTTATCAATGAAGGCATCGAATACACAAGTAATGGTTGAAGCTTATCGTTTGCTTTGTAAAAAATTGGACGAAGAAGGACTAAAACCTTATCCTTTACATCTTGGCGTAACAGAAGCTGGCGAAGGTGAGGATGGTCGTATCAAGTCGGCTGTCGGAATCGGAACTTTATTGGAAGATGGTCTTGGAGACACCGTTCGTGTATCGTTGACAGAAGACCCAGAATTTGAAGCGCCAGTTGCCAAAAGTCTTATCGATAGATACACGCATCGTGCCGAAAGCACTACCGTGATTCCTGCATGGAAACCTGCAAATACAGAACTTTCTGAAGCATTTGATTCGCCAATAAATCCTTTCCAACATTTCAGAAGAGCGACCAATGAGGTGGCAGTTTTTGGTGGACATAACGTCCCAAGAGTGATTGCAGACTACTCACAGGTGGGGATCAATGAACATGATGATTTAAAGCCAATTGGTCATTTTTACTTACCTGCTACTGACAAGTGGGCAATGAATGATTTAGGTGCAGATTTTGTTTACACAGGACAACGCCCATCGACCTTCATGCTGCCTATGGGATTAAAAGAGATTGTTGACTACAAAATTTGGTTAGAAAAAAATTGTCCAGAAAATTTATTCCCAATGATTTCATTTGAGGAAATTTCGGACAATGTGAAAACACATAACTCTTTGAATTTCATTGCAGTTAACATTGACAACCTAAAGCCAGAATTGATTTCGAGTTTGTCTTCTTTAAGAGATGCTGTTTTGATAATTTCTACGAATAATACGCACGGAATGCCAGCCTTAAGACGTTTCTTTTTTGAGCTGATAAGTCAAGAAATAAAGCTTCCTGTTGTTATTTGGCGCCAATATGATGCTATGTCAACTAGTGATTTCCAACTCTTTTCAGCAACGGATTTAGGTGGTTTGTTAGTGGATGGCTTAGGCGATGGAGCAATACTTTCTGTACCCCAAAATACTCCTGCATCAGAATTTCAAGGCTTGGCGAAAATCTACAATTCTACAGCATTTGGAATACTACAAGCTGCCAGAACTCGTATGAGTAAAACCGAGTATATCTCATGCCCATCGTGTGGTCGTACCTTATTCGACTTACAAGAAACTACAGCTATGATTCGCAAAAGAACGGATCATTTAAAAGGTGTAAAAATCGGAATTATGGGTTGTATTGTAAACGGTCCTGGCGAAATGGCTGATGCCGATTATGGTTATGTAGGAATAGGAAAAGATAAAATCGCCTTGTATCGTGGACAGCAAGTAGTTAAAAAATCTGTGCATGCCGACCGTGCGGTTGATGAACTTATTGAGCTAATTAAAGAAGATGGAGTATGGTTTGAGCCAGCTCAAAGTGCCGAATTAGCAGATATGCTTTAATTGTAAAATTAGATTCTTTGTTGTTCAAACAAAGAATTACACTCAAATAAATATTGTTTCACAATAGATTTTAAAAGCCATGAGTCGTATTAAAGATCAATTCAAATTAGGTGAAGCCTTCGGTTATTTTCTTAGAGTTTTCTCTAAACCAGACCCGTCAAAACCTACAAGCTTCAATTTGCGTACGATGCACTTCATCAACAAGATTTCGATTCTGATGTTTTTGGTTTGTTTGATTGTCATGATTTATCGCGCCTTTATTCGTTAATTCATTTGAGTATGGATATAGAGCAGTTTAGAGAATATTGCCTTTCAAAAAAAGGAGTTACAGAGGAACTCCCTTTTGGGCCTGAAACTTTGGTATATAAAGTTATGGGCAAAATATTTGCCTTAACAGGACTTGATAGCGAAATTTTTACGGTAAATCTCAAATGTGACCCCGAAAGAGCTGTCTCTCTCAGGGAGGAATTTTCTTTTATTATTCCTGGCTACCACATGAACAAAAAGCACTGGAATACCGTTAATTTTGAAAGAACTCCTTCGAAGATGGCATCCGAACTTGTAGATCACTCCTATGATATTGTGGTATCGGGCTTAACCAAAAAACTTCAAACGGAGTTAGCGCAATTATAAACCAATAGCAATCGTTCGTGTACTATGGAATGGCTGGTCCTCTTTTTCTTTTTACCTTTTGTTCTAACCTTGATGTTCTTCAATTGGTTAGAGGAAAAGTTTATTACCATCAAAAATAGAGAGAAACTAGAAGATGGTGAACACCTAATTCATCATAGAAAATATAAGGAAGCGCTTTCTTTTTTTACCGAAAAGCTAAAACGCTTTCCCAAATCAGCCAAAGCGCATTATTATCGCTCACTTTGTAATTTGCAATTGGGGAATTTGTACTCGGCATTGTATGACATCGAACAATCTTTGAGTTTTGATAATACAGTTGGAGAGTCTTATGTAACCAAAGGAAAGATTTTGTACAAATTAGAGGATTATGACGGTGCATTCTTAGAATTTGACAAAGCTGATTGGCATTTTAGAAGTGAAAACCCGACAGCACTACGATGGCGAGGAATGGCAAGGTACCAATTAGGTCAACGGAAAACCGCTATTGAAGATTTTCAACTAGCAGTTCAATTAGGAGATGAAGATTCAGACTATATTTTAAGAACAAGTTTTGAGTATATTCATAAAATTTAACAAAAAAGGTGAATGATTTAAGATCATTCACCTTTTTTGTTTTGCTATAATTCTTTCTTCTAGCGTCCTTTTGCAGCCCAAACTGATGCTTTTGCTAAGGCAGCTTTATCCGAAGTTCTCGATTTTACAAAATTACTTAGATATGCATAACTCGCCTTATCTGTTTTGGCATCTATGATTGATTCCAAAATTTTAATGGCTTCAGCAGATTTACCTTCTCTAAACAAAGCGGTTGCTTCCTCTCTAAACACACGAACACCAATCGCTTTTTGAGTTACACCAAGTTTAGCCAAATTGGCTTTTATTTGTGCAATTTTAGCTGATGAAAATTTACTTCCTCTACTCGAATACAGTGAATACATGATAATATTCTCAGCAGTTTGCTTAACTAAATTCCTGTCAAACTTGGCATTAAATTCAGCAAGGTGATTAATCATGTATACAAAAAGAGGGTTCTCATCATCCATAATAGCCTTTTGAAGCACTGCAAAATTTACGTTACTGGTGTACTGAGTGGTAGGAATCGACTTTGCATAGGTTTTCAAAACCGTGATATTCATCACGGTATCTTTCAAAATACGAGCCATATAGCCATAATCAATCAAGAAATTAGCCGTTCTGTTGCCACTTTGATAAATGGCCTTGTAGCCAGTTGCTCTTTTTTGTGGATTCAACGCAATCATCGCTGATGAAATAAGCGCTTCGGGCGAATTGGTATTTTCTCCCATAATGGCTATGTGCATCAATTTGACATCCTTGTCAAAAAACAGCAACGTTGGCGTTGATGGAATCCAGATATTTTGTTTTTGCAAAAAACCAGCCGCCTCTGGCGAGGTCATATCTAATTTATAGGAAATATAATTTTTATTATAAATATCACCTACTTGCTGATTTTCAAAAGTAGGTTTAAATGCTATACAAACGTGACAAGTTGGTGCATAAGCTTCCAAGAATACCGCTTTATTTTGAACTTTTGCCAAATCAAAAACGGTGCGTAAATTTCCTCCAGAAATAAAGTTAACTCCTCGTTGTGCAATCGTAGAAAGACTTAACAACAGCAAAATGGCAATACTTAGCAAAGTTATTTTCATAGTAAAAGTATTAGGGATATGGTTGGAAACAACAAATACATTTGCAATAAAAAAGCTGATTATGCTGAAAAACTCCAACATAATCAGCCTTCTGATTTTAGGAAATTAAGCTTGTTGCTGTTGAGCAGCTTTCATTTCCTCTTTCAAAGTTTGGCTCAAATCTTTACATAATGCATCGATTTTGATAGCCATGGCTTCATCGCCAGTAGCACGAATCGCAGATTCAGCGATACTTCCCATCATCTCGATATAGAAACGTTTCATTTCAAGTACATCCATATCTTTAGTCCATAAAGGTAATGCAAGTGTTCCTTTGTGGTAGTGATCCCAAACACCAATAAAGATAGATTTTGTTTCCTCAATTCCCTCGTTAGGGTTTTCGGTAGCAGTCCACTGAATTTGCTCTGGAATATTTTGGTCGTCTAATGTTACTTGAAAATTGATTTCTGATTTTTTCATGATAAATTCTTCACCTGCTTAAATATTGTGCAAGTATCTATATTGGAAAATTAAAGCTTTCAAATGAAACAGCGATTTCACCCGAAAAGTTTGCTTGGTTCAAACAAAAGCTTACCACGAATTTAGCACAAAAAACTAGTTCGAACCAAATACTTTTTTGAGAAGGTCTGTCACACGAGCGGCTGGATTCTCACGAATCTTTTGTTCTTCTTGTGCTACTAACACAAATAAACCATCGATTGCCTTTTGTGTAGCATATCCTTTCAAATCTGGATTTAACTTTTGAGCTGTAAATGGAATCTTGTTATAAGTAGTCGCAATATCGCCATACAATTTGGTCGCTCCTGTCGAATTGATAGATTCTTCCATGATAGGGGCAAATGCTTTAGCCAGTGCGTCCGACGATGTACGTTTTAGATATTGAGTCGCAGCGTCTTTGTCTCCTTTCAAAATACTCAACGCATCTTGGATTGTCATTTTGCTAATAGCATCCACAAAAATTGGGACTGCTTGTCCAGCGGCTTTCTCTGCCCCTCTGTTTAAAGTGGTAATAAATTTATCACACTCGCTTCCCAAGCCAATCTGACGAAGTTTTGCCTCTACTTTTTGTGCTTCTGGCGGAAACAATAATTTAATGGTTTGATTTCCCAAAAATCCATCTAGCGCCCCTGCTTGTGCCGAAGAGTTTTTGATACCAACTGTCAATGCTTCTTTTAAGCCTTTACCTATCTCATCTGAAGTAAGACCTCCCTTACTCGCATTTGCCAATACATCATTGGCTTGTTTTAAGATATTTCCTAGGTTTTGAGATTGACAACTAGTTACTGTACCCATTAGGCAGATGGCGATAAGAATTCTTTTCATAAATAAGATGTTGTTTAAATGGAGAGAACCTGTGGCTCTCGATTACTTTCATTTTCAGACTTTAAGAGTGAATAGAAGTAACAAAATCTAAGATTTTAACCCTGACTCTTTTAAAATCTTTTGTTTTGTACCCTTGAATTAAACGACAAAAGTGCCGAAAATGTGTAATTTTGAACAAAAATAATGAATTCTTAGCAGGGCTTATCCGAATCAGAGTGGTTTGTTCGGTACAAAATTGAATAAATCAGTTCCAAAAGCATCTTGAACCTTTTAAGCAATGATTAAAGCAGAGATTATTACAATTGGGGATGAAATCCTGTATGGTCAGATTACAGACACTAATACACAATGGATTAGTGCAGAATTGGATAAAATTGGTATCAAAACCGTCCGAAAGTCTTCGGTTGGTGACACAGAAGAGGCGATTCTAACTATTTTTTCAGAGGCAACGAGCCGTGCAGATGTAGTTTTGGTCACGGGAGGTTTGGGTCCAACAAAAGATGACATTACTAAAAAAACTTTTTGTAAGTATTTCGGTACGAAACTAGCTGTCCACGAACAAGCCCTTATCGACCTAAAAGCTTTTTTCCAAAAAAGAGGTCGAGAGGTTACAGGACTTAATTTAGGTCAAGCCGAACTCCCACTGAATGCTACTTATATTCAAAACAAACTAGGTACAGCGCCAGGTATGTGGTTTGAACAAAATGGAGTCATCTATATTTCAATGCCTGGGGTTCCTTACGAAATGAAAGGATTGATGTCTGATGCAATATTGCCTCGACTTCAGGGTCATTTTAAAACACCTACGATTTTCCATCAAATTATTAGAACTGTTGGTATTGGCGAATCTATTTTAGCAGAAAAAATTGCTGATTGGGAAGATGCTTTACCTGAAAACTTAAAGCTCGCCTATCTGCCATCGATGGGAAGTGTCAAACTGCGACTTACAGGTTTTGGCGAAAATGAGGAAGTAATAAAGGCTCAAGTTGCTTCTGAAGTTCAAAAACTTATTCCTATCATTGAGGAGTTTGTATATGCACTAGAAGATATTGAGCTAGAAGTTGCAATAGGACGACTTTTGAAAGAAAAAGGTCTTACAGTTTCAACAGCCGAAAGCTGCACAGGTGGATATTTAGCTCATCAATTTACCAAAGTAGCTGGCTCGTCAAGTTATTATTGGGGTAGTGTAATTTCGTATGACAATTCTGTCAAAATCAATCAACTTGGTGTAAGACCAGAAACTTTAGACCAATTTGGGGCTGTTTCTGAAGAAACCATTATTCAAATGTCTGAAAATGTACGTCAAAAACTGGGAACAGATTTCGGACTAGCCACTAGTGGTATTGCTGGCCCAGACGGAGGATTACCAGACAAACCCGTAGGTACTATTTGGATTGCGGTAGCAACAAAAGATAAGACATATACTCAAAAGCTTCAATTGGGAGGCTTTAGAGAGCAAAATATTCATTTAACTTCTATCAACATACTTAATTTATTGAGAAAAGTTTTGAAATAACTGAACAGTTTCGGATTTTCGGCCGAAAATGAGGCTTGAGCTTTCTTAGAACCGAAATTTAAACTTTACAGCCAAAAACAAAACAAAAAACTTACAATTATGGCTCAAATTGAAATTATTATGCCCAAAATGGGTGAGAGTATTATGGAGGCTACAGTGCTTTCGTGGCTAAAAAAAGTTGGCGAACGCATTGAGGCAGACGAATACTTATTGGAGGTAGCTACGGACAAAATTGACACCGAAGTACCTTCATCGCATGGTGGGATTGTAAAACAGTACTTGGTACAGGAAGGTGAAATTGCCGTAATCGGAAAGCCTATTTGTATTATTGAAACTGATGGCGAAGCCAGCTCTGAGCCAGTTTCAGAAACAATCGAAAAGGAAATTCAAGAAATTCAATCGCTTACGGGAATTAACTTAGACCCTACTAATCAAGCAATTGAAGAGAGTGTTGCCCTTGATACAGCAAACCGTTTTTATTCTCCTTTGGTGATGAGTATCGCTAACGAAGAAGGAATTTCAGCACAAGAATTATCTCAAATTGCAGGAACAGGGTCGGAAGGTCGTGTGACGAAACATGATATTTTGGCATACTTAAAAAATCGTCAAAATCCTACAAGTATTGCCCCTAAAGTAGCTCCAACTCCAGTTGCTGTGGCTACTAAATCTGCTCCTATCGCTTTCTCTGGACAAGACGAAATCGTGCAAATGGATCGTATGCGTAGAATGATTGCCGACCGTATGGTTGACTCAAAACGCATCGCGCCTCACGTAACCTCTTTTGTGGAAACAGATATGACAACTGTTTCGCTGTGGAGAGAAGGTATCAAAAATAGCTTTAAAAAGGAATATGGTGAAAATATTACCTATACCCCTCTTTTAATTGAAGCGGTGGTGAAAGCTATCAAAGATTTTCCAAAAATCAATGCTTCGGTGGATGGTGATAAAATTATTTATCGTAAAAATATCAATATTGGTATGGCTGTAGCCTTACCAAATGGCAATTTGATTGTACCAGTAATTCATAATGCTGATTCATACAATTTGATTGGTCTGACCAAGAAGGTTAATGATATAACCCAACGTGCTCGTGAAAATAAGTTGAGACCAGAAGATCTTGAAGGTGGAACTTACACTATCTCAAATATCGGTACTTTTGGCAATATCATGGGAACGCCGATCATTATGCAACCGCAAGTAGCGATTATTGCATTTGGTGCTATCCAGAAAAAACCAGCGGTTATCGAAACTCCTCAAGGTGATTTAATTGGTATTCGTCAAAAGATGTTTATCTCTCATTCATACGACCACCGCGTTGTGGACGGCTCACTTGGTGGACAGTTTGTCAAACGAGTGTCTGATTATTTAGAAGGATTCGATCCAAAACGAAATCTTATCTAGGATTCGTCTTAAGCATATCCAATCCTCAAAGAAGGTGATGCAAAGTATCTAACTTTGTCCAATCTTCTTTGAGGATTTTTTCTATATTTCCAAAAGAATCATGTTCAAAAATACGCTCTACATTTCCTCTTTTTAACCATAAAATCCTATCACATATTCCTGTAAGTGTTTCTAACACATGTGATGTCAAAAGGATAATCTTGCCTTTTGCCTTTAACTTCAAAATGATTTCTTTGAGCAGAAAACTAGATTCTAAATCAAGCCCATTAAAAGGTTCGTCAAAAATCATAACTGGTCTATCAAGTATCAAAATGCTTAGTAATGCCAGCTTTTTTTTCATACCTGTTGAAAAATTTTCAATTTCTTGGTTCAAGGGAATATCCAACATCGCAGCCCAAGCCTGAATATCAACCAGTTTTTCCTTTTTAATAAAAATGTGAAGGTACTCTTGTGCTGTTAGGTGCGGATAGAAATAATTATGCGTTTCGAGCATTGCAATTGATTGCTGACTTAATGGTGCATATTGAAACTGAATCGTTCCGTGTGCTAATGGTAAAAAGCCTGCAACCAAGTTCAACAATGTGGATTTCCCTGCTCCATTCAAGCCCAAAATGCCCAATATTTCTCCATTTTTGACCTCAAATGATACATTTTCTATAACAAGGTTTTCCTCATACGAAAAACTAAGATGATTGATATTAAGCATAAAAGTAGGTTTGAAGGTTTCTGATAGCTTTTGGATAGAATACGACAAAAAGTACGATAGAAATTGGGAAGAAATAAGGCAGTAACATTCCCAACAAAATCATTCCAACATAAACTTTCCCCGATGTAACCGATTCGTTGGGGATATATGATTTGTATTTATTCAAAATAAATATGGTAAAGTTGAGACAATAAAAGAGTAGTAAAATCAGATAAGCCAACCAATGTTCTGGAAATCGGAATAAATACCAAAGTACCAATGGTGCTATGAACTTCGTAAAAAGGAAAAACTGAGACAATATTTTTGCCTTTAAAAAGCTATATGCCATTTGATGCTCTAGCTTTAAAATAAATAGGCTTTCACAATAATTAAAACAACCTGCCAGACTAATTGTCACCAAGCCGATTCCTATAAAACCTGCCCAATGCCATATCCCAATTACGATTGTTAAAAGATAAAGTCCATAAATCCCCCATCCATTTTGTCGAAAGTGGGCTCGCCATTCAAACTGAGAGGGAGGAATCCATGCGTGTTTCAATCGAATAACACGCCAATTGAGTTCAACATTAGGTTGAAACCTTGCCAGCAGTGCCACAATTCCAACTGTTAAACTCCCCAATACCCAATTTTGGCTCCAAAGTACATTCCACACAACAAACGGAATTGTAAGTATTTCGTACTCGAAAAGATACACGAGCCATGTTTTTTCTAAGAAAATTTGCTGTAGTAGTCGCTTATCCTTTCGGTTTTGGTGAAAAGGGATAATTGAAAAAGGAAGAATGAGAATCCACAAAGGACTTGATTTCGAACTCCCAATCAGTTGCAGAAACAAACCTAGCAGCAAACACATAGCTAGAAAAGTATATACCCATCCAGTTTTTTGAAGAATCGAAAGTAATTGTCTATATCTGAGAAAGCATATCTTTTGTATCATAAAACACTCATTTTGTCATTGAATCAAAGAATCTAATATCCTATGAGTCGCAAACATCAACGGATAATTACAAAAAAAGGCTATCCATTTGATTGGATAGCCTCAAAAGTTTATTCTTTTTCTAAATTAGAATTGCGCATCTGCTGGTTTTACATTCGGACGAATGATTCTCAACCAAGTCAAAACTTTAATTACTGGATATGTAGGGTCTATTTCGTACCATTTTGCACCAAAGTTCATGCTGTTAGGCAATTTGTGGTGGTTATTTTGGAACAATTCACCCAACATCAAGAAATCAAAAATCAATGAGTTTCTTGATTTATCGTGGTTATCAAAATTTTGGTATCCATACTTATGACCAGACCAGTTAACGATAGCACCGTGGATTGGTCCCATCAAAAAGTGGATTGGCAATAAAAAGAAGAATGCCCAGTGCATATCGAAGTAAACAAATGCAACGATATAAAACACAGAATAAGCAACTCCCCAACCAACTCGCGACATCCAGCTATCCCCTAACTTCTCAATAAAATTTGAGTAAGGATAGTTGTGATCAAAACGTTCTTCAATTTTTGTTTTGCTATTCAAAAGTGCATTGTAAATGTCTTTCGTTTTCCACATCATTGTGAACACATTACTCGAAAAATGAGGTGAGTGAGGATCCTTCTCGGTATCGCTGAATGCGTGGTGCATTCGGTGCAAGATCGCATAAGCACGAGGGCTCAAATAAGAAGAACCTTGAGAAACGTAAGTCAAAAAATAGAAAAAGCGCTCCCAGAACTTGTTCATCAAAAACATTTTGTGCGCCGAGTAACGGTGCAAGAAAAATGTTTGGCTAAACAATGACAAATACCAGTGAATGATGAATGCGGGTAATACCAATTGCATGTGTAAAAGATGTTTAAATGTTACAACAAATATACTCTTTGTTGTTCTAAATTGTTTTAATCATTAATTATTCTGACAAATGTCATTTTTCTTTTAAATTTAGTCAGGTTTAATCGTATGGTTTTCAGGAAAAGTACAAATTTTATTCTATTAACCTCCCTTTTATACAGGGTATTTTTTACTAAAAAGAGGTCAAGGCAAACGACAAAAGATTAGCGCCCATCTGTAAGGCTCTTTGTCGAATTGGCTCTGGGTCGTTATACACAGATTGGTCTTCCCAACCATTACCTAAATCGCATTCGTAGCTATAAAAACAAATTAGTCTTCCTTCCCAAATCAGACCAAATCCTTGTGGTGCTTTTCCATCGTGTTCATGAACCTTAGGCAAACCATTGGTAAATTTGAACTTTTGAGAATAGATTGGATGGTTATAGGGCAATTCCACAAAATTTAGCTCAGGAAATACCTTTTTCATTTCTCTACGAACGAATTTGTCGAGCCCATAATTGTCATCTATGTGTAAAAAACCTCCGCTCAACAGATATTTTCTTAAGTTGCGCGCCTCTGATTCTGAGAATACCACGTTTCCATGCCCAGTCATGTGCACAAACGGATATGTAAACAATTCGGGACTACCAGGCTCTACAATATCTTCTTCAGGAAAGATGTTCATTCGCAAGTTGCTATTGCAGTACTTAATGAGGTTTCCGAGAGATGTCTTGTTACAGTACCAGTCGCCACCACCGCCATATTTCATTTTAGCAATCTTGAAAGATGCTTGAGAATAGGCAGGTTTAAATCCTAGGAAAAGTACAATTCCGAGTACAATGCAAGCAAGGTGTCTAAATCGCATCATATTGTCTAAATATCGTAGTTAAATGTACGGATTGTATATGTTATTGATTCAATAAATTCGCTGTATGACAAGCTACTAAACCCGCGGTTTCGGTTCTCAAACGACTTTCGCCAAGACTTACGGGTTTAAATCCTTTGCTTAAAGCTTGTTGGATTTCTTCTGGTGAAAAGTCACCTTCAGGACCAATTAGCACGCAAATGCTTTGTTTTTGCATTGGAATATCTTTCAACAAAGTCCTTTCGCCCTCCTCCAAATGCGCAATAACATGAAAATCAGCTTCTGGAAGTTTAGTCAGAAAGTTTTTCCACGTTTGAATCTCATTAATTTTGGGTAAATATGCTTTTAAGGATTGTTTCATGGCGCCAATGGCCACTTTTTCAATTCTCGGTATTTTAATTTCCTTTCTTTCAGAATAACGGGTTTGGATAAAAGATATTTCATCAATACCTATCTCGACACATTTCTCAACCATCCACTCTATCCTATCCAAATTTTTGGTTGGTGCTATCACCAAGTGAAAACGATAAGGTTGTTGTCCAAAACCCTGCTTTGTTTCTAAAATGCGAAACTCACATTTTTTATCATGTGCTTTACTTATTTCACATCGATATAATCCCCCTACTCCATCTATTACATGAATTTCGTCTCTTTCTTTCAAACGTAATACCTTAATGGCGTGACGAGACTCTTCTTCACTGAGTTGTTGTAATTTTTGAATTTCTGGTTGATAAAATAAATTCATTCCACTCTCTGTTAAACTTGATGCTTTAGTGTGTAATCTTCGGTTGATTCCAAACAAACAAGGTCGCAAAAACCTGTTCTTTAGCTTTGCGACCTTGCTTTTTGACCATGCTTTGTTTTATTCGTCGTGATCAGTTTTGAATGAATAAAGCGTTGGATCAAGTCTGATACTTCCAGTCAAGAAATCATCAACAAACTTAATTACAACTTCTTCCGTGATTTCATCTACATTCAAACATACGTCAATGCCGATACCATATTCAAATTCCTCATCGATTTCAATATGTTCAGATAACTTGATTTCCTCATTTTCCTCCATTTCATCGATTATCTCTGCGATGAAAATATCTACTTCCTCATCAAGTGCCTCATTAGGTTTGTATTTAGCCGAACGTTGATCCATTGGCACGTATTTAGGAAATGCCTTCACTGCTTTTTTCTCAGCAGCTTCAAATACAACGCTACTATAATGCAAGCGCAACGTGTAAAGCACAGCATCATAAATTACTTCTTGGCCTTTGTATTCACCTACAAATTGAACATGAACAAACTCTTCAACATTGTCTGGTTCATCATTTAGCTCGTCTTCGAAGTACACAAATTTTTGACCAGCTTCTTGGCATTCTTGCTTTAATTGAGCGATTTCGGCTGGGTCAAACCCTAAATTTTTTGGTTGTGCCATAATTTTAACTTTAATAGATTTTCTTAATGTTTTGTCAAATATAAGAAAAATGCCCTCTATTTGAGAATAGAGGGCATTAAAATTATCGAATTAACAATAACTCACGGTATTTTGGTAAAGGCCATTCATCGTCGTCAACAATTAATTCAAGCTTGTCAACGCAATAACGGATTTCTTCAAAATAATTTTTGATTTTGTCACTGTACATTTTAGCACGTTCGTAAGCATCTTCTAAGTTGTTTGCTTCTTTACGAGCTTCAGTCATTTCATCTACCAAAGTGGTGATTTTTGACGTGTACTGCGAAATTTTCTTAATCATCTCTACCGTAGGAGCATAATACTGCGGATCGATACCGATTTCTTTTTGTCCACGAACGTTATCTACCAATTGTGTTTGGTATTTCAATGAAGTAGAAACCACGTGATTGATTGCCAAATCGCCCATTACGCGAGACTCGATTTGTACTTTCTTCATGTAGTTCTCTAATTCGATTTCAAAACGCGCGTGCATTTCTGTCTCACTAAAGATGCTGTATTTGGTAAACAACTCGATAGCAGAAGGCTCAATATATTTAGCCAACGCCTCTGGAGTAGTTTTCAAATTAGACAAGCCACGACTTGCTGCTTCCTCTACCCACTCGTCAGAATAGCCATTTCCTTCAAACAAAATACGTTTAGTTTCCTTCACGTATTTCTTCAATACTTCAACAATAGCTAATTCCTTCTTAATTCCTTTTTCGAGGATAACATCTACTTCCTCTCTAAATTTGATTAATTGGTTTGCCATAATGGTATTCAAAATCGTCATTGGTGAAGCTGAGTTCGCTGATGAACCAACTGCACGGAATTCGAATTTGTTACCAGTAAAGGCAAATGGAGAAGTACGGTTACGGTCGGTATTGTCCAACAACAATGCAGGAATTTTGTTGATACCCAAACGCAAATACACATTATCTCCTTTTTCTAACTTAATATCGTTCAAGTCAGAAAGGTTTTCTAAATCATTTAATACACGACTCATTTCGGTACCAATGAAAATAGAGATAATCGCAGGAGGAGCTTCGTTTGCACCCAAACGGTGTTCGTTACCAGAAGTAGCGATAGAGGCTCTCAACAAATCAGCATGATCGTGTACTGCTTTGATGGTATTTACAAAGAACGTCAAGAAACGAAGGTTTTCTTTCGGTTTAGTTGAAGGACCTAACAAGTTAATACCTGTATCTGTACCCAAAGACCAGTTGTTGTGTTTACCTGAACCGTTGATACCCGCAAATGGTTTTTCGTGGAACAACACTCTCAATTTGTGTTTCGCAGCCACCTTGTTCATCAAGTCCATCAACAAAGCATTGTGATCACAAGCCAAGTTAACTTCTTCGAATGTCGGTGCTACCTCAAATTGAGCTGGTGCTACTTCATTGTGACGTGTACGTACTGGCATACCCAATTTCAAGGCTTCCAATTCAAAGTCAACCATAAAGGCATTGATTCTTGAAGGAATCGAACCAAAATAGTGATCTTCCAATTGCTGACCTTTTGCTGGAGAATGTCCGAAAACAGTACGACCTGCCATCATCAAGTCTGGACGAGCATTATATAATGCTTCATCCACCAAGAAATATTCTTGCTCAGCACCTAAGGTTACGGTTACCTTAGATACATCACGACTAAAGTATTCATTCATTACTTTAGTAGCCGCCTTGTCGATTAACTCAATTGATTTCAACAAAGGAGTTTTGTAGTCAAGTGCTTCACCTGTGTAAGAAACAAATACAGAAGGAATACAAAGCGTGGCAGTACCAGCAGTGTTTTCCATAATGAAAGCAGGAGAAGAAGGATCCCATGCAGTGTAGCCACGAGCTTCGAAAGTAGAACGGATACCTCCATTGGGGAATGAAGATGCATCTGGCTCTTGTTGAACCAAAGCACTACCTTTAAACTTCTCGATTGCTTTACCTGTATGAGTCACATCAAAAAACGCATCGTGTTTCTCCGCGGTAGTACCCGTCAATGGTTGAAACCAGTGAGTATAGTGTGTTGCACCTTTTGAAAGTGCCCAAGATTTCATCGCTGCTGCTACCTCATCGGCCGCCTCACGGTCTATCTTCTTCCCATCTTGGATAGCGTTGGTAATTTTGAGATATGCTTCTGGACTAAGGAGCGAGCGCATCACTTCGTCATTAAAAGTATTACTGCCATAAAAGTCAGTTACTTTTTCAGTAGGCACTTTAACAGGGACAGTCTGGCGTGACTGAGCCAATTCAAGAGCTTTAAATCTTGCTATTGCCATAATTTGAAAATATGAATTTTGGTTGACAAAATTGTTTGCAATCCAAAAATAGACAATAGATTCATAAAAACAATCAGGATTTTTTCAGAAACCCGTATAAATACCCTAATATGGTTTTAACTTTTCTGTAAAATCTAGTCTATTATACATATACTATATCTATAATAATTGCATTATTACTTTAAAAGTAGTTTAAAAAACATCTAGTATTCTGAAAAAAAATGAAAAAATCATCAATTCAGGCTTAAGTACAAACCATCAAATGAATTCAAAATAAAATCTTTTAAGAAAAAATTGTATTATTTCAATAAATATCGAAATTATTTTGCATTTTTCTTTTATGGCAAAATTATATCTTGTACTTTTGAATATCACAAAATATAATTCGCAATAAGAAGAATTTAGGCATTTATGCAGATAGTGTTTTTTACTTAAAACTGACGAATGCAATCAAACAGGTTAAATTTTAAATCTTTTTTGAAATTTTTTTTGTATTTTTCTTATAAACTAGTTTATATTTGTACCAAGAATTACGAAATAATTAACCAATCAATAAAAATCAGTTAAATTATCATGGCAAAATCAAAACTTGAGTATATCTGGTTAGATGGATACAAACCAACTCAGAGTCTACGTAGCAAAACTAAAATTGAAAACAATTTTAGTGGAAAATTAGAAGACTGCGATATGTGGTCATTCGACGGTTCATCAACTGAGCAAGCCCCTGGTGGTTCATCTGACTGTTTATTGAAACCTGTATATATTTGTGCTGACCCTGCTCGTAGAGATGCGTACTTGGTTATGTGCGAAGTTTTGAACGCTGACGGTACTCCACACGAATCTAACGGTCGTGCAACTATCGAAGACGATGACAACGATTTCTGGTTCGGTTTTGAACAAGAATATTTCTTGTGGAACTTAGAAACTGATAAACCTCTTGGCTTCCCAGCTAACGGTTACCCAGCTCCACAAGGTCCATACTACTGTTCAGTAGGTGCTAAAAATGCTTACGGTCGTGATATCGTTGAAGAGCACTTAGACATCTGTTTGGACGCTGGTTTGAACGTTGAAGGTATCAACGCTGAAGTTGCTGCTGGTCAATGGGAATTCCAAATTTTTGCTAAAGGTGCAAAAGAAGCTGGTGACCAAATTTGGGTTGCTCGTTATTTGTTGGAAAGACTAGGTGAAAAATATAACGTAGCTATCAACTGGCACTGTAAGCCTCTAGGCGCAACAGACTGGAACGGTTCAGGTATGCACGCTAACTTCTCTAACACTGTATTGCGTACATGCGGTAGCAAAGAAACTTACGAAGTTATTTGCGAATCATTCCGTCCTTACGTTGCAGAACACATCGCTGTATATGGCGCTGACAACCACTTGCGTTTGACAGGTAAGCACGAAACTCAGTCAATTGACCAATTCTCATTTGGTGTATCTGACCGTGGTGCTTCTATCCGTATCCCAATCGCTGCAGTTGAAAAAGGTTGGAAAGGCTGGTTGGAAGACCGTCGTCCAAACTCTGCTGCTGATCCATACAAAGTGGCAGCTCGTATCATCAAAACTGTTAAAACTGCTAATGTTTAATCAGCATTATGATATATCTAAAGCCCACCCAAAAGGTGGGCTTTTTTATTTGCTCACACTTCCAAAATATTTATAAAATGGACGTACCTTTGCGGAAAAATTTATAGGCCGTGTTAGATAGATTGTACTTTTTAATGAGATATTACCTTTATTGGATTATCTACTTTATCATCAGCAAAGAAGTTTTCGTTCTTTATCATTTCAATAAATTCCACGCACTCGATAGCTGGACCCAACTAAAAATCTTTGTAGTTGGTCTTCGCTTAGATGCCTCATTTGCTGCTTACCTCAGTATTTTACCCTTTACCTTATTAGCATTTTCGATCAATCCCAAAATTCAAAAACCTGTTTTGAGTTTTGTCAAATACTTTACCTATTTATGTGTCATCATTTGTACCTTGATTGTTACCATAGATTTGGAACTTTATCGTGCATGGGGATTCAGGATAGATGCAACTCCTTTGATGTATTTGAGCAATCCTGATGAGATGATGGCTTCGGCTGGGGCTTCGCCGATTGGATTGTTAATTTTTATTTGGGTAGTGATTAGTATCATTTCCATTTTTGCCTTTCATTTTCTTTTTCAAAAACTACGATTTGAAAAACTTCCATGGCTCAACTTCCCAATTGTGCTTTTTTTTGCGGCGGCTTTAATCATTCCAATTCGAGGAGGACTTCAATTAGCACCTATCAATCAAAGTGCAGTATATTTCTCTAATAAGCTATTTGCGAATCATGCAGCCATTAATCCCCTTTGGAATTTTGCAGATTCTTGGTTTAATAAAACAGCCGACAAAGGAAACCCTTATCAATATTTACCGATAAAGGAGGCAGAAAAAGAGGTATCAATTACCCTTCAAAATAGTTCGAAAACGACTGAATATGTCATAGATACTACGATTACAAAACCCAATATTTTAATCATTACATGGGAAAGTCTTACGGCAAAAGTATTTGATAAAACTGGCGGGTTGAAAGGTGTTTTGCCAGAATTAGGTAAAATTGCTGATGAAGGTATCCTTTTCAGGAACTGTTTTGCTAGTGGTGACCGTTCAGATAAAGGACTAATTGCCATTTTAAGCGCATTTCCAGCACAACCAACGGCAAGTGTCATGACTATGCCAAAGAAAACGGCTCATTTGCCGATTTTAAGTCAGGATTTCAAAAAACAGGGATATCGTACAGCATGGTATTATGGTGGCGAGCCAGAATTTGCCAATATTAAATCTTATATGTTGGCGGGCGAATTTGACCAATTGATTACCAAAGAAAACTTTGATCCAAAGGATATGAACTCCAAATGGGGCGCACACGACCATGTAGTCTTTAATCGTCTATTACATGATTTGAATGGTCAAAAAGAACCATTTTTTGTCAATTATTTTACCTTAAGTAGCCACGAACCCTTTGAAGTACCTATGGAAACGGTTTTTAAAGGCGATGATATGAAGGATAAGTTTATCAATGCACATCATTATACCGATAAAAGCCTAGGTAAATTTATTGCAGAAGCAAAAAAACAAGACTGGTGGAAAAATACCATCGTCATTATTGTGGCAGATCATGGACATCCATTACCTAATGACGATAAAAAAATAGACAATTTTCATATTCCAATGGTTTGGACTGGTGGAGCATTGAAGGTAAAAGGAAAAGTAATCGATGTCATTTGTTCTCAAAATGATTTGGTGGCTACTCTATTAGCTCAACTTCGTAAGAGTAATCCAGCGTATCAATGGTCTAAAAATATATTTCAACAAAATTATCAACCATCGGCATATTATGTTTTCAATGATGGTTTCGGGTGGGTAGCTCCAAGTGGAAATTTTGCTTTTGACAATCAAGGAAAAAACCTTATCGAAACCTCAGGAAAAGTCGATTCAAACCTTGTAAAACAAGGAAAAGCATATCTTCAGCTATCATTTCAAGCATTTTTGAATTTATAGCTGTAACTTTGCCAAATAGATTTCTAAAAAGATTTATGCAAAACACTGAGAATCATACGGATAAAAAGAAAGTAGCCTTTTATACCTTAGGCTGTAAATTGAACTATTCGGAGACGTCAACGATTTCCCGAATGTTTGAATCAAAAGGGTATGAAAAAGTAGAGTTCAATCAAAAACCCGATATATTTATCATCAATACTTGTTCGGTTACTGAAAATGCCGACAAGAAATGTAAGAAAATTGTCAAGGAAGCCAACAAAATCAACCCTGATGGCTACGTGACTATTATTGGTTGTTACGCGCAATTGAAGCCTCAAGAAATCGCTGATATTGAAGGAGTTGATGCTGTTTTGGGTGCCGCTGAAAAGTTTCAATTGATTGATTTATTGGATGGTTTTGTAAAAGAACCAAACGGACAAAAGGCCAAGGTTTATAATCAAAATATCGAAGAGGCAATTGATTATCATACCTCCTATTCTTTGAATGACCGTACTCGTACCTTCTTGAAAGTACAAGATGGTTGTGATTACCCGTGTGCTTATTGTACCATTCCCTTGGCACGTGGAGCCAGTCGTTCAGACAGTATTGCCAATGTGGTAAAGGCAGCGCAAGAAATTGCAGCAAGCGGTGTGAAAGAAATTGTATTGACAGGTGTAAACATCGGAGATTTTGGTTTGCGCAATGGTAATAGAGAAGAAACCTTCTTCGATTTGGTCAAAGCACTCGACGAAGTAGAGGGAATCAACCGCTTTAGAATCTCGTCTATCGAACCCAACTTGTTGACGGATGAAATTATCGCATTCGTAGCGCAGTCAAAACGCTTTGTTCCGCACTTTCATATACCATTACAATCGGGATCCAACAAAGTATTGGGCTTGATGCGTCGTCGATACAAAAGAGAACTGTACGTTGATAGAGTTCAAAAAATCAAAGAACTCATGCCAGACTGTTGTATTGGTGTCGATGTCATTGTAGGTCACCCAGGCGAAACAGAGGAAGAGTTTTTGGAAACCTATAACTTCTTGAACGAACTTCCGATTAGTTATTTGCATGTATTTACCTATTCTGAGCGTGAAAACACTACCGCTTTGACCATAAAACCTGTAGTTCCACAAAGCAAACGTGCTGAACGTTCGAAAATGTTACATATATTATCAGACAAAAAACGTCGATATTTCTATGAGCAACAATTAGGAAAAAGCTTTGAAGTACTATTTGAAGAAGATGTAGAAGATGGACAAATGCAAGGCTTTACCGAGAATTATGTTCGAGTGACAGCCAAGTATGACCCACTCTTAATCAATGAAACTAAGCAAGTTGCCTTGGTAAGCATTAATGAAAAAATGCTAGTAGAGGTTCAAGAAGCGGAAGTATTATTCGAAAGTCATTAAAACAAAAAAGGCTGTTCAGAGTTGAGCAGCCTTTTCTTATAACAAAACAAAACCACAAGAAACCAAACTTGTGGTCTGCAAAGATAATTAATATTCTTAGAATAATACTAACAATAAGCGAATTTTCTCCAAATTGTTCAATTACCCATTCTATCCTTTATATTCAGTAGATTATCAAGGGTTTCCACTTTTAGGAAATTTTCTTTTCTTGTAAAACCTTGGGCGCGAAGGCGTATAGGAAGCCATAATCTCATATACATCATTCGTTCCAATTTCTTCAGCCATTCTTAATAACAATAATGCGCTTACCTCTGCATCTTCCATCGCATTATGGTGGTTAAAACGGTGGTTGAGTTTGTTTGTAGCGAGTGTATTCAAGCCATAGCCCGGTTCTTCTTTCCAAATCTTTTTTGACAACTCCAGCGAACACAAAGAAGCATATCTAATTGGCGGAATACCATATAATTCTAGAACAGTACTTAAAACTCCAAAATCAAATTTCCCATTATGAGCCACTAAAGTAGTATTTTCGAGATAGGGCTTAATTTCTGGCCATACTTGATCGAAGGTTGGTTGCTCTTCCAACAATTCTGCCGACAAACCATGCACACGGAATTGATAGTACCCCACCTCAAACGGTTCGGGACGAATCAACCATTCTTTTCTCTCAGTAATCACGCCATTTTCGACTTTGACTGCACCCAAAGCACACGCACTACTTTTACTATTATTGGCAGTTTCAAAATCTATTGCTGTAAAATTCATACTAATAACATCTTCATCACATCGGCTCAAACGCTTCCATAAAAGCAAAATCTGTAAACCAAATTCATCGAATATAAAATAAGTTTCTGTTCTCTATATCTGCAAATATCGGAAAAAAGGAGCGAAAATGGTAGAAAAATTGAATAATCAACCAACTAGCGAGCCAAAGTAAATGAATCGATTAGTAGGATTGCTTAGAGACATCCAAAACTTACAACCAATACATACATTCACATACCAACCGTTCACGTTTTGGGTCTTTACGAGGGTTGGTTCTGATAGTAAATGGCTTTGAAAATTTGAGTCCTTTTCCATTCTTTTTTTTAACTGCAACTGACACTTTACTGACATTTTACTGACACTTTAGTGACAATTCGAAAATGTGGTGGTGTATATAACAACAAAATGCCCTCTGACATAGTCTGAGGGCATTTTTTCTGAAACAAAACCACAAGAACCATTACTTGTGGTCATGCTTGTATAGTTATTAATCCTAAACTTCTACTAAAGATTCGTCGTGTTGTGAGATATCCAAACCAACTCTTTCTTCTTCTTCTGTTACACGCAATGGAATAATTTTGTCTGTGATGAACAACAATGCGTAAGATGCTAAGAAAGCGAATGCTGATACTACAACCAATGCAACGATGTGTTTGATGAACAATGAAGCGTCGCCACCGATGAATAGACCTTCTTCAGCTACAGCTCCGTTGATTGCTTTTGAAGCAAACAAACCTGTCAACAACATACCCATCATACCACCAGTACCATGGCAAGGGAATACGTCTAATGTATCATCCAATTTAGAGTTAGCTCTCCAGTGTGCAGCGATGTTTGAAACGATTGCCGAAACTGTACCGATGAAGATAGCCGCTGGAACAGAAACGAAACCAGATGCTGGCGTGATTGCTACTAGACCAACTACTGCACCGATTGAGAAACCTAATGCTGATACTTTGCGTCCACGTGTTACATCAAACAATATCCAAGACAAACCTGCTGAAGCTGCCGCTACGTGTGTTGTTGCGAATGCTGAAACTGCTAAAGCACCTGCACCTACTGCTGAACCAGCGTTGAAACCAAACCAACCGAACCATAATAAACCTGTACCTAACAATACGTAAGGGATGTTTGCTGGAGGAAGGATGTTTGCTTCTACGTGTGATTTACGACGTTTCAAGTAAATAGCACCTGCTAAAGCTGCCCAACCTGCTGACATGTGTACTACAGTACCACCTGCGAAGTCAAGAACACCATATTTGAACAACCAACCATCTGGGTGCCATGTCCAGTGAGCTAATGGAGCATATACTACCACACAGAACAATACCATGAACAATACAAAAGCACGGAAGTTGATACGTTCAGCCAAAGCACCTGAAATCAAAGCTGGAGTGATTACAGCGAACTTCATTTGGAAAAATGCAAACAAAGCAAACGGAATCGTTGGAGCTAATGACCAAGGTTTACCATCAAATACACCTTTGAAGAAAGCATATTCAAATGGGTTTCCAATAAGACCATTGATTGAGCTACCAAAAGCTAATGAGAAACCGAAAATTACCCAAATCAATGTGATTACGCCCATCGCAATGAATGATTGCAACATTGTTGAGATTACGTTTTTGTGGTTAACCATACCACCATAGAAGTAAGCCAAACCTGGGGTCATTAATAATACAAGACCTGCAGATACTAACATCCATGCGATGTCACCAGTGTCAAGACCTTCTGTTACAGCAGGACCTGGAGTTGGAACACCAAAGGCAGCAAAAAGCGCAATTGCCAAGAGGATCAACATTGGGATCCAAGTTGGTTTTTGTTGTGTCATGATACTAAAAGTTTTAGGGTTTATGGATTTTGTTTTCAGAGAATGTCAAACGTTGCCGTCGGACAATTATCTTAAATTAAGTCAGGAATAAAGGGATAGATATTCCTGACTTAGTTATAATATCGTAATTAGAATTTGTAAATCATTGCCCAAGTGAATGTTGACTGAGATTTAGTGTCTTTTCCGTCACCATCTACGAAGAAGTTTTTATCATAAGAGTCAACTCTGAATTCTGGTTTCAATAACAAATGACCATCAGCTACTGTGAAAGTTGGAGTGATTGTGAATGAATTTACACTAACACCATTTCCTTTTGCATCGATCAAAGCAGTTACACCGTCTTTGTTTGAGAATGATTCGTAACGTGCACCTAAGCTAAACGTACTTGAGAAGTCATATTTAGGATACAAAGCGATACCGCCCCATGTTTTACCACCTTGCTCACCAGTTGCTGCGTTCAAACCGAACAAGAATTTGTCAGTAACTTGGTAAGTTGTAGTCAAATCTAACAAGTTATAAGTTCCTGTTGGAGTTACGCCTGTTACTGGATCTTTTGAGTTACGGTTAATAGTAATACCGTTTACATATACATTCCATCCTGCTGTTGGTTGAACAAATACTTGTGCAATCAAACCTGGCTTGTTGTTGTTGCTATACAATTGGTCAACACCACTTACGATACCACCCATCAACGCAAATTTGTCAGACACTGCGTAAGCAGCTTTAACACCTACATGGTAGAATGGACCATTGTTGAATAAGTTAGAAAGCGAGTAGTGGTAGTTAGCTGGAGCATCGATTACTTCATAACCAATATGTGTACCAAACTGACCAGCTGTTAAAGTAAATTTATCTGTAGCCTTCCAGTTGAAATAAGCTTGTTTGATAATCAAAGAAGAAGATCCGTCTTTTCCTAATGGACCAATATTGTTTCCGTAGTTTCCTAAGTCAGCGTTCGGACCGAATGTCAAGTCTAAAACAACATCAGATTTGCTTGTCGAGTATCCAATCTTCGTTTGAGCCAAACCTAAAGAGAAACCAGTTTTTTGATCAAATGCTCTAGCTGTACCAGAAGCACCTGTGTTCTTCATATCTCTAGGATTATTGAAGTTTGATAAATAGTAAGAATCAATGTATCCAGAGAATGTAAACTTACCTTTATCTTCTTCCTTATCTTGAGAAAATGCAGGAACTGCTAAAAACAAAGAAAATAATGCCGTTAAAGTCTTTTTCATAATATTATTTGGTTAATTGATTAATTATTAATGCTTGATTACAGTGCAAATATTATAGGTAAAAATCATTAATCCAAATTTTTTAGATAATTTTTAAACCTATTTTTTGCTATTTTTCAAAAAATAATCCAAAATCAATCTTTTTATAAACCAATAATATCACTTTTTACATAAAAAATAAACAAACTAGTTCGTTTTTAAACTTATTTGGCAAAACGACTAATATACCAAATATTATTTTTTGCACATTTCAATATTTTTTTGCATTTTTCTAACAAAAAAGCCCCGATTTCGAAAGAAATCGGGGCTTAGAGCCTTTCAGTACAATTGTACTATACCATGTTATTCAGCATGTAACCATGCTTTTTTAGCCAACAAAGTTTCTTCGTCTTCCACATACTCTGGGTCTGGAACACAACAGTCAACTGGACAAACAGCTGCACATTGTGGTTCTTCGTGGAATCCCATACATTCAGTACATTTATCGGATACTATATAGTAAAACTCGTCAGAAACCGGAGCCATTGGTTCTTTACCGTTGATAACAGTACCGTCTTCCAATTCAACATCGACCAATTTTGTCCCACCTGACCAAGTCCACTCTACACCACCCTCATAGATTGCAGTGTTTGGGCATTCTGGCTCGCAGGCTCCACAGTTGATACACTCCTCAGTGATAATAATTGCCATAGCTTTTTAAATAATTGATTAAAACGTTATCGGTTTATGGCTATCGGTTAATCGGAAAAGATTATCGCGCTAAATTCAAAATTTATTGATAATGGTTTTGATAACTGATAACTAAACGCAAATTTAATAAGTAAACAGCGAATAGACTAGATAGTTTGAAGACTATTGTAAAAATTTTATTTCCTCTTTTTGATTACCTTTGTGAAAATTATCGAATGATTATGACATTAGAAGCAAAAATTGAGGCTTTTTTGGCGCTTGGACGCTTTTTGAAAGACTCAAAAAATCAATCAGAAATTGAACTTTGGGTAGATTTAGCATACCATCAAAACAACTGGTTTACTCCAGAAAATACCCGCTCGGCTATTGAGGCTATCGCTAATTACTTCTTGGATGAAACGGCTATTCGCCAATGGATTGGTAATTATCAAATCCCAAGCGAAAACCCTAATCCTCAACGTGTAGGCTTAATCATGGCTGGCAATATACCTGCGGTAGGCTTTCATGATTTATTCTGTGTGTTGATTTCTGGTAATATCTGTGTAGTAAAACTTAGTTCGCAGGATACCGCTTTAATGAGAGGGCTGATCTCTAAATTGTTAGAGTTTGCACCAGCACTTCCGATTGAATTTGCTGAGCAAATGAAAAATGTAGATGCTTTGATTGCAACTGGCTCAGACAATACCGCTCGTTATTTTGAATATTACTTCCGTAATAAACCACATATTATTCGTAAAAACCGTAGTTCGTTAGGTATTATCAAGGGTGACGAAACAACTGAAGAGTTTTTGGCACTAGGAAAAGATATTACCTCTTACTTTGGATTGGGTTGTCGCAATGTTTCTAAATTGTATGTACCGAAAGGTTATGAGTTCATTAGTTTCTATGATGCTATTGAGCCATTAGGAGACATTTTCTTGAATCATAAATACAAAAATAATTACGACTATAATAAGTCTATTTATTTGATTAATGGGGTAAAACATTTCGACAATGGCTTCTTGGTAGCTACACCAAGTGAAAATTTGGTCTCTCCTATCTCTGTTATTTTCTATGAGGAATATGAAAACGAACAAGATTTGACAGAAAAGTTGGCTGTTCATGAGGAAAAAATTCAGTGTATCGTTGCAAAAGATGGTTGGTATCCTAATTCAGTTCCCTTCGGAGATGCACAATGTCCGAAATTGGCAGATTATGCCGATGGTGTAGATACCATGAAGTTTTTGTTGGAAATGTAAGGTACTTTGTTTGAATTGAGTGAGTGCTGATTGAGTGATTTGTGATTATTTTAAAAATGTACATGCGAATCATACAGCATAGAAATATCAAAAGGGGGTTGAAAATTTTTTCCACCCCCTTTTTTGATGCTTAAATTCGTGATAACCCATGGTTAGAAGCAATACATTTATAAAAAATAATCACTCAATTCACTCAATCTAGAGGTTATTCCCTTGTAAAGGTAACCGACTTACCAAAAATTGGTTTGCCAATATATCCTCTTACATCTAAGGTATTACTGTTTTTGAGTGTTAAAACACAGTCGTACGTTTTCCCACTTCTCGGGTCATATATAGTCCCGTTTCTCCAAGTATTCTTTGATTCTGCAATAAAGTTTTTCAACAAAATCAATCCCAACATGGGTTTATTGCGCAATGACTCATCTTGATTTTTGGTATCCAAAACAGGTTTTCCGTTAACCGAAGGTTGTTTAAGCCAAGCTATCTTTCCATGATACTTTCCGTTTTCTTCATAGATTTGAATTTTGGAAAGCTTATCTGCTGTGAGCCACATTCCTTCGACAGAGGTACTTTCTGTTTTATAAAAATGAGAAAACAACAAAATAAAGCCGATTCCAAAGAGGTTAATGAGCATTTTCATAGATTATCAAATATTGAGTATTGTTAAAGAGTAAACTATTTTGAGCTCTGAATGTTCTGAAACACTTTAACTACTCCATAAGCTGCAATTGAGCCAATTAAAGCTCCACAAATTACATCGCCAGGGTAATGAACTCCAACATAGATACGACTGTAACTTACAATTATTGCCCAAGGAAATAAAAATTTGACCCAATTTTGGCTTTTCCCGTAGATCAAATAGAAAAAAACAGCCAACGTAAAACTATTGGCGGCATGAGAGCTACAAAACCCATACTGTCCTCCACAACCTCCTACCAAATGTATCACACTGGCTAAACTAGGCTCATGACAAGGTCGTAATCTAGCGACCCAAGGTTTTAACAAACCAGAACAAACTTGGTCTGAAATCAAAATACACAATAGTATAGCAACAAGTATCTTCCAGCCTGACTTCCCTTCTTGTTTAAAAATAAAATAGAGAAAAAAAAGATACAAGGGAATCCATGTAAATTTATTGGTCATCAAACTCATAAAACTGTCCATGACAGGATGATGAATACCATTCAACAAAAGAAAGGCTTGTGTATCTAATGATTTGAGCGCTTCTAACATAAATATGAGGCTATTCTTATCTGAAACAGATGGATAAGGAGAAAATTAACCGTGTCAAAATTAAGTAGGTATGAGTGCTGTACGAAGGATTCTCAACTATTGCAGATTTGGGATTTCGGAAATAAAGTAAAATATCTTTATTTTTTACAAAATATAGAAGTCTACACTTCCGAAATCCAACATCCGATATCCGAAATAAATGGTTTTTATAACTTCGTAAAGTGCTAGTTGTGAATTTGAGTATTTAGACGTTAACAAATACACTCAAAACTCAGCACTCACAATTCAGCACTCACTTGACACGGTTTGGTATTTTAAATAAATCTTAAAACTTTACGCACACGCTCAATCGTTGCTTTAGCAATTTCTTCTGCTTTGGCTTCTCCGATTTTCAATTTTGCTTCTAGTTCGTCTAAGTTGTTCATGTAATATTCAAACAAACGTCTTTCTTCAGCAAACTCACGAACTAACACCTCATGCAATGCTTGTTTGGCATGACCGTAGCCAAAGCCACCTGCCAAATATTTTTCACGCATTGAGGCAATTTCTTCAGCTGTTGCTACTAATTCGTACAATTTGAAAACGTTACAAGTATCTGGATTTTTAGGTTCCTCTAAAGGGGTGGTATCTGTTACAATTTTCTTAACAACTTTCAATAATTCCTTTTCTGGTAAAAACACATCTATAAAGTTGCCATAAGATTTACTCATCTTTTGCCCATCAATCCCAGGAATCGTCATAACTGACTCGTCGATTCTTGCCTCTGGAAGCACCAAAACCTCCTCCTCATACTGACGATTAAATGCCGAAGCAATATCACGTGTCATTTCAAGGTGCTGACGTTGGTCTTTTCCTACGGGCACCAAATGTGCATCATATAAAACGATATCTGCTGCCTGTAAAACTGGGTAGGTAAACAAACCTGCATTGACACTTGCCAACTTTTCAGATTTCTCTTTAAAGCTATGGGCATTTGCCAACATTGGGAATGGCGTAAAGCAATTAAGATACCACATCAATTCGGTATGATAACCAGCCAATCTTGATTGACGATAGAAAAAGTTTTTCTCAGGGTCAAATCCGCAAGCCAACCATGCAGCTGCAATAGCATAAGTATTTTGACGAAGTGCATCACCATCTTTCAAACTTGTTAAAGTATGTAAGTCGGCAATGAACAAAAATGATTCATTATTTGGTTCTTTAGACAAGGCTACGGCTGGGCGAATCGCTCCCAAAATATTTCCCAAATGTGGACGCCCCGATGCTTGAATGCCTGTTAGTATTCTCATGCTAGAAGGATTAATTGGTTCTTTGTGATATTGAAGCCTTCGCAAGCTTCGAGTCCATTTTTATACAAAATTCCACAAATTCCTCCAATCCGTCAAATCATGGTTTGAACATTTTGAGTAACTTCACAAATAAGAACTGATACAAATCTATAAAAAGTAAACACATGGCCATTACTCAACAAACTTTTGACTTCCTTAATCAACTCAAAATCAACAACAACCGAGAATGGTTTCACGCCAACAAGAAAGAATATGACGGAGTAAAAGCAAGTTTTGAAGAAAGTATCCAAGAATTAATTAATAGTATTGGAACATTCGAAAATCTATCTGGCGTAAAAATTAAAGACTGTAATTACCGAATTGCCCGTGATGTACGCTTTTCGGCAAACAAAGATCCTTACAAAACATGGCTCTCAGCTAGTTTTTCGGAAGGCGGTCGCAAGTCTGGGAAAATGGATTACTATTTACATATCGAAAATGGTGGTTCATTCCTTGGAGGAGGTATGTATTCGCCAACTGCCGAGCAACTCGCCGCTTTTCGTCAAGAAATAGATTTTAGTCCAGAAAGTTTAAAAGGTATTATCTTTGACCCTCTTTTTGTCAAAACCTTTGGAACGCCCGAAGGTGAGAAAGTAAAAACGTCTCCAAAAGGTTATGATAAAAACCATCCAGAAATTGAGTTATTGAAATGGAAACAAATGTTTTTCTGGAAAAAATTCACCAATGAAGAGGTGCTTTCGCCCAACTTTGTGGAACAGGTAACTGAAACCTGTAAGATATTAAAACCTTATTTGGATTACCTGAACGTAATTTTCTTTGACCACGAAGAACCAGATATTCAGTTGTTGTAGAAATGAAATTAATTTTGAAATAGGTTTCTTTAAACCATTTCTTTGCCAATATTACTTTTAGAAATTATGCAATTTAGTCACTTACACTGTCATACGCAGTACTCCTTACTTGATGGAGCTTCAAAAATTTCGGGGCTTTTTGCCAAAGCCAAGGCTGATAATATGCCTGCTGTGGCCATTACCGACCACGGAAATATGTTTGGAGCTTTCCAATTTGTGGCCGAAGCTGGAAAACATGGAGACGTAAAACCTATCGTAGGTTGCGAGTTTTATGTCGTGGACGATCGTCACAAAAAAGCTTTCTCCAAAGAACAAAAAGACCGTCGTAATCACCAATTGATGCTTGCCAAAAACCGTAAAGGTTATGAAAACTTGGTAAAACTATGTTCATTGGGCTACATCGAGGGTTTATACGGTAAATATCCTCGTATTGATAAAGAGTTGATTCTACAATACCATGAAGGGTTAATTGCCACTACATGCTGTATCGGTGCGTCTGTTCCTCAAGCCATTTTGAGACACGGTGAAGAAGAAGCAGAGAAAGAGTTCAAATGGTGGCTGGATTTATTTGGTGAAGACTATTATATCGAGGTACAAAACCATGAAATTCCTGACCAGTTGAAGGTCAATGAGGTTTTGTTAAAGTTTGCGAAGAAATATAACGTAAAAGTTATTGCGTCGAATGACTCGCATTATCTCGACCAAAAAGATGCCAACGCCCACGATATTTTGCTTTGTATCAACACTGGTGAAAAGCAATCTACGCCAACTTACAAGGATGTAGATGATGGCGAAAGCGTGAAGGGAAAGCGTTTTGCTTTTTATAATGACCAATTTTATTTTAAGTCAACACAAGAAATGACTGACCTTTGGAGTCATATTCCAGAGGCAATTGACAATACCAACGAAATCGTTGGCAAGTGTGACCATTTGAAATTGAAGCAAGATATTTTGCTTCCTAACTATCAAATTCCAGCTGGTTTTGTTTCTCAAGATGATTACCTCGAACATTTGACATGGGAAGGCGCTCGTAATCGCTATGGTGAAAACTGGGAGGAACCTCACATTAAAGAACGTTTGGCGTTTGAGTTGCACGTAGTTAGAACGATGGGATTTGCAGGTTACTTCTTGATTGTACAAGATTTCATCAATGCAGGTCGAGACTTAGGCGTATTTGTAGGACCTGGTCGTGGTTCGGCGGCTGGTTCGGCGGTGGCGTACTGTATCGGTATTACCAATATTGACCCGATTAAATACAACCTCCTATTTGAGCGTTTCTTAAATCCTGACCGTAAATCAATGCCCGATATTGATACGGACTTTGATGATGAAGGTCGCCAAAAGGTGATTGATTATGTAGTAGATAAATATGGTAAACAGCAAGTTGCGCACATTGTAACGTATGGTACAATGGCTGCCAAAATGTCTATCAAAGACGTAGCTCGTGTAATGGATTTGCCACTGAATGAATCCAATGAGCTGGCAAAATTAGTCCCTGACAAGCCTGGTACTAGTTTGAATAGGGTAATGAACGCTCCATTAATTGGGGAAAAATCACTTGCTGAAAAAGAACAATTACAAGCTGAAGACATTGAAAACGTTAAGAAGCTCCGTGAAATACGTCGAGAAGGTTCTTTGCGTTCAAAAGTCTTAGAAGAAGCCTTGGTTTTGGAAGGTTCTGTACGTGGTACGGGTATTCATGCTGCTGGGATTATTATTGCACCCAAAGATTTAACAGAAATCTTGCCTGTTGCTACTTCAAAAGAAGTAAACTTATTGATTACCCAATTTGAAGGAAAAATCATTGAAGATGCAGGGGTAATCAAAATGGACTTTTTGGGTCTGAAGACCCTATCTATCCTCAAGGAAGCTCTTCGTTTGATTAAACAAAATTATGGTGTTGAGATTGATTTAGATACCATTCCTCTTGATGACGTAAAAACTTACGAATTATATCAAAGAGGCGAAACAAACGCTACCTTCCAATTTGAATCTGGTGGGATGCAAAAGCACTTATTGGATCTAAAGCCCGATCAATTCTCGGATTTGATTGCCATGAACGCCTTGTATCGTCCTGGTCCAATTGCCTATATTCCCAACTTTATTGCTCGTAAACATGGTCGTGAGGAAATCTCTTACGATTTGCCCGACATGGAGGAATACTTGGCGGATACCTATGGAATTACCGTTTATCAAGAGCAGGTGATGCTTTTGTCTCAGAAATTAGCAGGATTTTCAAAAGGAGATGCCGACGTTCTGAGAAAAGCGATGGGTAAAAAAGACCGTTACACGCTTGATAAAATGAAAAGTAAGTTTGTGGATGGTGCCAAAGAAAAAGGGCATCCAGAAGACAAACTCAATAAAATCTGGACAGACTGGGAAGCCTTTGCTCAATACGCCTTCAACAAATCTCACTCGACTTGTTATGCTTTTGTAGCCTACCAAACTGGTTATTTGAAAGCCCACTATCCTTCGGAATACATGGCTGCGGTGATGTCTAACTCTTTAGGCAACATTGAAAAGATTACATTCTTTATGGAAGAGTGTAAGCGTATGGGATTGCCTGTATTGGGACCAGACATCAATGAATCTTACCGTTCTTTTGCCGTAAACAAAAAAGGAGAAATTCGCTTTGGTTTGGGTGCTATTAAAGGAACTGGTGATGCGGCTGTAGAATCAATCATCGAGGAGCGAGACAAAAATGGTCCTTACAAGGATATTTATGACTTTGTGACTCGTGTAAATTTGCGTACCGTAAACAAGAAAACGCTCGAAAGTTTAGCGTATGCAGGTGCTTTTGACTGCTATCCAGAAATTCACCGTGCTATCTATTTTGAAGAAAGTGAAGGCTCTACTTTTATTGAAAAAATTATCCGTTATGCCAACAAATCTTCTGAAATAGCTTCTTCGGCACAAGCATCATTATTTGGAATGCTGGGTGAAGGTGGTGGAGCAGATATTGCCAAACCTAAAATTCCAAGTATCGAAAAATGGTCGCAAATGGAGCGATTAAAGTTCGAAAAGGACGTCGTGGGTATCTATATCTCTGGTCACCCACTCGATACATATCGACTTGAGTTGGATAGTTTTTGTACCACCACTTTGGATAAAGTAATGGACCCTGCATACAGAGGAAAAGAAGTGAGTGTTGGAGGAATTGTCACGAAAGTAGTGGAACGATATTCTAAAAATGGAAATCCATTTATGTTGTTCACACTAGAAGACTATAATGGTAGTTATGAGTTTGCGCTTTTTGGGGAGGATTTTGTCAACTTATCAAAATATGTGTCACAAGATAGATTCTTGTATGTGAGAGGTACCGTTCGCAACCGTTGGGGCAAACCTGACGATTGGGAATACAAGCCTATGAGTATGCAGTTGCTTTCTGAAATTAGGGATAAATACACCAAAGAACTCAGCATTACACTAGGATTGCAGTCTGTAAACGCTATGATTGTGGATTCTTTGAATCAACTTTTCCTTAAACACCAAGGTACGTGTAGTGTTTCGGTAAAAGTTGTAGACCCTGAAGACAAAGTTGAGGTTACTATGCTTTCAAGGAAAAATAAAATTTCTCCCAATAATGAATTCTTGGAGGAGCTTCAGCAAATCAACGGAGTGACTTTTAAGTTGAACTAATTGGAAGGGCATAGTTAGGAAGGAACAAAGGCAAAAGTTAGTTCGAAACTAAGTCTTGAACTAGGAAGTTACTATCTTTTTAAAGCGCCTTAGGTGCGACAGAAAGCCAATTATATGGAAATCTGTCGCACCTAAGGCGCTCTTTATAATACTGCAGGAAATGATTCTTTACTACCAAACTTTCGTTCCTACGGAGCTGAAACATTAGATAAGACTCAGAAAAATTTCCAAATAAACAGCTATATCATATTCATTTTACTATTTCTCTACAAATCTCCACTTGGACCAAAAAACTCATAATGTAATTGCCCTTCTGGAATTTCTAAGGCTAAAAGCATTTGTTTGACTTGTTTCATAAATGGTACTGGACCACAGAAATAATATTCAGCATCAAGTGAAGAGATATTTGCTTCAAGGATTTCAGACGTAAGTAAACCTTGATAATTTGGTTGGTCAGTCGCGGATGGCTCATCATAAATGGAAATCACCTTCAAGCTTTTCTTTTTATCTGCCAACTGACGACTTCTTTGGTCAAAAGCGTGAACAGCTCCATTTTTAGCACATTGAATAAACAAAACTTCGTTTTCGGCGTGATGAAATAAGTGCATATACATACTCATCAACGGTGTAATACCAACACCACCAGCAATCAAAACGATTGGTTTTTGCGTTGGTTCTAATACAAATTCACCTGCAGGAATTCCCAAATTGATGGTATCTCCTACCTGCGCTTTTTCATGTAAATAATTTGAAACAACACCTGCTGGATTACCTGTTTCCTTTTTAACCGAAATTCTTAAAGTATTTTGAGTAGTACAACCAGACAAACTATAATTACGAGTATGCGTATGCTCAGCGCGTGGAATACTGACATTTACAGCCACATATTGCCCTGCTTTGAAGGTTGGAATAGCTGTATTATCAGAAGGCTTCAGATAGAAACTTGTAATGATACTCGAATCCTCCTCTTTTTTGACAATCGTATAGCTTTTCTGTCCTCGGTAACCACCCTCCGCTTTCTCAGCTTCTTGATAGATATTTTCTTCGATACCTATCAACAAATTGGCTAACTCTTGATAAGCCTCTGCCCAAGCATTAATGATATCATCAGTTGCTGCATCTCCCAAAACTATCTTGATAGCTTCCAATAAATTGGTTCCCACAATATTATACATCTCAGGGGTAACTGATAAACTGGTATGTTTCTGTGTAATTTGTGTGATTGCTTTTGCCAAAACCGCAGGATTTTCAATATTGGCAGCATAAGCGTAAACCGCATTCGCCAAAGCACGTGGTTGTGTTCCATGTACTTGGTGTGTCATATTAAACACATTTTTGAGAGAAGGATTTCTTTCAAATAACAACTGGTAAAAAGTTTTCGTAATTGCCTCTCCATGAACAGCCAATACAGGCACGGTAGCCTTTACGATTTCTATAGTTTTTGCACTTGCCATAATCTTACAATGAAGAATAAAAGACCTTTTAATCTTTTATATAATTAAAAAAATGTGTTTTAAAGAAAATGATTACATGGTGATTTGCCAAAGACATAATGATTACTCATAAACAGTTTTTCATCCAATCCGTAGGAATACCATTTACAAAAATTCCAATGATTTATAGACACTCACCCAAAAAGTCTATCGCTTCAAAAAAGTTAAGCCATCAGCCAGACCTGTAGCCACATCAAAGAGTGTGGTCGTTTCAAGAAGCTTGGTAATGTCTGCTCTAATTTTAGCAAATTGACGATGTAAAGGACAAGGATTTGCTCCGGAACACTCCTTAAGTCCTAATCCACAACTTTTGAAAATATCATCGCCATCCATTGCACGTACTACTTCAGCCAACTTTTTCTCCTTCATTGCCGATTCAGGAATTTCAAATCCGCCATGCGGTCCTTTTACCGAATCTACAATATGATTCTTGGATAAAACCTGCATGATTTTTCCAGTAAAAGCCTCAGGTGATTCGATGGCTTGGGCAATATCTTTTATCCCCACCCTTTTTTGTACTAAAGACTGAGAAGCAATGTAAATACAGGCCTTGATAGCATATTCACAAGTTTTAGAAAACATAACTACTATTGTTAATTAACGCAACAAAGATAAATCATTAATAAAAGATAAAAAAGTCTTTTATTATATTTTTTTCACAATGCCGATGTGAAAATTTCAGCAATACGCATCAATATGATTAGCCTTTACGTTCTATCTTATTCCAGTAAAAATAAAAAGGTATTCCTGAGGCAATTAACGCTAAGCCAGAAAAAGCCTGTACGGGTTGAGTAAACAACGTGACTGTAACTAATACCAAACAAAACAAGATAAAAATCATGGGTATATAGGGATAGCCCACTACTTTGTAGACCCGTTCGAGCGTAGGTTCTTTCTGTCGAAGCAATATAACGCCGTATGCCGTGGCGCCATAATAAATAAAGGAGGCAAATACCAACATATCGGTCAGTTGGTCGAAACTACCAGACCAAATCAGTAACACCGACCATAAAGCTTGCAATAACAAGGCATAAGAAGGGGTTTGATATTGTGGGTGAATATGTGAAGTTTGCTTAAAAAACAGCTTATCTCTGCCCATGGCATAAAACAACCTTGCCGACATCAGAATAGTGCCATTGGTGGCGTTTAGCGTAGTAAGCAAAATTAAACACGCCAATAAGATCGTTCCGATGGGTCCTATCATCACCTTGGCAACTTCAATGGCTGCAATGGTGTTAGGATTTTCATTCATTTGAATAAATGCCTCAATCGGTAGTATCCGTAGATATACTAGATTGAGCGATACATAAATTAAAATAACCGATAGCGTACCAAAAGTCAGTGCTAAGGGTAAATTCTTTTGGGGAGATTTGACCTCCTCTCCAATAAATCCTATATGATTCCAACCTTCATATCCCCAAAATGCGCCAAGACAAGCTGCAAATAAGGCTTTTATCCAAGTGCCAGCGGTACGATTTTGATAAATTTCAAGAGATGACGAATGGCTTAAGTTTTCCCATGAACCCTGAGGGCTCCATAGTCCCCAAAAAACAAAAATTCCTACTGACAAAAACATCAAAAACGTCAGGCTGTTACTCAATTTCTCAGCAATAGTTAATCCTTTGTAGTTGACATACGTTAACGAAGCAACCAAAAGCGTAGCTATAATTTTGATTAATATGGAAGCCTCGATGAAGTATAGCGGTAAATTTTTGGCAAAAATTGAATAAAAGGATTCTGCAAACACATAGGCTAAGGCGGCAATTGAGGCTGTTTTCATTACTGTAAAATTGCCCCAACCGTACAAAAATGCAAAAAATGGATTGTAGACTTTTCGGTAATACTGATACTCCCCTCCTGAATCAGGAAAAAGACTTGCCATTTCAGCCGTCGTCAGTGCCCCAGCCAAAGTAATAAGCCCTGCAACTACCCAACACAATAACACCAACCAAGGCGAGCCTAATTCGGCTGACATTGGGGCTATTTTTTTGAAAACACCCGAACCAACAATCACGCTTACTACAAGCAAGCTTGCCGAACGAAGTCCTATTTTGGGTTGTAGAAGAGACATAGTTGAGTGCTGAGTTAGGAATGCTGAGTTTTGAGTTTTTTGTAGTATTCGCTTTAGAGTTCTGTAAATATGTCAGAAAACAAGCCAATTCATCGTATTTATGGTGCTTTTTAGAGATTCTCCCTCCTATTTATAGCTTTAATAAAGAAAACCCAAATCCACTTTTTTCATTAAGATACATTAAACCGTTTTTGACTTCAAAACCTCCTGTTACCAAGTCCTCAGCCAAGTCAAAACTGCCATCTAGGTCAAGATATTTTGTGTTGGGACAAGCGTAGGCGAGATGTAATGCTGCTGTGATGCTGGCAATGCTTTCATCGTTACAACCCCAAAATAGACTAATTCCCGCATTTTTGGCAATTTGGGCTATTTCTAAGGCAGGTAAAAGTCCTCCACATTTCATCAGTTTGATATTAAAAATACCAAACCTTTTGGGTTCAGCAGCAAACTTGATGGCATAGTTCGCATCCTTCAAGCTTTCATCTGCAGCAATTCCTGTGGCATAATCTAAGGTTTGATACAAGCTCTTTTCTTCTCCAACCGCTACGGGTTGCTCTACCAATTCAATAGCGAGACTTTGCGTATGTTCAAGCCATTTTAGAAGCGTATCTATATCATATCCTTGGTTGGCATCTACTCGGATTGTTATAGCATTGCCAAACGATTTGCGAAGTGCGACAATTCTTTCTATGTCTTCGTGCCAATCCAAACCAGTTTTTACTTTTAGTGTTGTAAAACCTGCCTCCAGATACTCTTTTGCTTCTAACAAGGTATCTTCCACGCTCTTGATACCGATGGTAACAGAAGTTGGCAAAGCCTCTATCTTTCTGCCATAAAAATCAACTACTGGAATTGCTAAGTATTGGCAAAAAGCATCATGAAGTGCTAAATCAATCGCTGCCAGAGTGCCAGGCAAATACCCAAAATACTGTTGCGATTCAAAGATAATTTTCTGAAAATGTCGAATATCACGTCCTACTAATTTTTGAACAAAATCAGTTTGTAGGGAAGCTAAAGTTTGAGCTGGATTTTCACCAACAACCTCCTCGGCAGGACTTGCCGAACCTACGCCGACAATTCCATTTGCTAATTCTATTTCTAAAAATACGAGTTGAACATCTGAAAATGTACTGTAAGCAATTGTATAAGGTTTGGTAAGTTTCAAATACTTGATATAAGCACGAATAGCTACAATTTTCATGGTGTACGGTTAGTTTAAAATTAGCTTTAAAACCTCCTCTACCCCATCTTGAAGGGGTAAAATGACAGGGATTCCTAATTCTTTTTGGTAGCTATCTCTAAATCCTAGATATTCTTCTTTGGTACAGTCTTCCGTATTCAGTGCCAAAGCTATCACTTCTGCTCCTAGTTTTTGTATTAATTCAATTTCTGAACTCACGCTAGGTATTTCGCCCCAGTGGGGATCATTATCATAATATTTTCTCTTGGGTGCGTGGACTAATACAACCTTTTTAGCATTTCCTGAAATAATGAACTCAAATCCGCAAGGACCGCTTGGGTTTCTTAAGGCAGATTGTCCTTCGAGCAAAATAAAGGCAGGTTTAGCTTCTTTCCAACAAGTAACAATGGCATGTTCTAATTCTCCCGAAACAAAATCATTGAGAGTAGAATCAAATACAAATCCGTATTTTCCGCCTTGTAACCAACCCGTTTGACCCGTATAAATCATTTCTGCGGAGATCCCTTTTTGTTCGGCACATTGGCGTAATAATCTGGCTGTAGTACGTTTTCCTAAGGCACAATCCATACCCATAACTGCCACAATTGGCACATCTACTTGATTAATTTCTCCCGTCCAAAAATGTAAATCCAGGCGTTTCTTGGGCTTACGAATATCTATGAGTTCCAAGTTTTTTTCCGCTGCTAATTTGACAAAAACAGGATTGTCAGTCAAATACTCATGAAGTCCATTTACCACAGAAATACCTGTTCCCAAGGCCTTTTCTACAATTCCAACCATGGCTGGAGGCAATACTCCGCCTACAGTTGCCACACCAATGATTAAATAATGAATCTCTAACAATTGTTCAATAGCTTCTTCCAAAGAACCAAACACTGGTATATTTCGATGTTTTCCATCCAAAACTTCTCCAGCATCTTTGCCCGACAATTTAGGCGTATCGATTACACCAACGATTTCGAATCGCTCGGTACCTCTTATTAAGCCATGTGCCGTTTTGGCGTCGTTTGTTTCTAATAAACCGTTGGTTAATACTATCGCTTTGTTCATGTTTGTGAGGTGATAGGGAGTTTAAATAAGGGCAAAAGCAAATGAATGCGATTGCCCTTTTAGGATTAGATATTAAGGTGAAAAATGAATGTTATCGTTTAATCATTTGTCCAGATAATTTTCCTGTAGGCTTTTGATCTTGCCAAACCAATTCACCATTGACCCAAACCATTTTGATACCTGATGATATTGCTTTAGGATTTTTCACATCTGCATGATCTACAACTGTTTCTGGGTCAAATAGTACCATGTCGGCGAAATAATTTGGTTTGATAAGCCCTCTATGCTGGATACCAAGATTTTCGGCTGTTAGTCCTGTCATTTTATAGATGGCTGTTTCCCAAGAAAATAGTTTTTTCTCTCGAACATATTTACCTAGTACTCTCGTAAAAGCCCCATGCCCTCTCGGATGTCCACTTCCTGCTCCATCTGAACAGATATTCGTATGTGGCCAAGCCAATATGGCCTCCACATCTTCATCGTCCATAGATTTGCCCATGATGGCTTCTATTCCTTCGTCATAATCAGGGTTTTTCTTATCAAACTCCTCCGCTTCGGCTACCAAATCCATCAATGTTTGAGCTTCTGTTTTTCTACGTAAACCAGCAATTTCTGCAAGCGTTTTGCCAGCATAAGTCTTATTCGGAGCAAAACGAACTATGATAGATTCTTTAGGGTCAAAAAGCTGTTCGGTTGCCATCTGGGCACTCTCAAGATTGGTATAATCTCTTTTAGGAAAAAGTACTCTTAAGGTCGAATGCCAGAAAGTATATGGATAGCAGTCAGCCGTAATTTGAATGCCTTCGGCTCTAGCTTCTTGAAGTTTCGCTAATATTTCGTGTGCAGATTTCCATTGAGAACGAAGGGCTATTTTTCCATGAGAAATTTGAACTGGAATTTTTGCTTCTCTGCCTATGTCAATAATTTCGTCGATTGCTTCGGTCAGATTTATATCCTCACTTCTGATATGACTCATATATCGTCCACCGTTTTTGGCAGCAACTTTGGCTAGTGCAAGGACTTCATCACGATTCGAGAAAAAGGAAGATTCATATTCTAAACCTGTATTCAAGCCGATAGAACCCTTTTGAAGTTCACTTTCTAACAAGATTTTCATTTTATCCACCTCCTCAGATTTGGCTGTTCGATACAAACCTCGCGGTCCCATTACCTTCTGTCGGAGCGTCGCATGACCTGTATATGATGCAACATTAACTGCAACAGGTTTTTCTTGCATCCATTTGCTCAAACTATCCATGACATAACTACTACCATCTTGTCCTATAACAATCGTGGTAATTCCCTGACTAAGCATTGGGATAGCAGTTGGCGTTTTATCCAAACTTCCAAAATGGTGACTATGCGAATCAATAAAGCCTGGTGCCAAGATTTGTCCATTTCCATCGGTGACAGTCTCGCCATCAAAAGGCTCTAATTTGCCAATTTCCCAAATCTTATTATCTTTAATCCTAACCTGAACTTGTTGACTAGGTAAACCTGTGCCATCTATCAATTTGATATTTTTGATTAAATGTGTTTTGGGTAAATGAAAAGGTTGACCCGCAAGTATTTTTTTGAGAATATTTCTAAAAATTGGGTTTGTACCATTTGATAGCAAAATGGCAGTTGTCTGGGTTCTGTTATTTCTGTAAATAGCATTTTGAAAACCAACCCATGAGCCTGTGTGTTCAAATCCATTTTCGGTAATTCCCCAACCAAAACCATACGGATAAGTTGTGCCATCTTTGAGTTGAACAGGTTTGAAAGCTTCAGCCCAAGTGGCAGGTTTAAGCACCTTGTTCTCAGTCACCAATTGAATCCATTTATTCAAATCCTCTGCACTTGCATAGATATTGCCATCGCCAACAACCCCATCCAAACGAATGAGGTCATTGGAAATGACTTTCCCATTTTTTCTTTCAAAACCTAAAACATGTTTTCTGTTTTGATTAGGACCATTCAGAAAATAAACAAAAGTGTTTTTTAGTCCAAAAGGTTGGGATATTTGAGTGCTGAAGAAGTGTTCAAAAGAAGTTCCTGATGCTTTTTCAATAATACTTGCCAAAAGCAAATAACCTGTATTACAATACTCCCATTTTGTTCCTGAGGCAAAATTGAGCGGAGGATGTTTTTCAACCAGTAATTGAATGAGCTTATCATTGGTAAGAGTATCTAAGGTATTGAGATGACTCATGGCCAAATCAAAATATTCTGGCAAACCAGAAGTATGCGTCAGTAGGTGACGAATAGTAATCTCTTGATAAGGGAAATTTGGAATAAAATTGATAACCTGCTGGTCATATTCCAATTTCCCTTGCTCAAAGAGTTTCATAGTCATCGTGGCTACGAATTGTTTAGTAATTGAGGCAAGATTGAAGGGCTGAGCCGCATCTAGCGCATTGCGCTGTAAGTAATCCGTGTATCCGAGCGCCTTTTGAAACTTGATTTTTCCTTTTTCAGACAAAAGAACCACTCCACTAAATTGACCTTGAGCATGTAGTACACGCATAGCACTATCCACTTGGACAATTTTCTGAGGAGTCAGCTGGGCAGTCGTCCTGTAAAAAGGATAAAGCACTGCCATAAGCAGCCATAACAAGTTTCTTTTTAGAGGCATTTTATCAGATGTTTATGCTGATTACTTATTCGAAATTTATATTTTATTCTTTAATTTAATAAAAATCATGCTACTAATTTTTGTCATTTTCAAAAAAATAAGCATATTTTGCTTTATTAACATACAATTAAATTATTAAACAGAATATTATGCTGGACTCGACCGACCAACAAATTCTTCAGTTATTACAGCAAAATGCCAAACTAACCATTAAAGAATTAGCCGAAATGTTGAATCTGACCACCTCGCCTGTTTTTGAGCGAATCAAAAGGTTGGAAAAAGAGGGTATTATTTCAGGGTACGTTGCCTTAGTCAACCCCGAAAAAACTGGTCGTGGACAGGTGGTTTTCTGCAACATATCCATGCCCATTTATACCCATGAGAACATCGATACTTTTGAACAAATCGTACAACATATGCCAGAAGTAATAGAGTGCTATCACTTGGCTGGTACGGTGGATTATCAGCTCAAGGTATATGTCAAAGACATCAAAGAGTATGATGGTTTTTTACGCAGAATGGCCGAAATTCCTTCCATAAAGGTGCATAGTAGTACGGTGGTGCTTCATCATGTTAAGTATACAACGGCAGTACCCGTGGACTAAATCTTGTATCTTTGTAAATCAAACTAAATTATTTTCATAAAATCGTCAACACAAAAACCAATGAAATTATCTTTTCTTTCGGCAAGCGCCATGGCTTGTCTTTTGGGTTTTTCGGCTATCGGACAAAAAGGTGGTCCAGAAGTGAAAAACTTAAAAAATATCAATCCTAATGCTATCAAAGCGACCATGACTTTTTTGGCAGATGACTTGGTCGAAGGTCGTCAACCTGGTACAAGAGGCTTTTCGGTTGCATCAAAATTTGTAGAAACTCAAATGATGCGCATCGGCTTGAAACCAGCTATGCCAGACGGCGGTTATTTACAGCCTGTGCCTTTGAAAAAAGGAATCGTGAGTGAAAAACTTACAACCATGACGCTGGGAGAAGAAACTTTGACTTATGGTCAAGAGTTTATCGCTAGTCCGTATATGCCCCAATCTGAATCGTCTGTATCCGCACCGCTGGTGTTTGTAGGATATGGTATTTCAGCGCCAGAAATGCAGTATGACGACTATAAAGGAATTGATGTAAAAGGCAAAATTGTCGTATTTTTCAATGCAGCCCCAGAAAGTTTTCCTTCCAATCAAAGAGCCTATTTTACAACAAACCCTGTAAAATATAACGAAGCTATCAAACGTGGCGCGGTGGGCGTTATCGCTGTAAACTTCCCTAACGATAAGCGTTCTACTTGGGAAGCTACCGTTCGCAGAACTAAACAAGGGACTTTCAAATGGTTAAACAAAGAAGGACAGCCGAACGATGCCTTCCCTGCCTTGAAAGCTGTAGCTACTTTTAATCCTGACAAAGCTGAGAAACTATTTGCCAAATCAGGAAAAACATTTGCTTCGGCAGTAGAAAGTACCAAAGCTAGTAAAGCCGAGTCTTTTGACCTCAATATTCAGGCAACGATTAAAGTGAATACCCAATTTACTTCAGTAGCAGGTTCAAATTTGGTAGGAATCATCGAAGGTTCTGATCCAAAGCTAAAAGACGAATATATCGTTTACACAGCACACCTTGACCACTTTGGTATTGGAGCTCCAGTGAAAGGTGATTCTATTTACAATGGTGCGCATGACAATGCTTCGGGTGTTGCCATTTTATTGGAAATTGCTCAAACGTTTAAAAATTTACCAGAAGCCCCAAAGCGTTCCATTGTTTTCACCATCGTTACAGGTGAAGAATTCGGCTTGCTTGGTTCTGATTATTTTGCTAGTAATAGTCCACTCAATGGAAAAATCGTAGCCGATTTGGCGATTGATATGCCGTTCTTCTTCCACCCTGTTTTGGATATTGTGCCTTATGGTGCACAACATTCAAGTTTGAATCAGCAAGTAGAAAAAACGGCGAAGATTTTAGGATTGGGCATTAGTTCAGATCCATTTCCAGAGCAAGTGGTATTTATTCGTAGCGACCATTTTAGTTTTATCAAAAAAGGTATTCCAGCCTTATTTATAAAAAGCGGTTTTAAAACTGTCCCAAGTGACACGATTGATAGAAGCAAATCTGACGTTGGTTGGAGAAGCACCATCTATCACACACCACAAGACGATATGTCTCAACCCTTTGACTTTGATGCAGCAGCCACTCATGTAAAAGTAAATTATTTGATTGGCTACTATGTAGCACAAGACTCCAAGTCACCAGATTGGAATGTTGGAGATTTCTTCGGAGGAAAATTTGGAAAGAAATAAGTAAAAAAGGAATGACAATTGTCATTCCTTTTTTTATTGGCATTTTTTTTGCGTGTTTTTTTCTTTGTTCTACCTATTCAATAGCTTATCTATACTCGCTTCTTGCACCCTTCCAAAATAGTAAATTTTATTCTAGGCAACGCTCGTCATTCTTTTTCAGTCATTGTAATAAAGAACCATACCTTACTAAATTATAACACACAAACTTAACGTATGCCGTTTAACTCGATTAATTTTATTTATTTCTTTGGCGTAATATGTCCTATTTATTGGCTTTTTAAGGCTAACTTCAAACTCCAAAATATCACTCTCCTTGTCGGAAGTCTATATTTCTATGCACAGGTCGACCTTAAACTTTGTGCTTTGTGGGCTGTAATATCGCTGATAACATGGTCGCTCGGTAATGCTTTAGAGCATTTTCAGCAAAGAAAAACCATCCTATGGCTTGGTCTTTTTCTCATATTCTCACAACTATTTATTGCGAAATATTACAACTGGCTGTTGGGTGATTTTTCAGGTACACTGTCAATCTATAAGTTTGCCTCCACCATTGGGCTTTCTTATTACACTTTGGCTGCCTCTAGTTATCTGGTAGATATTTACCGAAAAAAAATATCGCCTGTCACTAACCCCGTTACCCTAGGAGCTTATTTGTCTTTCTTTCCGCAACTTCTGTCTGGTCCGATTCCTATTGCTTACAAAGATCTTCCTCAATATAGCCAATCGAGAAGTATTTCAATCACTTCTGTTGAGGAGGCTACTCAGCGCATTTTATGGGGAATATTTAAAAAAGTAATCGTGGCTGGGTTATTAGCTAAGCCTGTAGACTATATCTTTTATAACCATAGCGAACTAGGATTTATTTACCTCTGGCTTGCCATTGTCCTCTATAGCTTTCAGGTTTATATGGATTTTTCTGGATACTCAGATATGGCTTGGGGAATTGCCAAACTCTTTGGTATCAAAATCAATGCGAATTTCAACTCCCCATTTATTTCAAGAACAATAGACGAATTTTGGCGTAGATGGCATTTATCACTCAGTGCTTGGCTCAAGGAGTATATATACCTTCCGTTAGGCGGTAGAGGTAGCAGCAAGTGGCAATATATGGTCAATATCTTTATCGTATTTTTTATGAGCGGTGTTTGGCATGGTGCCAACGCCAACTTTATTCTGTGGGGAAGTTTCAACGGACTTTTATTCATATTGGCAATTTTGACAGGTTGGACGAGAGAGAAAAATGATACCCAATATGGCATGAAAGGCTTTTTCTCGATGCTTTTAGTTTTTTTATCTATCGCTTTTACGAGAGTGTTTTTCAGGTCTCCCGACTTTGCTACTGCCATTACCTACTATCAAGACATGTTTAAACTCAATGACTTTTCTATCCCAGATATCGGAATAATGGGACTTGGTTTATCAGCAATGATAGTGTTTGTTGAATGGTTACAGAGAAATAAGAAGCATCCTGCTGATATTTTTGGATGGTCGCTGTCAATTAGATTGGTCATTTACGCCAGTGTTATCAGTGTTATTTACTGGATGTGGCCAACTCAAAATCCCACCGAGTATATATACTTTAAATTTTAATATTACAGACTATAATAGATTAATCAATTTAGTAATTGTGTAGAATAAGAGCCGATGAATTTTAAATGTAAAAAACTGATAATCACAAAATTACATTCATAATTCATAACTCCCAATTCGGCACTAATACTTAAGTAATCGTGCAGAATTATGAGTTATGAATTGTGAATATAAAGCTTTAATTATCAACGTATTATATTTAAAATTTATTAAATGTAATTTTGCACGATTACTTACCAACCCGTTAAAACAGTTTTGACATGATGAAAAAAACAAATTTGGCTTTTGCTTTTGCAACAGGAGTTATGATAATGGCTTGTAGCGACAAAAAACAAACGACTGAAACGCAAACGACCAATTTAAAAGAAACCGTACAAGCTGAATATCCTGAAATTCCAAGAGAAGAAATTCTTGAGGATGACACACTTTCCACAAAAGTGTACAATGAACTTAAGACACGCTATAAAAACCAGTTAGTAGAACTTCAAAAAGCTGTTAGCTCAAACGGAGCACAGCTAATAATTACCTTTTTAAGTCCAGAAGTGGGCGAAAGTTTGACCAAAAGTAATCGTCTTGGCAAAGAGTTGGTAGAAGGATATGCCAAAGAATTACAGGTCCCTTTTTATGATTTAACACAAAAACTAGCCAATCAAGACCCAAAAGTAGTTACGCAACTCCCCAAGGACGGTCACTGGTCAAAAGAAGGCGCTAAAATTATTGCTGAAGAATTAACACCCATCATAAAACAATTCAGTACTGTAAAATCAACGAAGACGTTTGCAGAAAAGCCAGAAACGTTTGGGGATTTATTTCCCTCAAATGATGAAATTTTAGATGGAGGAAAAGGTCTTCCTTACCGTGTAAAAACCAATGCCCAAGGTTTGAGAATGGATACTGATGTATCAAGCACTAAAACCAAACAACGTATTTTGTTCTTGGGAGATTCGGAAATGTATTTTCCTTTTTTGGATAATAAAAATATTGGTACCAACCTCCTGCAAACTGCTTTTCCTGACAAAGAAATGTTGAATGCCGCCAACTGGGGGTATTCAATTGACGATTATGTGAGCTTGTATAAAGAAAAAGCTCAATTTGCTGAGCCAGATGTGGTCATTCTGACGGTCAATGGAAATGATTTTTTAGATATGTATTTTTCACATAGAAATCGTTTTTCAAGAAATAAACAACCACAAAATCCATCTGAAGTAGAAAAGAGTTTTTATCAAAAGCATTATCAGCAGTAATTCAAAACACAACATCGATAATAATTTGATATTTTTTCTAAACCATTACTATTTCAAATAAGAATATTTTAATTAAAGTTACATTTTTACTTACTTCACAACTTTAAAACTAAAAAGTGATTTAGGTTTACATTCTGCAAATGAAACACATCGTTAAATTATTAGCTCCAATTCTACCAAGTTTTATTTCAATTTCCGACATTAAGAATTTGGAAAATTACGATGCTCAGACACTAGGTGCATTTTTCAAAAATGTAATCTATCTAAATAGATTTTCAAATACTCACGTGGCTTATCACGAAGCTTTTCACGCAGTGTTTAATACCATGTTGAAACCTTCTGAACAAAGTCAGATTTTAAAGGAAGGAGTTGTATTATTACATTCCTATTTAGAAGCTAACAAAATAGCTTTTGAAGATTTCATTGCACCACATAAAGCAAACCCTGCATACGCAAATCTTTCCAAAGAAGATTTTGACAATGTTATTGTTGAAGAATTTTTAGCAGATGAATTTGCCAAACACATGAATAAGCCAAAGTTCTCGTATGAAAAAAAGTACGGATCTGTTGTTGGAAAGTTTCTTCAAAAACTTTACAGCTTGGCAAGTGCGGTACGTCGCTTGTTTGTAAATGAATCAAAACTAGCTGGATTGTTTCGTAAAATAGAAAATGGTTCTTTTGCAAAACAAAAAATTGTAAATCGTAACGAAGATCTTACTGTTAAAAAAGTAAGAATTGCGTATGCGTTTGAAGAGATAAATACATCTGAAGGTATAGAATACAAACCTTTATTTTTGGAAGATTCCGAAACTAAAAAATGGATTGTGAAAATGTACCACATATATCAGAAAAATGCTTCAACGTTTTTTAAAGCAGGCGAATATGAACAATCTGATTCTTTCATTCAAAACTTTGAAAATTTTTTCATTGATCTTGTACATAAGCAAGGGCACAATTCTAAATTGCAATTTAGAGAGTTTTATCCTGACTTTTTTACTGAAACATCGGAACAAGAACTTACACCCTTTCAATTAGAGTTGCTGAATGTAGTCGGTTTTAATATGAACGCTGATGATGCGGAAAGTGGTTTCTACAACGAAGACTTTTTAGAATCAGTAAAAGAATATCATAGTATTGTAAACCAAATCAACAAAACTAATGCAATTGATGAGTCTGAGGTGGATGCTGCCGAAGACGGTGTTGAAGGTCACTATGAGCGTTGGGATAGAGCTCCTAATCAAATTGACCCTTTGGAATCTCTTAGTCAAATGGCAAGGGGTTTTATTTACAGTTTATACTACGAAATAAACCTACCTGAAAGTGAAAGAGAGTACCAATCGTTTGCGGTATCTAACAAGCTAAATTATACACTTCCAATAATTACTCCGCTAGAAATAAATCACGCATATTACGGAGCTTTAAAAGTTGCTGGAAACTCTTTGAATGAAGAAGAAGGTTTCTTAAAACTTTACGAATTAGCCAACCCGAGAGAACGTACTTACAATTCAATGGTTTCTGAAAAAACAGAAACTATTAAACAAGATAATCAGAATGTAAAAGTTCTATTTCAAAGCCTAGTTCGTCAGTATGGTATTAATGAAAATTCGTTAGCTTTTGGACGAGTTGAATTTTTACCTGGTACTTCGTCAGAAACAAAAATGATGTTTCGTCAAATCCTGAAAGCGTTTATGAAATTTAATATTCAAATGAACTATTTGAATATTAAAGATTCAAATGCAGGTAAGATGAAAGATGGAAGTCCTACTGATTCTGAAATTTACGTTAACGATGCTAACAGTAATTCTGCGATAGAGTGGCAAATTAAAAACTGGGCTAATGCGTTTGATACAATATTGTATAAATTCTTAAACCCTAATCCTGTTGAAGTTTCAGAAGTTGAAAATTCTCAAAAATTTAAAAAAGCTATAAATAGTTTAGCGGAATCCTATTCTTCGGATATAAACAAACTTCGAGCTTTAAGTGTCGAATCAGATTCTGAACTGGTTAACATGTTTTACGATTTGGTGGGTAATACTAAAGAGGTTTTTGAAAGAAATATTGGCGTAACTCTTTCCGCAAATTACATAAAGTATTCTTTGCTACGTGAAATAAAAGACTCTTTACAAGCTAACAAAACCGATGAAGGAATTGTAAAATACGAAAGGTTTAAACGCGTATTTGCAAATGACATGATGTTGTTAAACTCGTTTAATTTAGAAAAAGACGAATTGTTATTTTCTCGTTTTAAAAAAAACAGTAATACTAACTTTATCTATTTTATAAACGGAGTTAGAGATTCCACTGTCAAATCAAACTTTTTTAATAATGCGCACAGTGCAGCCAAAAAAGGAATGCGAAATGTGGCCAAAGGAAATAGTTATTTTGATGAGTCTATTTCAGTTTCATCTTACGAAAACGGTAACGGTGATAAGGTGTTTGAATATCAAGAGGGTTCGTATGCTTTACGTTTTAACGTTGATTTGTCAGGACGATCAAGACATCTAGCTAAAAAAATAAAAGCGTTGGCTGTGGGCAAAAGCGGTACTGCTCTTTACGATAAAATCAAATCTGCGTTTTCAACAGAAATGATGAAGAAAGTAGAGGAAGGTACTATCTCACGTATTGATTTACTTAGAAACGGATTCCTAAATCTTTTTGATTTAGACCAAGTTCATAAAATTGCATTACAAAACAATTTGTTTTTACAGAACCCGGAAGAAATCTCTAAGATACTTTCTGATTTGGAAAGTAAAAATTTAGCAGATTCACACAAAGAGTATCTGGAGTATGTTCGTTCAATGGTAGTTGCATTTGAACAGATACGCCCCTTTGCCAAAGTTGAAGGCATTGATTCTGCCAAAAAAACACAGGGTTCTGGTGAAGGTGTTTTATTTAAAGACATGGACGAAAGAACGTATTTGCTTACCATGGTAAACATGTTACTTGATCGTTCAGGTTCATTGGGCGGGGTAAGGTTCAATCGTTCTAATTTAGGTGTGAATGAAGCCTCTTCTACTTCACACACTATTACTTTGCCTGATTTATCAAACAAACTTTTAATAACTACTGAAGACGGTAAAGTCGATTTGAATTATCAATTGATGCAAAAGTTGACAAGTTCAATTGTAGAATCAGAATTTGCTAGAATTGCCCACTATCTTCAACAGTTAAAAGAAGGTAGCAAAGGTGTTACGAAAGGATTTGACAGTTTTACTTGGGAGGACGTTTTAAAAGAAAGACATTCAAATAAAAAAAGTAGAAACATTAAATCTATTCGTTTTACAAATGACGTGTTAGGTATTTTTGATCATGCTAAAATGCTAGAAATCGAAAATTATCTAATTGACAAAATTGAAGATGGAGGTGATATAAGTTTTTCAATGATTCAAGGTGCAGTTGCAAAATCATCTGGTGATTTTATAAACACGTTCCTTGATTCATTTATGCAGGAAATGATAGATGAGAAATTTTTGATTCCTCAAAAGAACGGAACTTATATTTCAAACCTTCTAAAACTTCCACATGTTGTAGAAGCCAAACAATTAGCGGAATTGAAAGCGGTTGTATTTGAAGATTTTATCAAAATGCACTATTACAATCAATTGCGTTTTGGGGATTCTGCGGTTACGTTTAAATCAACCGAAGTCAAAAACTCAGATACTTGGAAACGTTACCGTGGGGCGATCGGTGGAACAGTATCTTGTTCTTTTAGAAACGCAGACACAAATTTGTTTTATGAAGATTACGAATTGGAACATTTCGGTTTAGAAAATTCACCAACGTTTTCGTGGGAAACTCGAAAACATTTGATTTTTTCAGAACCAAAAGATGAAGTTTTAATTTGGGATGCCAATAAAAACGAATATGTGGTAAAAGAAGTTGAACATGCCGATGGTCAGTTTATCGTGACAGAAAGAGGTATGCAGAAAATTCTTTTTGGGTTGGGTCAGCTCACACCTAAACAAGAAAGTATTTTGATGGATTTGCGCAAAGGACGCGCTATTCCTTTTGAAATGTTGTTTGGAGAGGAAGGTTTGATTACTCGACACGAAGCGATTAACGTTTTAAAACTACAAGGTTTTGAAGGTGACAGCTATGATAAAACAGCTGTAGAGATGATTACTTTTGAAAATACAGTAAGCAACCCAGATAAGCGAGCATTGTACCATGTAATGAGAAATGGTGATATTGACATTGCTTCTCCACCCTCGGCATCAAAACTGAAAACTAGAAATATAGTTAATTATGATCAGATTCGTGAATGGGGAAAACAAATTTCAGAATCGCCAAACGGCCTAAACGCTGGAGTGTATGCCAAAACAGACGAACTTGTAACCTATAAAGACAATGATTTTTTAGGTAAGCAGACCGAAAATCCGAGCAACAAAATTACTAATTCTGAATCAACTCAGATGCAAAACATTGTCGATAACGAAATTGTAGACGATGATGAAATTTCAGAAATTGACGGTGTTAGTTTTATTGGTCCAGTGTACAAAGCTTTAGGTACTTCTTTAAAAACACTTCGTAAAGCGTATCAAGACTTATTATCAAAACGTACCGATGAAAGTTTTGATCAGTTTCAAAGGGAGTTTGTTGAAAGAGTGGGTAATTTAAAATTTGAAGACCTTACACCATCGCAGATAAATGTTAAGCTTGACGGGCTTTATGATATTCTAAAACGCTCAGTAGAAGAAACAGGAGGTAACAAACAACTAATTGATTTTTTTGAACAGATTAAATTTGATGCAACTGCGGCTGATCCAAATTTCCCAGCTGTTAAAAACAAAATTATTAGCATGTTTAATGCTATGGCTTCAAAAAGAATCTTCAAACAAAAGGTTGATGGTTATACTGCCACATTGGTTTCAGATTTTGGAAATGTTGTAACACGAAAAATCACCCGTAAGAAAAATGCTGAAGGTGAATACTATTTTACGTTTGATGTTGTAACAGTAAAAAATACACCAACTGTAAAACGTAAAGAAGATGTTGATTTGTCATCATTGCTTTACAACTGGCACGCAAGTAAAACAGGAAGAATTCCGGGAGAGAGAGATTATTTAAAAGCGGTAAGTTCTTTATTTGAAAATGAAGAATCGGAAGATGAAGTTACGATTTACGTAAAAGATAGATTACGTCACAATCTTCCAAGTGTAAATGATGAAGGTGTTATCACTGGTTTTTACAGTGAGGCAATAATGCCTGCGCATTTCGAAGAGCAACATTTGCACTACGAAGAAACTGGAAATGTATTGCAGGAAAACAATAATGTATTTGCAACACGTATTCCTGCTCAAGATAAACACTCTGCTGCAGCATTAAAAATTGTAGACTATGCTCCAACCTACCAAGGTTCGAACATTATGGTTGCGCGCGAAATCATCGCATTGTCGGGTGCTGACTTTGGCTTTCATAAACTATACTGTCATCGATATTCTGGGTATTATCGAGAAGGTATATTTTACAAATGGGGAGAAGTTAAAAAAGGTTCATATTCTCTATCCGATCAATTTATTAGCTACTTGATTGATACAAAAAAAGAGTTCAAGACAGATTTCAGAATCGAATTCCGCAAATCAAATATTTTTTTTCAACAAAGACGCTTGCTTACAGCCACTGGTATTGTTTCACAAATAGACGATATTATCCGACTTAATCCGAGTTTGTTTACAAGTTCAGATTTCCTAAATCAAGATGGCACGTTCAACTTATCAATCAAAAACCTTGATAAATTTTACAGCTTCATGAAACGTGATAGTTTGGTTCGTTTAATCGATTCAAAACAAAGAACTAATTATAATAAAGCAAGCTGTCGTCATAATGAAAAATTCAAGGCTTTCAAATTAAAATATTACAAAAACAAAAGACCTGACATTTTAATAAACCTTCTCCAGAAATATGGGTACATTGAAAAAATTGAGAATCAGACTCCTGAAGAAGTATTTAAAAGCATTGAAAATGAGTTTTACAAAAAACACAAAGGGTATCTAAATAATGAATTACTAACAGCTAAAATTCTTATGCTCGGAAGTAATTCGGTCCAGAAACAAATTGGTATAACGCCAGTATCAATGACTGTTTTAAATGAGATGCAAGATGAAAGTTGGACACTGCCAAATGGTGAAAATTTAAAATTGTTTTTTGATGGCAATAAAAATTTATTGCAAAACAAAAAGGTATTTCCAACGCATACAATCTTGCAAAGACAAAATGGTAAAACTGCTAATACCACCGGAGCAAAAAATATTGGTTCCGCAGTAAACGAAGCTACATTAGCAATTGCTAGAAGTAAGTATTTAGGTTCTAAAGCTAACAATATAAATCGTGACGGTGAGGTAGTTAAAAGAGCCTACGGTTTTTATTTAAAACGTTTAGCTTTTACTGGAAAAGACGTAACTCGTTTGTTTGACGTTTTATCGACGTTTATTTCTATTGCAACGGATGAGGCTAAAGAACAGATAAACTCTCGCTATGGTTACACGTTAGATACCGTGGGTGCTGTAATTTCATCTGTTACACATGGCTTAGACCCGCTAGTATTGACTACTGCTTTACGTTTGCGTTCTGTTCAAGCTTTGATAAAAGGAAACCGTGAACAAATTGGGAATGGAAATCATGTGTTTGACGCAGTTCGAAATTCAAACAGTACGGAAAAAACGTCTTCTTTAGAAGAGGCATTTGATAAAGGTTTACATGATAAGGAGTATTATAATCAGTTTGGAGCAAATACCAAATCAAAAGTTTTGGATATTTCCAGATTGAGAAATTATGCAGATACACAAGAAGCTGAAAATGCCCTAGTTGAATTTTTGAAATCTAAGATTGACGAATCAGAATTTGACTCTTTCATGTTAGAAAGTTCGGCCGGTGAAGAGCAGTCAGAAAATGAAGCGGATAATGAAGAAACTGGTCTGGAAGTATTTGATGATTCTGAGGAAGTAGAATACGACGTTAAATTGAATAAAAATTTCAATCTTGATCAGCTTTTAGATTTCTTGGAAAAGAAAAACCTAAATGGTTTTGAATCAAACATGTATTTAATTATTCGTTTAGCCCAACTAAAACCTGATTTGTTTTACGATCCTCGTATGCAAGCTTTACTTTTTAACCCATCGTTTCAAGAAAAAAGAAGCGACGTTATTAAGTATTTGCTAATGGAACGTTTAGATGGAATTGATACCGACGTTGCACAGAACTTGAAAGCCCGAGAGAGTCAGAAAAAACATACTTTGTTTGGCCAGTACGAAGAAGAGCGTAAGATTATTTTACATCTCCTTAAGAGTAATGGTTATGATGATTATAGTCATATCGTTTCTTATTTGTCGAACCGAGTAACTAAAAAATTGTATGAAAAATATTCTGACATGTCACGTGATCACATGTCGGATATTCAATCTATCAAGTTGACAAAAGGTATTCCGGCCGATGACGAAGGTTACACACAAATGGTTGAGCGTATCGGTAAGAGTTTCTTTTACGCAAAAACAATCGGTTCTTACGAAAAAGAAAAAGATAAAAATAAAAACTTAGATAACATCAAGGGAATTTTAACAAACATAAAAACGTTTGACAAATTTAAAAAAATCATAGAGGGTGTTTTTGTTTCGGCGAATACTTCGTTTACAGATAAAGTAGCCTATTTAGCTGAAGCGGGGCAAGGTGACAAAACTTATAAACCCGAACGAATAAAGAAACACTTTGAGTTATTCTTGTATTTTCTTTCTTTTTCAGAAGGAGCTCGTAAAGGTGAGTTTACCGGCTTTAGTAACTATTTTGCTAAAGACATGGACAACTTCGGATATTCCTTGAACAACGTTGAAGATTTAATGCGTAAGATTAAAGAATCTGATAAACTATCTGGTTCTATTTTGGACAAATCAATTTTGTTTGGTCAAAATAAAAACATTGGAACTATGAATCTTCAGTACGGTAGAAACTTATCGGATAAGAAAAAGGAAAGCTTGTTTGACATGCTTTACACAATCGACGATTCTGAAATTGATATTCTTTATGATATGATGAAATATCTAATTCAGAAGTCAGCTATGTCGTTTGAACGTGATAATGTGGGTCAAGTAATACCTCCGATGTTTTTTACGTCTTACAATCAGTCAGTAGGTAAGGTTACAAAGTACTTCCGTGGCGAGTTGTCAGCCGAAGAAGTATTCGGAATGGAAAGTAAACATTTGGAAGAGTTGTTTTCAAACTTATATTTTTCTGATGTTTCTACTTTCAACGATGGTATGTTGAACATGACTAGAAGATTGGATGAGAAATCATTTAAGTACGATAGAGGTAGTGATACTTTTTCTTACAAAATGGTAAACATTCAATCTACAGACAAACGCGTTTTCCCAATGTTTATGAAGGTGAATAAGTTTACAGATTCAGAAGTTGACGGAAAAATAAAACGTGTGATAAATGAAACAGAAAAATATTCTCCAATTTTAGTTAAAGCTTTTGCTTTTAAAATTAAAGAAAGTGTTGTGCCTATCGGTGATTATGGAAGACTGTCAGCGTCAGGGTTAGCATCATTTTTCAACTCTGGAGAAATAGAACTTCTTTATCGCCCAGTTCCGTTATTGGGTTACAATCAACAGCGAATCTCTCCGATTACACAAATTAGTTACGAGCCTAATTTAAAAACGTGGGTAATGAACAAAAACAAACCCGCAGCTTTAGTGGGTCGTTTTAAAGAAAGAGAATATGAATATTCTTATCTTGCCAAAGATTATCAGTTTCTTACATATACTAAACAATTATAACATCCCGATTATTCATTTTACCCTTGCATTCTAGGATATTTGAAGAAACTTGACAAAGTTTGCAGTTTTAATAGACCTACAAAACTTTAGAACTCGGATCAAAACTCTATGAATTCGAAACTTTATACAATCTTTCTTGGTATTGCCTTGACGGCTTGTTCAACAGGAAAAAAAGCATTAGAAAAAGGAAATTTCGACGAGGCTGTTTATACCGCCGTCGAAAGACTTCAAAAAAGCCCTACCAATAGCACCTCTCAACAAGTTCTCAAGGAAGCTTATCCCTTAGCACTGAATTATCATCAGGGTAGAGTTAATAATTGGGAAAAATCTACAGAACCGTTTCATTGGGAAAAAGTCATCTCCGAGTACGATGCGATGAATCAACTTGGTTCGGCAATTGATAATTGTCCCCCTTGTATTCGTGTGATAGGCGATGGCAAAAAGTTTGTTGAGCCTCTACAAGCTGCTCGTAATTTGGCAGCGGCCGACCGATATGATTCTGGAAATTTCCATTTAGGCAATGCCAAAGGAAATCGTCAAGAAGCAAAAATAGCATTTTTAGACTTTGAACGTGCGTCTCAAATTATTCCAGGTTACAAAGACGTTTCCAACAAAATGGATAATGCCTATTCGTATGCTGCCGTAAATGTCGTAGTGGAACAAGTAACGGTTACCTCAAAATTATACCAGTTGAGTAACGAATATTTTCAGGATAAGGTGAATGAGTTTTTAAGAACAAACCCTAAGATGAATATTTTCGTACAATTCTATGGTCCTCAACAAGCGAGTGATATAAAACTTAAACCGCAACAAATTATCCGTTTGCAATTTGATGAGTTCATGGTTGGGCAAACTTATATGAATACCAATACCGAAAATATTACGAGTAAGGATAGTGTGAAAGTAGGTGAAGCGACTGTAAACGGCAAGAAAGTACCTGTTTATAATAAAGTAACAGCCAAATATACCAAAAGTCGTAAAACGGTTACTTCAAACGGTATTTTGGATATGCAAATCATTGATTTTCAGACTAAGCAAGTTATTTACAGAGATAAAATTCCTGGGAGTTTTGTGTGGGTAAACGAGTGGGCTAATTTCAACGGCGATGAACGTGCCTTGACCAAAGATCAATTGAATCTTTGCAAAAACAAGGAATTGTTGCCACCAGCACCACAAATTCTATTCACTGAATTTACCAAACCAATCTATGATCAGCTAACTCGAAAAATTCGTAAGTATTACGAGAATTATTAATAAACAAGTCCTTTTCAATAGTCCAGTATTTTCTCTATCGAAGAAAATACTGGACTATTTTTATGTAAGTATTTCTCGGTAGAAATTTATATCATTTTCTCAAAAATTACTTACCCAAACTACTTGACTTATTCGGTCACTTGGGTATATTTACGCTAACTCTGTTAATTTTTACTTATATACGTTTCGTCCTATGCACAAAAAAATGCTGTGGATATTGTTAGCTTGGGGGAGCATCAATATTCAGGCACAAACTTTGCGTAAGTCTTCCGTCAACAAACGGAAGGCACGTACCTCCATTGCTAAAAATCATTCCAAAAAATCTTCTCACAAAAAACTATCTCAACCAAAGCTAAAAAGCAAGGTTAAGACAGTTGCACATTCAACTCTTACAATCGGAATAGCCAAAGATGGCCTGTTAAGGGCAGATTCTTTATTCAAATCTGGGCAACATAACATGGCGTTTCCTCTGTATCTCGACTACAAGGATACTCCATTGATGAAGGCTAGCTCATTAAAGAATTTGGCAATTTGCTTCAAAGAGACTGGTGATTTTCTAAATGCTCAAAAGTATTTCAAACGAGTTTATTTGTATGATTCTGACCCAGATTCTGCCACAGAACTTGGAAAATTACACCTTTCAGGAGTATCCGAAATTCCCAAAAATGCACTTCTTGCCAAGGATTACTTTGAGATGGCTTATCGGGTAGGTAATCTGGAGGCGGGGTTTCAACTTGGTAGATTATATTGGTTTGGAGCAAACCAGATTGAAGCCAATTTCCCCAAAGCTTTGGATATTCTCACCGATGTTGGTCAAAAGGGGCATACTGAAGCACAATGGATGCTAGCCAATCTATACACTAAGGGCACGCCCAATACGCCGAAAAATCTTCCTGAAGCCAAAAAATGGTACCGACTTTATAATCAGAGCATTAGTTTAAAAAACACGCTTATAAGTAACAACTAAATCACCTAATCCTTGAAGGATTTGGTGCTGGCTTTTAGTACCTTCTGTCTTAACCAATCATTATTAACCCCAACTCCATATCCATGAAAACGATAATATTAGCACTTCTTATCACTATCTCGAATTTAACTTTTTTGATAGCTCAAAATACTACATCCGTTGACGCTGTCAATCAAATTTCGCTTGGCACAGCTGTCAATATAGCAGGCAAACAACGTATGCTAACCCAAAGGATGGCAAAAGATTTTGTATATATTGGAATGAATATCCATACCGAACTAGCTACTAAGGAGCGAGCTTCTTCTATCATTCTTTTTGAAGAAAACTTCAAAGTATTATCAGGTTTTGCCCCATCAGAAAAAATCAAAGCACACCTGATAAAAGAGGAAGTTTTGTGGAAAGAATATAAAAAGCTCATTAGCGCTGAAACAACGAAGGATAATGCTGTTTTGATATTAGAGAAAAATACCTCTGTTTTAACAGCCTGTGACGAATTGGTCAAGGCATACGTGGAATATGCTGGAACTCTCCCGAAGCAACCTAATTCGGAAGGAGCTACCATTTTATCAATCGCCGAAAATACCAATACCGCTGGTCGCCAAAGAATGTTATCGCAAAGACTCACTTTTTATTATGCAGCTTATGTTTGGGGAATTACAGAGCAATTTCCAACTGAAAAAATTAAATCTTTTGCAGAGTTTATTCAGCAAAATTTTAGCAAACTCATTATATCTGAGGTTAACACTACAGATATCGACGATGCTCTGGCCAACGTAATTGCAGATTGGAGAGAAGTTGAGGAACGATGTACAAAAGACAATTGTTATACTTTTGAGAATAAAGGAATGGATGTTGCTCAGATGTTTAAGGTCACAAGCAACATTTTACAGAAGATGGATAAGATAACGGGAATGTATGCAAAACTCCTAGAATAACGTTCTCTATGCCAATTTGTTAGCAAATTCCATTCTATGACATAGATTATTTTCCTTCAAAGTGAACCAATATTGTTGAATAAAATGTTTTAACTTTGACGAAATACATTAACTATAACGATTAAAAAAATGGGAAATTACGTAGTAGCTACTGACGCAAACTTTCAGGAGCTTATTAACTCAGACAAACCTGTATTAGTAGATTTTTGGGCAGAATGGTGTGGACCATGTAAAATGATCGGTCCAGTTGTAGAGGCTCTTGCTGACGACGTAGATGGTCAAGCAGTAGTAGCTAAAATGGACGTTGATGCAAACTCAGTAGTTCCTGCAACTTTAGGTATCCGTTCTATCCCTACTTTAATGATTTTCAAAAATGGTGAATTGAAAGAAAGATTAGTAGGTGGTAATATCCCTAAATCTGTATTGGAACAAACTCTTTTGAAACACGCATAATCAGAATTTGAAAAGCGTTTTATGCTTTTCAAGTTTAAATTTATACGATTTCAATTGTTTTTATATAAGGGCGAAGTTAGATTATTTCTAACTTCGCCTTTTTATTTCCGCAAGAATACCCAATTATTTTCTGCAACCTTCCATAAATATTTAGATTCTTTCAAACTTTTTTGCTTCTCAGATTGTTTAGCAATCGAGCTGTCAAGGTTAATAGCTCATAATCTATCACCACTGTATGCTGCTGTGCAGATTTTTTTGCACCATTTAAAACATTCATACCACTTGTTAGCCCGTATCTCTTGATTGAGCTACGACACACGCATTTTTTGCGTAATTTTGCATTATGTTAGAAAGACCGATTACCGACTGGTTGCCTCTTACCAAAAAAGAGATTGAAAAACGTGGCTGGGACGATGTAGACGTAGTATTGATTTCGGGAGATGCCTACGTAGATCACCCTGCTTTTGGTACTGCCGTAATCGGCCGTATTATCGAAAGCGAGGGCTTTAGAGTAGCAGTTGTGGCACAACCCAACTGGAAAGATGATTTAAGAGATTTTAAAAAATTTGGTCGTCCAAAATATTTCTTTGGCGTAACGGCTGGCTGTATGGATTCAATGGTGAATCACTATACCGCCAACAAGCGTTTGCGCTCCAATGACTCCTATACCCCAGGTGGTGAAGCTGGCTATCGTCCAGACTATGCCACAACAGTTTATACCAAAATCCTGAAAGAATTATACCCAGATGTACCCGTATTGATTGGGGGTATTGAGGCTTCTTTGCGTCGTGTCACACACTATGACTATTGGCAAGACAGATTGATGCCAACGATCTTAGAGGATTCTGGGGCAGATTTGTTGGTTTATGGCATGGGAGAACAACCTCTCAGGGAATTATTGCGATTGGTTAAGCAGGGTATTCCAATGAATACTATCAAAAACGTGAACCAAATTGCCTATTTACAGCCATCAAATGAGCCTTTACAAGAATTTAATGGATGGGAAACGGTTGAATTGGCAAGTCACGAGGTTTGTTTGAAAGACAAAATTAAATATGCTTCCAATTTCAAAATTGTAGAAGTTGAGTCAAATAAGTGGCAAGCCAATCGTATTACTCAACAAGTAGGTAAAAAAACATTGGTAATCAATCCTCCTTTTAAGACAATGGAGGAGACCGAAATGGATAAATCTTTTGATTTGCCATACACTCGTCTACCGCACCCGAAATACAAAAAGAGAGGTACTATTCCTGCCTACGAGATGATTAAATTCTCCTTGAATATGCACCGTGGCTGTTTTGGAGGATGTAGCTTTTGTACTATTTCGGCACACCAAGGTAAGTTTATTGCTTCAAGAAGTGAAACCTCTATTATGAAGGAAGTTGAGCAAATTGCACAACATCCTGAATTTAAGGGTTATATCTCTGACCTAGGCGGACCATCAGCCAACATGTACCGCATGAAAGGTAAAGATGAGTCGATTTGTGCCAGATGTCAGAGTCCGAGCTGTATTCACCCTGTTATTTGCTCAAACTTGGATACTTCTCATAAGCCTTTGACGCAATTGTACAAAAAGGTAGATGAGCATCCGAAAATCAAAAAAGCATTCGTAGGTTCTGGAGTTCGTTATGATTTATTGGTTGATGATTTCAACAAAAACAATCAAGACGGAAACCATGATGAATACATGGAACAATTGATTACACGTCACGTGTCGGGTCGTTTGAAGGTAGCGCCAGAGCATACTTCTGACAACACCTTGAAAATCATGCGTAAACCTTCTTTCAAATATTTCAGAAAGTTTAAGGAGAAATATGATGAAATTCAGACTAAACACGGCATGAATCAACCATTGATTCCATACTTTATCTCGTCGCACCCTGGTTGTGAGGAGGTAGATATGGCTAATTTGGCGGCAGAAACCAAAGACTTAGGCTTCCAACTAGAACAAGTTCAGGATTTTACACCAACCCCAATGACAGTAGCTGAGGTGATTTACTATTCTGGCGTACACCCTTATACTTTACAGCCAATTGCTACGGCTAAAACAAGAGAAGAAAAATTAGCACAAAACAAATATTTCTTCTGGTACAAACCAGAAATCAAGACTTGGATTAAGCAACGTTTGATTAAACTCAAACGCCCTGATTTAGCAGAAAAATTATTGGCAAATCCTAAAAAACAAGCCGCAGATCAGATTGCCGAATTTGATAAATCTTCTAATAACCAACGAAGAAAAAACAAATTTAGAAGATAAGCTTTTGAGTGCGGAGTTAAGAATGTGCTATGAATTTCAGATTTGAGATTTCTGATTTCGGACACATAGAATATAGACTTATCTCAGAATAAGGATTTTCCTTCAAGTATTTTCATTAAAAAGCGGTCGAAAATTGATTTTTCGACCGCTTTTTTTGATAGGATAATGCTTAATCATGAAGCATTGATTAAAAACAATCACTCAACTACTCAATCACTAACTCACTCCATAAGAACTTCTAAGAAAAGTATTTATTTTTCAGCAAATTAAAGGAAAAACGGAGGTGCTTGTTAAAAGCAATATACAACGCTACCAAGAATAAGCCGTAGCCCCATACGGTAAAAAGCTCCATATTTCCCAATAAAAAAGACTGGGTCTGCACTCCTGCATTGACTTTCTTCATGGCCAAAGTGGCGGCTGGTGCAAGGTCATAACCTTTTTGAACAAATGATTCTTGGATGGTGCTCACGATTCCTGTTGTGGTTGGATTTTCGGGCAACAGTTTTTCTAGAAAAATATACCGATGTTTATTGATAAAATACACTTGAAAATTTTGAACTAAACAAAAACCAATATTCGTGCCCCAAAATCTCCCTGCCACACCGATTGCACCTGCAAACGGAGCTAAATAAGCAGGAACAGCCGAAACGGTATTGAGCACCAATGGCACAAACAATACACCTACTCCAACACCCTGCAACATATAAGGAATCCACATTTGCGAAAGTGCCACATCTGGTAAAAATAAAAAAGTAAACCACCAATGGTAAATAGCCATCGTCAAAAAGCCTAGAATCAAAATCAGTTTGGTAGGCAACTTTTTTACCATCATCATTCCAGCAATAGTCATTCCGATAAAGATGCCTAACAGATTCACATACTGTACATGCGCTACTCTGAGCGGCTCCCATTGCCAAACCTTACTCATGGTGGTGTGACATATCGTCAGTGTAGCTCTGGAGATATAAAAAACAATGAAAAGTAGCAAACTCAATCGTAAGTTTCGATAGGAAAACACTCGCATATCAAAACAACTACGTCGGTAAGTCATTTGTCGTATAATAAACAAAGCGCTCATTAACAAGCTAGTAATGGCACAAATAACAATATTCTCAGACTGAAACCAATACAATTTTTCGCCATAATTGAGTACATATACCCCAGTCAAAATGGCAATGGTCAACAAAACAAAACTGGTCCAGTCAACTTTGTAAAGCGGTATTTTTCGATGAAAACGATTAGCTGTAAATGTTAGCCATATCATGCTTGCCACCATAATTTGGAAAATAGCAGAACCAAATGTCATGTATTTCCAATCGTGTGCATCGAGCAACCAAACTGCAATATTGACTATAAAGGGACTTGCCGCCAACAAAGCACCATAGGTAATCGAAAAAACGATAATTGTTGCGTTAGGACTTTTAGTTCTAGACAACATCAAAATACGCAATGGTATCCAAGGCAATGCCATTAATATTCCTTCGAGTATTCGCAGAAAGGCAAAAACAACAAAATCGTTGGTATAGGCAGAAGTCACAAATAATACTGCCGAAAGCAGATAAATCGAAATAAGGTAGTTGCGTGGAGGAAAATATTTGAATAGTCGACTTTCTATTAATATCGTAGCCAGAAATGTGCCGTAGGTTAGGCTCATACTAAACTGTAAGTCTTCAGGCTCAATGTCAAAATAACTGGCGGCATAAGAAATATTGGAAGTGTATAATCCAAGCAAAGCCATGGTATGCAACATACAAATCACCAGCACCACCTGAATAGCCCAATTAGGCACCCAAGGTTTGAAAATGGATGTTTTCTTCATCTTTAAATATATGTTCAAAGCAAAATACCTCTAAAACCAGCGTTCATAATAAGGTACTTTCACCGCTAATGTTTGGCAAAGACCTCCACATTAAGCCCAGCTCTCAATAAAGGATAGGCGTTATCTGTCGTTTCTTGGATAGATATTTTCACAGGAACTCGCTGTTCAATTTTGACAAAATTACCTGTAGAATTGTCGGGAGGAAGCAATGAAAATCGAGCCCCTGAGGCGGGAGAAAAAGAGATAATTTGTCCATGCCATACTTTATCACCCGTGACATCGGCTTTAAATTCAACCGTTTGACCAATTTTCAGAAAACGAATCTGGGTTTCTTTAAAATTGGCAACCATCCATTTTTCCTTACTTACTACAGACAAAAGTGTTTGTCCTTCTTTGATTAATTGTCCAGGCTGAATGGTTCGTTTTCCTACCCAACCATCATACGGGGCTGTAATAATGGTGTATGAATAAAATAATTTAGCATTATCCAAACTAGCTTTTTTCTGTTGAATAATGGTATTGCCAAACGGAATTACTGAATTAGCCTCGCTTGCCATCAGTTCTGTGCTATGGATTTTTTCAATTATTTCCTGATAATTACTTTGAGCCGCCTCAAAAGCAGTTTTGGCACTTTCTACTCGCTGTTCAGTCGTAGCCTCCTCTTTCAACAAATTGAGCTGACGCTGATACTCTCTTTCCATCTCCCAAACTTTTGCCTTCAATGCACTCAATTGCGCCTGATGTATTGCCACATTGCTTTGCGTGGTTTGTGCTTTTTTAGTGATAACATTTTCGTTTTTTAAAGCATTTTCAAAATCAGCATACGCCATATCTAGTTTTGCCTTATACTCACGTTCATCAAGCTGAATCAATGTATCTCCTTTATGTACAAAACTGTTATCCTGATAGTTAACTGCCTTTACATATCCTGTCACACGACTCATGACTGGCGTAACATATTGCTCTATTTGAGCATCATTGGTTTGTTCATGATTACGATAATACATGATATACCAGCCTCCTAAGGCAATACCTCCGAGGGTAAGTCCGCTGGCAAAAACACTGACTACTGCATTAAAAATTCGACTTGTATCGTTTGGCTTAATTTGATTCATTGTAAAAAACAGCCTAAGAGAAAGTTATTAGAAAAAAGAGAGTTATTTTCTTCAATAGCCTAATAACTAACCCCTTATGCCCATTTAGTTGAGTTGACCTGAAGTGTAAAGAAGATCGTAGTATTTTGCCACAGCATCTATTTGTGCTGACAAAAGTTGATAGCGAGTTCGAAACAAAGCTGTATCAGCATCCATCAATTCGGTATGTAATGCCATTTGATTAAAATATTTTTGTTTCAGAATTCTATAGTTTTCATTGGCTTGTGCAATCGCTTTTTCAATAACCTTTATCTTATCCTGAGTTTCCAGCCATGCCATATATCGCCGATACATAGCATCTTGAATGGCATCTTTTTGAATCTTTTCTTGAACTTGTGCAAGCTCAATTGATTGCTTCGCCATAGCTAATTTGGTCTTGACTTTAAACAAGTGGGAAATACTAAAATTCATATCAATCCCAATTCTCCCAAGGCTATACAGATATGGATGTGGAGGAAAAAGGAATAACATATAATTGGGATAGTTGTACCCGAATGTTCCAAACAAACTCAAAGTTGGCTTGGTCGATGCTTTGATGGATTGGTATCCCAACTCATTAATTTCAGTCGCTTGTTGTTTTATTTTTACCTCCTCACGATTTAAAGCACCTTCTTGAAGCTTATCTATCAACAATTCTGTATGATTCATGCTGAGAGCCGACTTAGTGTCTAGCAACAAAGTATCTCTTTCTGGAATCTGCAAAAGAGTTTTCAAATCATTGAGCAATACTTTTGTATTTCGCTCATTAGTCAAAATATCGAGGGTTGAATTTGAGCATTGAAGACTTGCTTGTAAGACTTCTTCTTTAGTAATTGTACCATTCTTTTTGAAAGCACTTACCAAATTAAGTCGTTCGTTTTGTTCTTTTAGCGTTTCTTTCAAAAGTGAGTCAAGCGCCACCAACTTACAAATCCCCAAATAGGTTTGTATGACCTCTAGTGCTTTTTCTCGATAAACCTGTTTCTCTTGAAGCTGTGCAATTTCTACTCTTTTTTCGGCTTGCTTAATACCAATTTTGATTCTTCCTCCTTGATAAAGAGGCATTTTGACATTCACTGTTGCATCATATATGTCAGGAATTGTCTGGTAATGAACCACTTGGTCTGCATGTTGATACTCAACCATATTGCTCATACGATAATACGAAGCATGAAAATCCAAATCGGGTAGCTGTATTTCTTTTTCTTCCTTTACTTTTTCGTGGGCTACTTCAGTCTGAATCCTTGCTTGTAAGAGATAAGGACTGTTTTCTTTCAAGCGATTCAGAGCCTCCGATAAATTTAAAGAAACCTTATTGCTTGTGGTATGGCTAATATGTTGTCCATAAGTGGTTTGGGCAAGCATAAGCAAACCTCCAAGGAAAAAACTCTTTCCTTGAATTGGCTGTTTGTACGTTGTCATAAAATCAACTCAGATACTATAAATGTACCTGATTGCGAGAGTGAAAAATGAAAATATGTTTGGGTGAAAGTTTATAAATTCCTCCACCAATAAATTTTAACTAATATCATTCTTAAAAACAGGTGCAAAACTATTTTACCCTCATGGCATGGGATATGAGTACCACAATATCGTACCATCCTCATACTCATTGTCCCAATTAACAAGTAATCTAAACCACTATCTTCTACTGGATTGATGCTACTCTTTCTAATTCAGAGGTCATTCTACCCATTTTTTGTAATCTTTCATGCCAACTGAGTGCTTCGCCAAGTAAATGAGGCGTTTGTCCTCCTTTCTCCAAAGCTCTTGTATAATAATCCAACAAAGCCTCTCGGTAATCGGGATGTGCACAGTTTTCGATAATAACTTTGGCTCGTTCGCGTGGAGCTAAACCCCGTAAATCTGCTAATCCAAAATCAGTTACCAAAATATCAACATCGTGCTCAGTATGATCTACATGGGCTACCATGGGTACCACATGCGAAATAGTATCGTTTTTGGAAGCAGCTTGGCAAACAAAAATGCTTAAATAGGCATTTCTGGCAAAATCACCTGAACCACCGATTCCGTTCATCATTTTGGTACCGTATATATGCGTTGAGTTTACATTTCCGTAGATATCAAACTCGATGGCAGTATTAATTGCAATAACGCCCAATCGGCGTATCACCTCCGCTGCATTACTAATGTTCTGAGGTCGAAGTAGGATTTTGTCTTTATATCTTTCAAAATTGATAAAAAGCTTTTGATACCATTCCTTCGAAACCGTAATAGAAGATGCCGAGGCAAAATCCATTTTTCCTGCATCGATTAGCTCAAATGTACTATCTTGTAACACCTCCGAATACATCGTAAGACCCTCGAAAGGGCTATTGACAAAACCTTGTAAAATAGCGTTTGCTACCTTGCCGATACCTGCTTGTAACGGCAGTAAATGGTAGGAAAGTTTGCCTTTGTGGACTTCTTTTTCAAAAAACTCAATCAAATGTGCCGCAATAGCATCCGTTTTTGCTTCAGGTGGAGCGATTGTAGCTGCGCTATCCGACAAGTTTGTAAAGACAACCGCCACCACCTTAGCAGGATCAAATTCGATACCGATACTCCCTATACGGTCATCGACTTTCTCTATCAATATCGGTTTACGAAAAGGATAACGTTCAGGGATATGAATATCATGAATCCCAGCGATACTCGTTGGCACAGCCATATTAACTTCGATAATCAATTGTTTGGCTTGTTGGACAAAAGTTGCTGAATTACCCACCGAAGTAGTTGGAATCAATTGTCCATCGGCTCTAATCATGGCAACTTCAATCACCGCCAAATCGATAGGATGAATATTTTCGGCTTGTAATAACTCCGCTGTTTCTCCCAAGTGTTGGTCTATAAAAAGTACCTCTCCATCGTTGATATGACTTCTTAAGCCGTTATCAGATTGAAAGGGCATACGCTTATATAGTGCGTGTGATTCTGCCAATAATCCATCGGTATCATGACCCAGAGAGGCTCCCGTTAGCAAGGTTATCTTCAGCGGATTAGATTGGGCACGTTCGGCTAATGCTTGCAAAACGGCCTTACTATCGCCTGCACGTGTGAAGCCACTAGAGCCTACAACCATGCCATCTTCTATTAAAGCAGCAGCTTCTTGTGCGGTTTTTACTTTGGCCAGCAAAGTAGGAATTTGGATTCTCTCTGAATTCATGATTTGTTCCTCCGAAAAATAGTTAGAGTTTCTTGTGCGTTTGTTTTGTTTCTTGAAATATGGTAAGACAAAATTAGCGAGTATCTTTGTGGTAGAAATATCTACAAAAGCCAACTATTTATCAATTTTTGCCAAAATGACTCCGCAACGATATTACCTTACTGAAGTTGATAAGGTGGAAGACTCTATCTATTGTTTTCACGACGCTATGGGCGAAAACGACATTCAACTACATCAACATAAAAAGGCACAATTGCTATATACTGAAGGTGGTGTCGTACATATTTCGGTACCTGACAAAACCTACTTTTTGCCAGCTCGACATTATATGTGGATTCCACCCGAAGTGCCACATAGTATTCATGCGAGTTCACCCGAAATCATGATGCGTAATCTGTATTTTCCCATCAAAAATCAGGAAATTGATTTTTTCCAACAAATAGGTATTTATGCGGTCAATGATTTATTACTCCAATTACTCTTGTTTTCGAATCGCTGGCATGGAGATATTTTGACAAGTTCGCAAGAAGATTATATCATAGCAGAGGCTATTCGTGCTATTTTGCCTCAAATCAGTACGATGAATTTACCGTTGGCTTTACCTTTTTCAAATAACCAAAGGCTCGAAAAAATATTAGCGTTTATGGCAAGTAATTTACATAACCCAATTGCATTTCCTGAGCTATGTGATAAGTTTGGATTTAGTCAACGAAGTTTAGCAAGGTTATTTCATGCAGAATTAGGCATGACTTTTATTCAATATTATACGATTTTAAGAATTTTGAAATCTTTACAACTATTACTGGAAGAAAAATTACCCGTTAGCGAGGTTGCGATTAGTGTAGGCTATAGTAGCATACCTACATTTAGTAACACTTTTTGCAATCTCATTGGCTGTCGCCCGTCAGAATATTTAAAAATACAGACTACCATATTAAAATAAACGAAGTTCAACTTCAAATAAACGATAAATAGAAACATTCCTTAAAATTCAAAAATGTAATTATTTTTATAAAAAATTACATTATACCGCAATACAATTAACTTTTGTCAATGATTTTACTTATCTTAAATAAAAAAAACATCAATTATCACTAATTTGCATCCAATATCACCAAATCATGTGATATAAATTTTTCCTCAAAAATTTTGATTTTATTTTTTATGGTAATAACTTTCAGTTGTAGAAGAATGTGGACTTCGATTAATATCTGAAAAGCTTCTTTTACCTTAACTAACTAACACCCAATTATATTTATCTACCCTCTTTTTGTTTTCCATACGAAAACAAATCATCAAATGGTGTTTTTTAGGATAGTATAATTTCCTTCTTTCGAAAAGGATTTAAAAATGAATAATGGATTTTATTTTAAGTCTAACACATAAAACTTTAACTTTATAGCCTTACTTTGTAAAAAAGCCTCAGAGAAATCTGAGGCTTTTGATGTTTTTCATGGTTAATAATTATTAACCCATTGCATTACTCTTGGTGAATTACTTCCATCTTCCGAGTAAGTATTCACTTTGTCTCCTTCGCGAATGCCTGCTGAAAGGTTATTTTTAGTAAAGTCATACACAATAATAAAATTGGTAGCTCCACAGTTATGTTGCTCACAACCATTTGCTACAAAGAGATTGTTTTTTACTTCAATTGGAACCTCGACAGCCCAAGTGCTTACCATGAATTGGTAACGATTTCCCAATAATTTTTTAAGACGAGTTGTTAAACTTTGTGAGTTAAATAATTTTACATCAAAAGGGTACTTTCCCTGAAGTTTTCTCAGAAAAGTCATAGACGGATCATCACCTACAGTGTTTTTTTGTGTTTCTACAATTTTCGCCACTGAGTGTTGTGATATACCTACGGTTAATAGGCTCATCATAACGGCGGCACTCACGGTAATCTTTTTCATTTCTAATACGTTTATACCTATTTGGGTTCAAGACATCTTTTCAAAGATAACGGATAAGTTCTGGAAACACGTATTATTTTTTTCAAGCCGATTGCTTTACCGAAATAGAGTCGTAACCTATTTAGCACAAAAAACTAAGCGATAAAATACTTAAAAACAAACACTTAAATAATTATCATCAGTATCAAAATCACCTTAATTGTTAGTTTAATTCTGATGATTTAGTATTCTAAAAACCTCATCATCACCTTCTGCCAAATCAAAGATGGTATAACCTTCTAAATTAGGAATATTTTTATCTGCCCCAGCATTTACTAATAATTCAATACATTTCAAATGAGCACTTCTCTCCATATTTTTATCTTGATAAGTCCCATGAACTGCCCAAAAGAGTGGGGTTGAGGTAAACTCAATACATTTTTGATTCAAATCAAGATCTTTTTGTAACAATGCATCCAGCAATTCAACACCACCACACCAAGCTGCCCAGTGTAAGGCAGTTCCGCCAAAACATCCTTGATGGCGTAAATTAGCACCTTTACTAAGGTAATACTTCCCAAGTTGATTAGCGTAAAGACTAGCCGCAGCAATTAGGGGAGTATCTTGAAGAATTTTCAAATCTTGACCGTCAATATTTGCTCCAAAATCAAGTAAAATACTAGCTAGCTCGATTCCTTTTTCTTCAGGAATATCCTTCGTAAATACCCAGTCAGCAATTCGGTGCAAGGGATGTGCCAAAGCAGGGGTTTTGTCATCTAGTGGAACTCCACTATTTGCCAACTCAGGATTTGATGCTAGCGTGGAATGGAGTAATGTAGTATCGCCAGTTTTTAAGATTGATTGTAACATAGTAAAAATGATTAAAGGTTAAGAATATCAAATTTACTAGTTTTTGTTACGAAATTGGGTCAGTCAAAGAAGATTTAACAGACATTAGTCTGCCTTCCAAAGTCGGAGTAATATTAAAGTCAAAACAATCATAAAGATATTAAAACCCAGAACCTCAGTCTCACCACGCACCAGATGAAATACAATTGCAGAAAGCATTAACCCAAGGATACCATAGGCAGCCCATCGACTAAAATAAGGTTTTATGTTCAGAAGACTCGGCAATATGATACCTATCGCTCCAAGTAAATCTAATAGAGCTGTTCCCCAAACTACAAGATTAGGCACTTGTGCAACCCATGGCCACATCAAGGCTAGTTGGTCAATCGGAGTTATTAATTTCATGATGCCTCCATAGGTAAGGCACAATGCCAAAAGAAATTGCAGTACCCAAGCGGATAATGTTTTGAACCTAGAATTTTGTTTGTGTGTTGTCATGGTTGTAAATTTATTTTTGCCAAAACTACCCACTTAACTTTTACAACACAGGGATACTTTCTTCGAGGTAAGCACTTACCTCGAAGAAAGTAAAACGAATCATAAACTCAAAGACGATGATAAACGGCATTGATTGTCCCAAAAATATACTTTCTATCAAGGATACCTTAGAAACCTTGCAAGGCAAATGGAAGTTATTAATCTTGTTTGCCTTAGGGGCTGAACCTAAAAGGTTTAATCAAATTGCCAAAGAAGTGAAGGGTATTTCAGATAAAGTATTGTCCAACGAGCTCAAAAGTCTTGAAACGAATACTTTAATTACTCGAACTGCCATAGATACCTATCCACCGACAGTTGAGTATTCTATCACGCCACACGGGCAGTCGCTACAAAGGGTGGTTGAAGAGTTACATCTATGGGGTATCGAACATAGAAAGGTGATTATGGAGAAGTAAATCATACATAAAGATGTATTATCCTGTGTTTACGTATCAAACATGAGTCATCCCGAATTTAGCGATTTAGTGATTGAGCGAATGAGTGATTATGTAAAAATTTGTATTCTAGCAGTAGAGACGCAATGATTGCGTCTCTACCAGTAAAATTCATATTAAAAATAATCCCTCGTATTTCTACAAAAAATCAAAACTGTAATGGTGGTCCTACCACCTGCATATCGTATGCAGCAAATATCCGTGCTCCTTCCTCTGGAGTTGGTTGGGTTTTAAGCGCACCTAAAGCACGAAAAAAGTCTTCCATTTTTCCAGAGGGTTGAAACATAAAAAATAGCTTTCCTGCTGAAGAAGTTTGCGCAAAAGCATGAGGAATATTCCTCGGCAAAAATATTGTATCTCCTGCTTTTAATCTATATTGCTCCTTTCCTACCTGAAAAAGATATTCTCCTTCTACAATAAAAAATATTTCATCCTGATTGGGGTGAATATGTAGAGGAGGTCCACCTTTTTCTCTTCCAATGTACTCAAATACAGTAAGCTGCCCACTAGTATCTTTCGATGAGACCTTGATATTATTGGGACTAAGCCCAACTTGGGTGCTTTCCTGAAAACGGCTCTCGCCAGAACGAATCACAAATGGCGCTGTTGGCGCTAGCTTCGTTTCAGCACTTACCTGCGTCAAAGTAGTGCCAAAAACTGCTGCTGTTGAAAGAAAATTTCTGCGTTGCATAGTTGTTGGGGTAAAAGTTATAACACAAATTTGCAAGGCTGAAAATGCAATCTAGTGGTAAAAAAACGACATTTTTCTTAGTAAGTATCTGCCTGTCCAAAGCTTCTTTCAGGTGAATTTAAGTCCAACAAATGAAATTCTGTTGGCGACTTTAAAGTCAACTTTTGGTAGGTCTTTGATAGGTGTTGGTAATCATAATACCCGCATTGAACAGCAATTGTAAGCCAATCTAATTGTGGGTATTTATTTTTCATACGAAACGCATTTTCAAACCGAATCAGCGAGTTATAGTATTTGGCAGAAACGCCCATTCTTTCCATGAATTTACGTTCAAATTGACGTGTGCTCAAACATGATTCATGCGCCAGCCAGTCAATATCTACGACGGTTGATTGATTTAATATATGATTGGTAATCATATCCAAACCATGACTTGGCTTAACTTTCTTGGTTAACAAACCCATCAGAAACGATTCTACAATCGTTACCATATTGGTATAATTCTGTGCCTCCTGTAACCGCAAATTGACTTCTTTGATACAAAAGGGAAAAATAGCCTCAGCGTCAATGTAGGAGTTGTTGAGTTCGAAAGACGGAATTCCTGTTAGACGATACAATGCTCCAGGGCGAAAAACTACCTGAAAAACCAAAAAATCTTGACCAACATAGCGATGTGTAACTTCTGTTTGCTGACCAAATACCACAGACTTAAGTTTTGATTCGGTCTTACCAGAAACAGCATACTTTACCGTTTCGGTATCTCGAGGATAGAAACTCAAACAGTGTTCAGGTTTGGGAGGATAAGGTTTGTAGGGAATAGCTTGATTTGCTGAAAAAACAAAATCTACAATTCGGAAAGTGCGGACAAATTCCTTCAAAATGGGCGATGGAGGAAATTCTAGCAAAACCATAGTCTTAATTGTGCATAAGGATTTCGATGGGAATATAGTCAAAAATCATTTTTTTGCTTATGTCACCAACCTATTCAATCTTTCTCAAAATCATTTTATTTAACAATTATCAATAAAACAATCAGATTCTTTACCTAATATACAGTATTTAAGCAAGAAAATAATAATTTTGACCTATTAAACGCTGATTTACATACCAACAATCGAACCTTGCACGACTTGGTTCTCCTCCTCGCAACATACTTCATGTTGTGACAGTTTTTTGTTGTATATAAAATCAGAAAAATCATGACATCTTCTTATAAAATCGCTGTTATCGGCGGAACAGGCAAATCAGGCTCTTATCTTCTCCAAGAACTTTTTTCGAATCATTTTCAAGTAAAAGCATTAGTACGAAATCCACAAAAAGTGGGTCAAATTCCTGCTGGGGTAGAAATCGTGTTAGGTGATGTGACCGATATAGACGCCATTAATCGTTTACTGAAAGGATGTACTCACGTGGTAAGTATGTTGGGCATGGGTACTCCACCTAGCGAACCCACGATTTTTGCTCAATCGACACAGCATATTTTAAGTGCTATGCAACAAGAAGGGATTCTGAGATATATCGTAACGACAGGACTAAATGTTGATACGCCGAGCGATCAAAAAAGTGAGCAAACACAATTTGGTACTCAGTGGATGAAACAAAATTTCCCAATCTCAACGGCCAACAAACAAATTGAATATGATTTACTGGTCAACTCGACGGTAGACTGGACACTGATTCGTCTTCCTTTGATTGAATTAACAGAGGAAAATGTACTTGTCCATACAGATTTGAAGGATTGTACTGGAAACAAAATTAGTGCGAAAAGCTTGGCAAAATTTGTTGTAACACAGCTTTTCTCTAAAGAATTCTCAAGACAAGCACCATTTGTATTTAATCAAGTTTAGTAGTTTATCGACAAGAATTGTTTCTCGTAATTCTAGCATTATGAGACAATTCTTGTCGATTCAATTTAATTCTTTTTCAAATCGTTTCAAAAACCTACAAATCCCCACAAAGAAGCCTACTATCTGTACGTTCTTGTATCAACATTTCAATTTTTCTATAAATCAATGATCACACAAACCACAACTAGTACACCGCTAAGTACCAAAAATCATTTTGAAGTTCTCGATGGACTTCGAGGAATTGCCGCGATAGGAGTCGTAGTTTTTCACTTTTCAGAATGGCTATTTCCTGACTCTAGCAAAAATTTTATTGGACACGGTTTTCTAGCCGTAGATTTCTTTTTCTGTCTCTCTGGCTTTGTTATTAGTTATGCCTATGATGACAGAATCCAACAAATGAGTTTAGGGCAATTTTTTAAATTACGCCTTATCCGTCTTCACCCATTAGTAGTGATTGGTTCGCTATTAGGAATCATTTTCTGGTTTTGGGCACCCGCATCTTTTGATACAAGCAAGTATTCAGTTACACAAATTATTTTGCTTTCTGTCACGTCATTATTGCTTATTCCAATGCCCACTATGGCTGACAGACTACTGAATTTATTTGGATTAAATGCGCCTTCTTGGTCACTTTTTTGGGAATATATCGCCAATATTCTTTATGCGACTATTTTGCATAAATTGTCCGTTACGGCACTAAAAATAGTACTATTTTTTGCTACGCTATTTATCGCCTATACAGCTTATTCCAAAGGCACACTAACAGGTGGCTGGGGAGGAACTACCTTTTGGGATGGTTTAGCACGTCTTGGTTATTCGTTTATAATAGGTATTTTAATACAAAGAAAGCAGTGGATTATTCAAAATAAAATTGGATTTATTGGTCTTAGTATTATGCTATTGTGCATGATGATGATGCCTTATGTTGGGAAATATTGGGTTTCTGAATTATTGGTTGTTCTATTCTATTCACCCTTATTAGTATCACTTGGCGCTGGAACTATTAACTACAAGGCTACTCAAAAGGTTGCAAAGTTATCGGGTGAAATCTCCTACCCTCTCTATATGTGTCACTATTGGACAAACTGGTTTTTTGCAGAATATTTAACCAAAACAAAACCCAATACCAGTGAGATTGTCTTAGTGGTCATTTTCTCAATGTTGGCATTGATACTGTTCGCGTATATCATCATGAAGTATGTAGATAAACCTATCCGAACCTATTTATTGCAGAAATATGGAAGGTAAAGATTAATGTAGAATTGTGAGTGATGAGTTGTGATTACCCTCAAAAGTAATATTTGGATTCAAAGGCAAAGCTAAAACTCATCACTTTAAGTTAGATCTGTTTGAGGTGGATATTGCTCTAAGGTTAATCTGATTGTATTTTTCAAAATTTCGGATAATATGCTTAAATCAATATCAGCGATTTTTTTCACATAAATACAACCCTTTTCCATTTTGTATTTTCCTAATCGTGGCAATAGAGTAGATTCTTCTTTATTGCCACGAAAAATATACAGAGAAAAGGCAGCTTTTCGTGGTGAAAATGCAATGATTGGTGCATCGCCTTCTCGCCCACTATCGTATATATAATGATAGGTACCAAAACCAATGATGCTTGGCCCCCACATTTTGGCCTCGAAACCTGATACTTCCGACATCAAATTGATGAGTATTTTACTTTCTTCTCTTTTGGTTTCAGTATCCACAAATTCATCCAGAAATTGGTAAACACTTTTTTCGGTTTCTTGGGTTTTATTTTTTGCCATTTTTAAAGAGGTTTAAACAGCAACCATGAATTAAACCATTAATATACAATAATTTGTACAGTAATTGAAAAATATTTTCTTCTAAAACTAATTGGTCTTCAGACTACTTTTTCAAGAATACATCTTTGTCAAATCCTTGTAAATAACTAATTTTCCACTTACCATTTTCTTTTATTAATCGTACTTTATAGGCAAATCCTTTTGAAAAAGTCTTGTCTCCCCAAGTCCACCATACTGTGGCATTCGTTGGAGCTATATCCACTTTCTTCAAGACGATTTTATCCCATGGATTATCGCTAGGGTAATCCTGACAACGACACCAAGGATTTGCATCTTCACCAAAAGGAGACATATCTCCGACCATCCATTCTTCTTTTTTCGATTTCAGTTGAGTGTCGATTCCTTTTGCTATTGCATCATAATTTTGAAGAAATTCTGTGGAGAAGTAGCCCGTATTTTGCAATGATGCCATTCTTTTCTGGTGAATTTTGTGGTCTAACCCTATAAAATGCTCTTCCTTTTTGTCACTTATAGGCTCAAAATCTACCTGCGAAGTATTTGATTCTTGCCATTTATAGGCTTTCACAAGTAGGTCTTTAATCGCCTTTTGGTCTAAAGATGTGTTGGTATTAGCACTTTTATGTGGAGTTACTTGAGCATAAATCGAGATAGCAAAACATGCAAGAAGTACAGACAAAATATACGTTGAAGTTTTCATGAGTTTTAGTTTATCATTTAGTTGTATGTACAAGAAAAATGGATGGTAATTTAAGGGCTAACAGATGAAATAAAAACATTTTTGTGGAGATATTTGAATTATTTTATTGTCCCTGTTTGGGACAATAAAATAATAATACCTATATTTACTTAAACAAAACATTTAACTAAGAAAATTTCACCATGAAAAAAGCTTTCAAAATAATCGGTTGGACATTACTCACGATTGTTATTTTACTTGGAACAGCGATGGGACTTTTTATTTATAAAGTCAAAAATGGCTTTCCTGTATCATACGAAACCGATAAACCTACTATTGATTTTCCCAATAATCAAAAAGCAATATTAGTCTTTTCGAAAACCACTGGTTTTAGACATTCGGCGTCCATAGATGCTTCTAAGTTAGTCCTGAAGCAATTAGCTCAAAAAAATCACTGGTTTATGTATGAAACCGAAGAGGGTGGTGTTTTTAATCCTGAGCAACTCGCAAAATTTAGTACCGTAATTTTCGACAATTCGACAGGTGAAGTAATTAATGATGAACAAAAAAGAGCCTTGGAACAATACGTCGAAAATGGCGGAGGCTTGATTGGAATTCATGGTGCTGGCGACGACTCACACCACTGGGATTGGTATGAGCAAAATTTATTAGGTGCCAAATTTTCGCATCATGCCCTTGCACAACAGTTCCAAACAGCTGAAATTCAAAAAGATAGCAAAGCAGATAGTACTGTGAGTAATGGATTACCAACTAGCTGGAAGCATGCAGATGAATGGTATGTATTCTTTGAAAATCCTCGTGTTAAAGGCTTTAATATCATCTATTTTATGGGTGGAGATAAAATTGACACTAACGGTTCAATGCCCATATTGGCTTCCGACAAAAATTTTGGTATGGGAAAAGACCATCCATTAGCATGGTGTAAAAGTATTGGAAAAGGCAAAACATTTTACACCTCACTGGGACATAATGAGGTAGCTTGGAAAAATGAAAACTTCGTTAAACTTATCGAGAATGCAATTAGCTGGACACAAATGAAGTAGTAGAAATCAGGTCAAAACTAAGAGAGGTTTTGACCTGATCTTTTGGTAAAACTTCTTCCATTTTATTGAATAAAATCTGCCATTGCTGTTTTTCCATATTAAAACCGTGGTCGGTATCCATCAAAAATATAGAAGTATTCGAGTTAAATGTATATTTTCTCAAAATTTCACCCCCACCATATACGTCATTTCTTCCTTGAATTATCAAAAATGGCGTACTTAGCTCCGGTAGGTGTGTGTATCGCTCAGGTTCTATCCCATTCTCAGGATTCTGAAAGGGGTATCCCAAACAAATGATATGTTTTAAGGTAACACTATCTGCTATTAACGAAGCTACTCGCCCGCCCGAGGATCTTGAAATTACATATACCTCATAATTCTTACTGAGCTCTTTTATTCGACTCGCCACCCGTTGACAACGACCATTTACAGTATGACGTTGCTCATCGCTGAATTGTCGCAAGAGGTGCTGAGCATAGCGCCAGTTGACACCAGCATACAGTATTTGCAAAACACGAACCATCAGTTTATCCCAAAATTCTGAGAGTTGAAAAAAATGACTTAGCGTGTGTCTAAGCCACCAAATTGGTCCTCCAATTGGGTCTTCCCAAGCAATAGCTATTCCTTTTTTCTGAATATAATGCACTAGCATATAATTCAGATTTATATCCTTTTGCCAGTCATCTCGACCTAGCAATAGGATAAGGGGCGGTTTGGAGTGATGATTCGCCATTGAAGTGTATTTTCGAAGAAAATAAATGAAGATTGAGCAAAAATCAATTCAAACCACTCAAAGATTATACCAAAATTAATATACACTAGTCATCCCGAATTTTAGAATCGGGGTTATTCTTTAAGTTTTATCAAAAAAGGGGTCGAAAAACAATTTTCGACCCGTTTTTGATATTACCACGCTCGATATGACTCGGCTTAAGACGCAATCATTGCATCTCTACTGATAGAATAAAAATTCAAAATCACTATTCACTCCATTTCAGGGTGATTCATATCTAACTTTATTTATACAACAAATACTTCTTTCTCATTTTTTTGTAATCGCTTAGTCCAGGTTCCCACGAGGCTCTGATTTCTTTTTCCGATTTTCCTTCTCTTAATTGGTTTTTAAAATCAGCAACACCTATCAAATAGTCGATATTTCCAATTTGCTTACTCATACTTCTATCAAAAAACTTATCTTTATCGGGATAGTTATTGTACAAATCTATCATCCATTTAAGGTTGATTTGACAGGTTTTTCTTAATTCTTTGGTATCATATTTTCGCAAATCTATTCCATAACATAGCTCATCCATATACAGCGGAGATTCGCTCATACCTTTGATACTAGTTGGTGTATACGAAAAATCATAAACTCCTTTATACAAAGGGCTACCTAGAATAGTAAAGGCAAAATAAGTACCACGACCATGATTCAAACGTGTACCTTCGAACAAGCAAGTTGAAGGATATAACAAAATACTTTGTGGCGTATTCAAATTTGGTGATGGATTGACAGGCAAGACATATTCCATATCATGTTTGTAATTCAAAACCTTCACAATTTTGAGCTTACAGATTTTTTTCTCAGGCAACCATCCTTCTCCATTGATCATTTGAGCAAATTCTGCAATCGTCATGCCATGCGCTATAGGCACAGGAAACTGCCCTATCCCAGATTTTAGTTTCATATCCAAAATTGGACCATCGACCAAATATCCGTTAGGATTAGGACGGTCAAGAATCAGGAGCTCTTTATCAAATTCGGCACAAGATTCCATGACATCTCTGAGCACATTGATATAAGTATAAAAACGGCAGCCTACATCCTGAATGTCATAAATCATCAAGTCAACATCGGCTAAATCTTCTTTTGAAGGCTTACGTTTTTTACCATACAAAGAGATAATTTGAATCCCAGTGGCAGCGTCTTTTTCATCCGAAACCTTTGTCCCATTACTGGCATTTCCTCTAAATCCATGTTCTGGCCCGAATACTTTTACGATATTGATACCACGTGATAAAAGACTATCCACTAAGTGTTTTTTGCCAATAATCGTGGTAGGATTTGCCAAAATTCCAATTCTTTTACCTTTTAGATAGTCGAAATATTGGTCTGTCTGGTCGGCACCAGTTACTATTGTTTTGGGTGTTTTGGATACTGGCTCGTTTGAGGCAAATAATGCCGATGAACCAAGCATCAGCAATACTGAAAGTAAAAATTTCATAGGCTTTCGGATGAAGTAAAATGAAAAATTGAAATTGGGTTTATGAATAAGTTTCAAACATACGAAGATAAATAAAAATCACTATCCCTTTCTAAGGTTTATCTCTTCCGATAAATCGTTCATTTCCTAATAAAAACTGAATGGCTCTAGCGATATTTCTCTCTCTACTTTCTTCTGATTTTAGGTTTGCAATATATCTTACGATTTCCTTTTGAAGCGATGGTGTAAGTTTTTCAAACACTTGAAGGGCTTCAACATTTGAATTTAAAGCTTGCTGTAAATTGGGATGAATGGCTATTTCTCGGCTTTCATTATCAAATGTAATCTCAACTTCTAATATTTCTCCTATCCTTTTGGGAGAGTTTTTCAACATCACAGTATTAATGTAAAAACGCCATTCACCATCATATTTTACTAAAGTTTGTCGAAACTCCTGTTGATTTACTGTTCCACAAACGGGAATTGGCCCTTTATCTTTTTTTGCAAGTTCAAAAATAGATTCCAATATTTCTTGTGGAATTTCTAGATATGGATTCACTCCAATTATTTTGAGTTCTCCCGAAAATGAAAACCTCTTTGATGTCATAATCGCTGAAATTTAATCAAAAGCAGTATTAAGTTCTGCAAGAAAAAGATTGATATTTTGTTTTATCGAACGTACTACTGACTGAAACTGATTAATCATCTGGCTTCGTGCATGGAGGTCATCCGCAAAGTAAATACCCCCTTTTGAAAAATTCACGGATTGGTTAGCTTTAGTCATGTTCTCGTCAAATTGGTACATCAACCACCTTTCCTTTGTGTTCTGTAATAAGGTTGTTTTGCCTGAATTACTAAACTTTGGTTCAGTAAGCATATACCATACAAATGACGATATTTCATGCTCGTTTTGATTCAGCCAAACATTACGTAATAAATTTCGACTAGTATTAATTTCGACCTTTTTCCCCTTTGGATTTAAAGTCGCAAATCCAAGACTTGCTCCTAACACACCTGCTCCAATCGCTACGCCATTGTTCAGTGATTCATTCGAAATTAACACGGTAGCAATACTCGATACAGCACCAATTACGATAGATGCAACCGTAAACTTGGTGGTTTTACTCGAATTGGCATTATCCACAAAATTGGCAATTTGGTCAATCCGCTCACCTTCGCAATCAAGCTCAGCGCTAAGCGCATCTATTTCAGAATTCGCTATCCACACTCGATTATCAATTTGTTGTTTAAGCGTATTTAAACGAACCATCGATTCGAGGCTTTTTTTGTTGGGCTTATTGACAATTTCATGAACCTCATCATTAATTCTTAACGCATTCATGATAAGAATACTTGCCTCTGAAAACTTAGGTTTGAGGGCAGTATTGGCTTTCAGCACTGAATCAGCATTGTTGGTAATACCATACCTAAAATCAGTGGTATTCTGGGGAGGAATACAATAGCTTTCTTTGGCAATAGACAATAGGGTTGTATTTTTCTGAACAGCACAAGAAAAGTTCAGAAAAATCAAACTCAGACACCCAATGACTCGAAGGTTAGAAAAGATTTTCATTCCAAAAAGACTTCATAGTGAGAATATTATTCAACATAAGAGGCTAAATATAGACAAAAAATAAAGGGCTTGCATCGAAATACAAGCCCTTTATTTTTTAAAATTATAACTTATTTCTTGCCAGTTACCCAAGTTTCAGAGGTTGTTCCCCCAGCAGATTCTTTAGAATAAATAAGTAAATCCGTTGATGTCAACGTTTGTAATTCTCCTTCTGTCACCTCAGTCTTGTCTTCAGAAGTAATTGTAATTTTTGTACCGCTTACTTTGTAAGTAAACTTTTCGGTTGTTAGAGGTTGTCCATCCATTGCCGATGATGAAATCCCTGTACCATCTGCATTGAATTGCATATAACTACTTGCACTTAAAGCAACAGTAATATCCATATTCATCGCTCCTGTTACTTTGCTACGAAGTTTGGTGAGTGACCATTTGCCAACAACAGTTGCAGGAGTAGCATCATCGTTTTTCTTACAAGATGTAACGAACAAAAGAAAAAGAACTGGTAAAATTAATTTGATTTTCATAAAAATTTATTTATTGAACATTAGATAGAAATTACAAGTGTAAAATATATTTTCTCAATTAATCCTTCAAAAAGCGCTTTTATATAAGCAGATTTGTCAAGGATTTTTTTAGAGACGTCAAAATTAATATAAATTATGACACGAAAACATTAAACTTATTAAACGGACTTTTTATCGTATAATTTGCTATTTTACTTTAAATACAAACTCCCAAGTCCTCTCTGAGTTTGATGTGAGCACCTTTGGAACATAGTTCTCACGAGGCTTTCCGTTGACATGGTAAAGTCTTTCTGTAGGAATTTGAAAATTGATATTTGTCTCTTTTACGTTAAAGCCTTCAATGGCGCCTAGCAACCCTGCCATTTTCGTTCCTACAACTACAGGCTTTTTGAAAGAATCAAAACCAATCGCCATCCCTTCGCCCATGCTTCCTGTCCAATGACCTACCATAACAACTAGTTTTCCTTTAAAAATTTTCTTACGTGGATACACATACTCTATCCAATGGCGTTTGGTGTCGAAGTCTTTTTCATCATATTCATGCTGTTGATATGGCATAGGATGGTCAATAAATCTTCCCATGATAGCTCGTGCAACCGTGGAGTTGCCTCCGCTGGGCGTGTCTGTCAAGTCGAGTATTAAAATAGGAAAATGGATTAAAGAATCAAGTGCTTGGTCAAATGTGTTGATTAGGTCATTGTTCCATAAACAGTTATTGATTTTCAGATATGCTTTATTTTTGGATAATAATTTTACTTCCAACAAGGGTTTGTTATGTTCAGCAAAAGATTTTTTGTCCAATTCAATCACTTGGGGATGTCCTTCAATAATAGTTTCTATCACTCTTGGTTTGTCATGCGTACCTGCGAACAACATATCCAAGGCAAACTGCTTCATGGCATTAGTGTAATGTTGAGTGAATTTTGGAAGAAACACCGCCAATTGTTTCCGTACCGAATCACCATTGAATTTGATAATTTCAGCACCTATTTTCAGCCCTGCTTTTTCAGCATTACTTCCTGTTTTTATATCCGAAACCAAAAATTTACCCAATTTTTCTTCTACATAAATATCTTGTCCAGAAGGCACAATTCGATTGGAAGACTTCAGGTTGACATTCAAAGACGAATGCCCATTATGAAGTTCAATCAGCATATTTTCTAACAGTCTAATGAAGTCTTGGTTATTATTAATGGTTCCGACTTGGGGTTTATACAGCTCTTTTACCTTATTCCAATCAATTTGTTGACGGGACAAATAAGCATAATGTTGGTCGATGGTATCCCAGAAAGTATCAAAATCTTTTTGGTATTTACTTTGAGCTTTTGTATTAAAACAAGAAAGGATGAAGAGTATAAGACAGTAAAAAGGTTTCATATATGATTTTTTTTAGGCTAAAATAGTCCTTGCTTCTCTTTTGTCATTCGAACATTTTACCAAAGGTAGAATTTCATGGAAAAGCGGTTGAGAATTTATAGCAAAAAAAAGTGTCAGATTTCTCTGACACGATCTATTTAATTATTGGTTAAAAAGCTCTTTTATGAGAAGTCCGAAACCACTCCACTGACAACTCCCATCTAATTTTTGAAGATTATATGCTCGAGATTTCAGATAATATGTTTCGGTGGTCGAGCATCCTACATCTTTAGCTCTTGAAAGGCTTAATAAGAAATTCTTGAAAAAATCAATATTAGCCTCATTCATTATATGCGTAGATATCAGCTCACCATTATTGATCGTAGATGGAGCTCTCGCCATAAATGGCTGTGGACTCATCGATGGATTCATATAATATCTGGATACTAAAGTTCCATTTTCCTTAGTAATCAAAACAAGACGATTGAAATTAGTAAAGCAATTGCTTGTGTTGACCAGCACCGAAAACGATTCTCCCTCCGCTAAGTCTAATAAAGGATTGGTTGATGAGGTGGCAACTGTATCAGTAGAAAAACTAGTTTGACAGGCTTGCCTCGAACGAAAATTTGATGCGATTGTGTCTTGAAGGTTTAAAACCCAAATACAAATAATAGCTAACGAGTAGCGAATAAGTGGAGTCTTTATCATATTGAACTATTTTTTTTGACAAAGACTCCGTAATTTTTCAAATGTTGCAAGCAAGGCAAATTTTTTTATTCTTTTACTGAAAAAGTTTGTAATTCTCCATAGGTTTGAAAACCTAATTTTGCATAAATCGGCTCACCCATAACTGAGGCATTTAAAACAGCGATAGAACATCCTTCATTTTGGGCTTGGGTCAACAAACGCTCAGTAATTTTACGTCCTATTCCTTTGTTCCTACCAGCGGGAAGTGTGCCAATCGTATGTAAACCTGCCACCTTGTTGGAGTCAACAAAAAGAGTTCCACAACCCAAAATCTCCCCTTCTTCAGCATACACAAACGCTTTTACTTGATCCGACTGGTGCAATGCATTCGCAAATACGTCGGCGTTGAAATGGTATTTAAAAGCTACAGTAGCAATATGAGCATACGCCAAAATCTCCTCTGTGTCTACAACTTGATGAATTTCAGGTGTTTCTTCAAAAGGAAACTGAGCATCTTCTAAAGACATTGCCATATTCTGTAGACCAAAATTAAATAAGAATCGCTCGTCATGCTGAATGGCGTGGGAACCCGAAGTGGCTATTCTTGCGGGAAAATTATCGGTTGGTGACAACTCCAAAATGGCATTCAAGGCTTCGGCAGAGTTTTCGAGTTCGAAAACTCGTTTGGGCCAATCAGAGTTTTGAATAGGGTTGTATTTGAAATAGGGCGTTTGTCTGAGCGACTGATTCAAACTACCTACCAAAGTCCAATATTCGAATAGATTTTTAACAATAATATCGTTCATAAAAGCTAAAGAGGATGTTTAATATTTGGGAACAATCTTTTCCTAAATCTAGGAATAATGATAACTTTATTTTCAAAAGAAAGATTCCCTTTTGCTTTTATTCAGCTTTAAACTTCGAATGAATCAAAGTATGTTAATACTGCCATTTCTACTTTAGGATTGAGTTGAATAGTTTGATCAAATAGTTCTCTTCTTAGTTTTTGGTACAAAACGACGGCATTTCTCAAACTTTTTAGTAGGTCTGCTTTTTGATAAGTTGGAACGGTATTAATCAAAGCTTGGTAATCAAGCGCCTCTAGTTCCATTTCAACTTTTCGAACGCCTCTTGGCAAATTACCATTTTTGATATGCAATAATGGTCCTAAAACTACCATTCGCAAAAAGCCTAAAAAATCTAAAGCTTCAAGGTACTCTCCACGCCCAATTTTGAGCAAAGCATAATGTACCCAAGTCCAAAAACGGTCCTCAATCCACTGGTAGTCAGGATAAGGGAATTGAGCTTCTGAGTACTGAATAGCTTGTTGGAGTACGTTATTTTTATCGAGTAAAATAAATGGCGTTTCTACCCGTACTTTAAACTCGTCGAGGGTAACAAATTTTAAATCCACATGCAACAAAGGATTGTCATAGAGACAAATAAGCAACCGAGGTTCGCCAACATGTTCTCCTGTAAAACCAGATAAAAAATCTCCCAGTGATTCTGCAATAGCTAGCATATTGGGCTTATGGGGTGCTATTTTTTCTTTGGTAACAATCACCAAATCAAGATCTGAAAATTCATCTATTTGTTCAGTTATCCACGAACCTCCTACTGCGACACCAAGAATGCGGTCATCTTTTTCGAGAATACTTTTAACACGGTAAGCAAAATCAGTTTGTATCATGGTTTTGTTTGTAGTTTAGGGATATAAAGCAAAAATCCCAACCACGGAGCTACAGGAGCGTTGGTGATTGGGATTTTGGAGAATTTATTGGTTTTATAATTTTTACCAAGTCCAATCTAATTGTTCGTAATATGGAATTTTCGACTCTTCACAAATATTCAAAAGTCGTTGCTTTACAGGACGTGCATTGCCAATTCCAACCTTAGGAATGATGATGTGCGAGCTTGACTGGATTTTGGCATAAAAATAATCACTCGTTTCAGTCACGTTTTCAATTTGATTATACGCAATAGTGGCGGCACGTTCGCCATCACCCATAAGCATATTATCCATAAAGAACTCACATTCTATTTCTTTTCCAGAGCTATTGCCAAATGTATTTTGAACATATTTGGTTATCTCATTTTTATAATACCCACGAACCAATCGTGGTAATGCCATAATTACAACGCCACCCACCACAATAGAAATTAAGGCAACAGTCAAGTGATTTTGAGTGTACAAATAATACCCAGAAATCGCTGAAACTGCCAAATAAACACCTAAGATTTTAGAGGGTGAAAACTTAAATAATTTGTTTTCGGAAGCTACAAAAAGCTCATGCTGAAGATAATCTTCTTCTTGAAGTATAAAACGTATATTCATGGTAAATTATATTTTATTGTGTATTGATTACTTGGTATTAGTGCAAAATTAACTTTATCAATTATACGACATTGATAAGCCTGTCTATTAGGATTTTTTTACAGAACCCAATCTTTTCATCAGCTCCTTAGGAACGACAGGGTTCCAGATTTTAGCTTTCTGTCGCTCCTACGGAGCTTTTACAAAGGGAAACAAGATAATTCTCTTTATTCAAGCTTATTTTGCTCGCTAACTAAATAATTAAAAAATTACATTCACAATTCATAACTCAGCACTCATAATTAATTGATAAGGCATCCATCTCCAAAAACTTCCCCTCGAAAGCGGATTGGGGTGACGTCGATGCCGTCTTTAATCACCACCACTTGATCCCAATTTCCTTTGGTGTACATATCAGTACTGAAATGGATGGTATCAAAAGGAAGTTTATCACCCAAAATATATTTCCTCACAAGCATCTCAGTTTTGTCAGACGAAGAGGATTTATAAAACTTTCCTCGCAAAATATATGTATTACGATCTACGGTAAAAGGTTTAGCATTTTTTACAATCTGCCCCGTATTAGTGTTAAAATCTATCTCGTTGAATTCAAAGGTTGCTAAAGAAAAAGTAGAATCATTTTTCGCCAAATCAAAATCTTCAAGTGTCCATTTAACATACTGTCCTGTGCGAATAATATTACAAGAATCTTTAACCAAATCAGTAAGACTGTAGCTCATGACTTGTTTGCCTTCATGGAAAAAACGTAATGCTGTTTTTTTAGTTATTTTTCCTCCCGAAATTAAATCATCCATAACAACCACATTTTTGCCATCATTGGTGATAAATACTGACATGGCTGCAAAGCCTTTTTCTGGAATTGAATACAACAGATTCCCTTTTGAATCAGTCATATTCCAATTATTCTTCTTTAATTTAAAGGTGAACAGTTCGTTCCTTGACCGTACAACCGTTTGATTTCTAGGCTCATCAGCCCAGGCATTTCCAATAGTAATACCGATATAAAAGAGCGTAAAAATGATATTTTTCATGCTTAATTTTGGATAATAATTGCTGTATTTTCTAAACGAATATACAAATTTGTTTGAATTTTGCTCTTTTATCAATCAAACCAACCTCAAAAAATGTTCATTTTAACATCAGTTTTATCTGATTTCAAAACTAAGACATTTTAATTAATTTGTACCCCTATTAGTGAAACTATTTTTTTAGTTACATTTTTAAGTATTTAGTTTGAACAAAAAAAATCCTCTCAAATTGTGAGAGGATTCGTAAACATAATTTCAGTTTTTCTAGGGAAATCAGTCCCAAACACCATTCCCAGTGGTAAGGATAAGCGGAGCGCCGTCGGTTACAACAATTGTATGTTCGTGTTGAGTCATATAGCCACCTTTATTTCCTACCATCGTCCAACCGTCTGAAAGCGTTTCGGCAATAGTAGAGTGCGTAGAAATAAAAGTCTCAATCGCCACGACTGAATTTTTCTTAAATTTGTCAAAATTAAGTCGGTTTTTATAATTCAAAATCTCGTGAGGAGGCTCATGTAATCTTCTTCCAACGCCATGACCTGCCAAATTTTTGATTACTTTATAACCTCTTTTCTTCGACTCTTTTTCAATCATTTCGCCAATATCTGCAATTCTTACCCCTTCTTTGATATGCTCAATAGCTATTTTCAGAATTTCTTTGGACGCATTCACAAGTGGCTGATGATTATGGATATCCTCCCCTACTACAAATGAACAACCGTTATCAGAGTAATATCCGCCAAGTTCGGCCGATACATCTATATTAATGAGTTCGCCTTCTCGCAAAATCCTTTTATCAGAAGGAATTCCGTGACAAAACTCTTTATCAATACTAATACAAGCCCAGCCAGGAAATTTGTACGTTGCATAAGGTGCCGATTTTGCACCATACGATTTTAGAATCTCTGCCCCAAAATCATCTAATTCTTTGGTTGACATACCAACTTTGGCATATTCACACATTTTTTTGAGTGTTATGGCAACCACTTCACTAATTTTCTTAATACCAACTAATTCTGATTCATTTTTGATGAGCATGTTAATTGCTTGTTGTTTTGATTTGGTAAAACTCGTCAGATAACCCAGCTTCCAAAGGAATACTTGTTATTCAAATACAAAACTACTTTAAAAATCTGAAAGTTATGGTACTATCGTGATACCAACGAATCAGAAGTGGATTTTTTGCATCAGATATGTCTTCAAAACTTACATCTTTTCCTGTACCATAGTTTACCTGCCAGTGTGGATTTTTATTGACACCTATCATCATAACCAACTTACTTCCTTTGGCTAACTGCTTACAGGTCATATAATTGTGACGAATACGGAAAGATTCGATGGTATTTGGTTTAAGTAAATTTCGTTTTGATAAATCTTTGGACATACTTGCTCGTTGTACTACTTCGCTGAGTGCCAAATATTTACCATTGGGAAGTTTTTCATATAAGGTAAAAACAAGATCAACGTCTTTTTTAGAAATACTTCTATTGAGATTCACATCGTAATAGCCACTCAAGACAATCGGTTCTTCGAACTCTTCTGTCTCATAAATAATTTGTTCAGATAAAGGGCTTAGTGAATCCGTCAACAATTTCGGAAACGCGCCAATTTCTTCTCCTGCTGGTCGGTAAATACTTCGATCTTTGAAATCAACCTTTTGTTGATGAAAACCAGTCTTTTCGGGTTTTGCTTTTGAAAGCTTATTTGGTAAAAGATAATAACGCTGTTCGGTATTGAACATTTGGTTCAAACTTCCCACATGTCTCCATTCATTTTTACCTATCACTTCAAAATTTACCTTATCACTCAAAAGTTCAGGAGGGGTTTTACCCTTAAAAATCGAATCAAACCATTTAAAAATTATACCATTAATTTTAATTTTTGCCACACTATCAATTGGCCATCCACCTAGACTGTCTCTTTTTGTTCCTTGAGCAGAGGCATGATCGTAAGGACCAATTAACAATTGATGTTGTGCGCGGGGGTTATGTTTGAGATGTTCATTATAATAATACATGGCTCCTGTTTGATCATCATCCCAATACCCTGTAATAGTCAATACTGGAATATTAATTTTGGCAAATTCAGCGACTTGGGGAGTCATACTTTTCCAGTAATTATCATAAGTAGGGTGTTGTAACCAGCGTTGAAAGTTGGCATTAGGTTTTCCATAAAGAGAGTCTATGGAGGCAAACTTTAGCCCTTTTTTGTAGTAATCAAAAAATACAGAATCCCATTTTGAGGAATTCAGAAACTCTTCAAAATTAGTGAGCTTATGAACATCTACAAATCTAAGCCAGCGGTAGGCATAACTCATAAAGACTCCGTTATGCATAGGAAAATCAATTCCTGCACCTACAGATACCTGTGGCACAATGGCTTTTAATGCTGGATGTATTTTTTTGGTACTTGCCCACTGACTAAAACCTAAGTAACTTCCACCTGTCATTCCTACTCGACCATCGCACCAAGGTTGTTTACTTAACCAATCAATGACCTCATAGGCATCTTCGGCATCATTTTCAAAGGGTTTTAATTCACTGGAACTGCATTTCTTTCCACGAGTATTGATAATCGCCAAATTATATTGATACCTTTTGGCGGCGTTAGTAATATCCAGAAGTAAATTTTTACTACTGTCGGCATAAATGTCATACCAAATAATACAGGGTTGAGGCTTAATTTTGGCATATACAAACATCGCACAAACCGTATTTCCATTTTTTAGTGGAATTTGTACATTGTCTTCTTGGACAAATAATGAATCTTCAGTTCTTTGTGCATTCAGTTGGAAATATGATAAAATTCCAAACAAAAAAATTAGAAGTGTTCTCATCGTTATTGATTTAGGCTAATGGAATATTATCCTAAAATACTAAAAATCAAAAACATATAATCACCACACACTCATTGAAGTGTCCTTAAGACTTTTGTAAAACCAAGATATTCCTTTTACTTTTTCAGAAAAACTAAACGCCAAACTGTTTTAAATGATGGTCAAGATGCTTGTAAAACATATTATTCCATTCTGTCTTATTTAATTTCCCAAATGAGTGAGACTCCTTCTGATCAAAATAGCCCTCCCCTAATTGTTGTGTTTGAGAAATATAATTAATCAGTCGATTTTTTTCAGTCTCAAAATCCTTTTGGTCGGTGATGATGAAAGCAGGAGCCGTTTTTAAACTCTGTTTATATGGTACTTCATTTACGACAAAATTCTTCACAAAAGACTTCAGAAAGAATTTAAGCAAGAAATTGGGCTTAGGATGCTTGTCTTCATAAACCAATTCATAGGTCACCGAGCAATGCGCCAGCATTTGGGCAACACTCATTTTGCCCCATAGTGGTTGTGAATCCTTGTGAAGGGTATTAATTCTTTGCGTAATTTCTTGAGAAACTTCCGAGGTAAAAATATTTGGTAAAGCCATGACGAGATTAGAGTAAGTTAAATGAGGATTTTTTGATAAAAATAGGAAATAGTTTACATAGTATAAAGAAAACCAAATACTTATGCAATGGGTAAGTTTCTTAGCTTAACTCGTGGGAAAAAACTCCAACGAGGGCGAATTTGCAATACTAATCCTTCATACAAGTGACGTTATAACCGCTTAACCTTATTATATCTCGACCAACTATGATTTTCACTTTCATTTATCCGATTTATCTATCTTTAAAATAAAAACCAAAACACCTCTTGTATGAACTGTCCAAATTGTTACACGCCTGTTTCAATCCACAACATCAACATTCAAACCGATATGGGTAAATGTGATGCCTGCCAGCAAGTATTTAAGCTATCCGAATCATTTCATCGTCCACCTTCACAAACAACTTATTCTTATGAAATAGATTTGACCCAAGTTCCCGAAGATATGTATTTAACCAAAGAGGTTGATGGGATTACTTTGCGGATAAAAAACTCTTTGGGTTATGGCTTAATTGCAAGCGTGCTACCCATTTCAGTATTTTTATTCTTTTATTTTTTTGCCAAACAAGTAATCAATTTAGAATCCATAGATTCGACGGTTCTATATATCATTTGGGGATTTGCGGCAATTTTTGGGGGCTTTATGATTTGGTTATTCCTACAATCAATTTTTGGTGAACTCATTATCAATCTCACCAATAAAGGAGGAAATATTGAAAAAGGAATAAAAATATTTGGTTGGCACTCCAGCTATTTATTTGACTGGAAAGGAGTTTCTGGCATTGAAGAAGAAGTTGCCTATTACCAAAATAAAGACCAAGTTCAGCCTTTTCACAAAATAGTCATTTATGCCAATCAAAGAATCGAAATTGGTGAATCGCTAACGGAAGAAAAACGCTATTTCGTCCTTAAATTTTTGCAATATTATTTAGGGAAAGTTAAAACTACGGGTAAGTTGCAGTAGCCGTTAAACGTTGGTGTTGTTTTCAACAAACTTTGCGTCAGCAACAAACCATCGAAATTTTGCTCACAGTACTTAGCTAGTTGCTTACACTCGACTCGTTGGAGAAATCTCCAACGAGGGCGAAATTCATTCTTTTTTCTAATCAAATTCTAAGCCCAATCTCTCTTTTTCCTTTAAACTCTCCTATCAAAATTACATCATACCTATATAAATTATCAATTTGATACAATAATCATTTCACCTATCGAATTGAATTCATTCATTTCAAAAACAAATTGTAGACAGTATGAAAACGCTAGAAAATAAAGTAGCCATAGTAACTGGTGGAGCATCAGGAATAGGTTTAGCAGTAGCAATAGCTTATGCGAAAGAAGGAGCAAAAGTTGTCATTTCGGACATTAACGATGAACATGGTGCTAGCGCAGTGAAGCAGATTGAAGAGCTTGGTGGCGTAGCAACTTACATTAAAGCCGATACGTCAAAAGCTGAAGAGGTAGAGGCCTTAGTCAATGGAACTGTAAGTACTTTTGGAGGTCTGGATATTATTTGTAATAATGCCGGTATTGGCGGTCAACTAGCCAACACTGGCGATTATAGCTTGGATAGTTGGAGAAAAGTATTGACTGTTAACCTTGATGGCGTGTTTTACGGCTGTAAATATGCGCTTCAATACATGGAGAAAAACGGTGGCGGTGTGATTGTCAATATGGCGTCTATCCATGGTTGGGTAGCAGCTCCAATGTCATCTGCTTACACGACTTCGAAACATGCAGTGATTGGTTTGACCAAGAATATTGGTGCTGAATACGCTCAGAAAAACATCCGTTGTAATGCGGTTTGTCCTGGGTATATCCAAACACCCTTGTTAGACCAAGCATCTGGCGACATCAAAGAGGCTCTGGCAGCGAAACATCCTATTGGAAGATTAGGTCGCCCTGAAGAAGTAGCAGAGTTAGTACTTTTCTTAAGTACTGATAAAGCTTCATTCATTACTGGAGCAGCCTATTTGGTCGATGGTGGATATACTGCTATCTAATAATACCAAAAATAAGAGAAACCCAATGCCTTTATCGGCATTGGGTTTACTGTAATACTCCCAATTTCTAATAATGTCACTGTGACATTATTAACCAGTTCATTCCATTTTCTATACTTTCAAAAAAACTTTATTCTTGTATAGTATTTTTAGTAAAATCACCTGAGTAAGCGTTATTGAGCAGGCTGTCAATACATTATGCCAATGCTCTGGACTGTGTAGAATGAGTCCTCCAAAAAAGAAATTGGCGGTATGTCCAAAATTCACAATTCCTTCAGATGCCATGTAAATCAAGATGGAGTTTGAGCCAATCCAAATAAAGGGTGCTGCCCATTTTTGAAAACCCCAAACGTCTATGATCAGATAGAATACCACAAAAAACCAAATAGAAAACCCTCCCACTACACACACAAAGGAGCTTGACCATAATCTTTTATTGATGGGAAATGATATATCCCAAACTAAACCGATTAACACCAAAACAAGTCCAGCAAATGCCAATACAGCTATCTTTCCAGTTGAAGAGGTAAAGTATTTACTTCTTAAAAATGTAGTTGTAAAAACACCTAATAGCGCTGTTCCTATGGCAGGAATGGTTGACAAAATTCCTTCGGGGTCAAACACTTTGCTATGTAATCTTCCTGGCAACAACAATCTATCGATATACGATTCCAAGGAACCTTCTTTTGTAAGTACTCCAGCTCCAAAACCTGGTACTGGCACCAGTTTCATTAGCGCCCAATAAAGCACCAAAATAAACACAAACCAATACACCTGTTTTCTAGTATCTGCATTAAGGTAAATAAGTCCAGCAAAAAACCACGCCAAGCCAATTCTTCCCAATACACTTGCCATACGAGTCTGTTCGTATCCATTCCATTTAAATAAACCATTGACAACCATTCCTAGAAAAATGAGGGTAATGGTACGCTTCAACATACTCCAATATAAAGGCTTTTTAATGTTAAAGGGTAATTGATAAGCCTCTGCGACAGATGCCTCCTGAACTTTTTTTTGCATAGAAAAAGGCATAGAAGCCCCTGCAATAAACAAGAACAGCGGAAATATCATATCATAAAAAGTAATCCCGTCCCATGCGGTATGATGTAGTTGCTCTGACATCCACTCAAATGCTGGGATATGCGTAGTTTCTGCCAAAGCATGAATGATATGTTCACCACTCATAATCCAAAACATGTCGAACCCACGAAGCGCATCCAGCGAAATGAGTCTTAGATTTTTTGACTGATTGCTCATATATTAGTTTGTCGAAAAACGTTTTCTATTTTCTTTTGTAAAAACTCCATCGGAGCGCCAGCTCGACTGCATTAACTCTTTGTTAGAGTTATTGCCAGCAAAACTTGTTTGGCATTATTTATACGCCTCTAACAAAGCTTTTTGATACTTCTGATGAAGCTTTTGAGCCAACAAAATACTATTACCTTGCGTAGTGGTAGGAAATGATTTTTGGGTAGTGACCCATTTCCATTCCCAAGCACGAATTTGCTCGTCGAAAGCCTTCAAATCAGGCTCTTTGTTTTCCGACATAGCTTTTGATAATTCTTGAAAGAACTGCGTCCAACGAGGTTTATAGAAATCATTCAACAAACCACTCCACTGGCGATTAGAATATTCGTGCAATGGACTGTTAGCATCGCCCCAAAGCGTTACCAAGTCTCTAGCATTCTGTTCGTACAATGCTTTTTCTTGTGGTGTATTTCCCCAAGATCTGGCCGAACTAATCCAAGGACCAAGCATAAAATCTTTGCGTGTTGCCAATAGGTCATCCATATCAGCAATCAAGGTTAAAAATGCCTCTGAGTCTTTTTTGAACTGAACAGCGTTTTTATCCTTGTAAGAAATTTTCCATTTTTTCTGTAAAATCAAGGCATAATTAGCCAAAACCTGACGAGTAATATCTACCAAATCATATTGAAAACCGTCTGCATTTACTCCTTTTTTAGATGCTTCCACAAACAAATCCCAAGCTGGTAATAAATCTTGTGGAGCGTAATTCAAGCGAGTACGAGTCCAAATTGTAGTTGAATCAAAAGTAGGACGACCTGTAACAATTGACTCAGCACCATCACGAATGTCTTTGCCATTATAAACCGTTTTTCTTAAAATTTGCCATGCATCTACTAAACTCTTGTCCTCTGTTTTGTAACGGTTTTTGGCATATTTCACCAACCACTCGTTCAAATCCACAGGAGTTGTTTGCCAAGTATGTTGCATCATCAACTCATAAATCACAGGATTTTGCTCAATTGCCTCCATGGTTAGACCTATTCCCTGCAAATTCTTTGAATTTGGGTCGTTGAGTGCCAATGCTGGTCCTGATGCAACTCCTTCCATTCGTCCAAATAGGTTGACATTTCCTCCAAAATTATTCAACATATTCCAAATCCACGGTTTCCCGTAAAAGGCTTCAGTTCTTTTCCAAACAGGTTCAATTTCAGTGGCTAAATCCAAAAGCAACATTTTGTCATTAGGCACAGCATTTAACAATGCCTCGATTTGAGGCGCTTTCCAGAATTTTCTATCACTATAAAACAACCAACCTTGCATTACCCAAATACCTTTCGGGTCTGCCTGACGAATACCTTCATAAATCCTTGCACTCAATTTTGACAAATAGGCTGGCTCGTCTGTTGGAGGTTCATTTTCGTTGAAAGTATCAGCAGAATACAAGTGATTTGTACCAAAAAGTTTAGTCTGTTTATCAATAAACTTTTTCCCTAATTCTGCAAAAAGTGGGTCTTCTGAATCAAGGATATAAGTATCGCCAAAGCCATTAGTCCAGTTTGTGGCCTTGAGCTTAGCATTAGGATATTTCTTTTTAAATGCCGCTGGTACGTGTCCCGTAAAAGCTGGCAATACAGGCGTCATGCCTAAAGCTCGCTCTCTTTGAAGGATTTTGACCTGCAAATCTTTGTGTGATTTCATCCAGCTCACGGGTAAAGGACCACCCCAACCGTCTAAGTTTCCCATCCAAAACCATGAGAAATAGGCGGGTCCACTGAAAAAGTCTTTTAGGTCATTGTCCGAAAAGCCCATTTCATTGTACACCTCTCTCCATGTGAACTCTTCGCCTGTAATGGCCAATGGCATATTGATGCCATGCATCGCCATCCAGTCAATTTCTTTTTGCCATCTTTCCCAATTCCACCATGACATACTGTAGTTGAAGGTACAATAGTTGAGATAATAACGGTATTGGTATGGCGTAGTTTTGGTGATTTTTGCTGTAAGCTGTGGTAATTTAGAAGGCAAATCAAGGTTTTCACCATTCCATGTAATTTGACAATGACAGTACTCAGTAAGGTAGTAATACAAAGCTGAGGCAACGGATACACCATTATTTCCTCGCAATATAATTTTATTGTTTTTACTTTCTATTTCGAAAAGATCTTTCGGTGCAGAAGCGGAAAGGGACTCAACCACAAATGATTGTGCTCTTTGCGGAATCACACGTCCGATGAGTGCCTGCGATTCTTTTAAATTTAACTGTGCCATTGCGTCTGCGCCTACAAATAGACCCAGCAATATGCCACATATTTTGAGAGTTTGGTAAAATGTTTTCATTGAGGTATTATAATTAAGTTGATAAAACAAAGCACAAGCATTCATTTGAGCCTTATTAGGTAGGATAGATAGTAAGATTTTGATTACCTCTGACAAGAAAATGACGCTTGTCAGAGGTAAATAAAACACTAACGTATTTTGTTATACGCTATATCAAAATTTATGAGAGTGATTTCTAATTCAATAAATTTTATATGATTTGATAAAAGTTATGAGTGTGAATTTGAGGTTATTTTTTCAAAACTCCACACTCACAACGCATCACTTATTAATAGCCTGGATTTTGCTTCAAGTTTGGATTCAACTGCAAGGCATTACGTGGAATTGGGAAAATTCTACGGTAAGTGTCAGTGTTGGTTTTGAAACCCCATTTGTTTTCAAATTTCCCAAAACGAATCATATCATTACGGTGCCAAGCTTCAAAGGCAAATTCTCTTACACGTTCAGCATAAAGACCTTCTAGATCAATCGTTGAAAGCGCAGGTGAAGTTGTACGTTGAGAACGTACTTGATTAACCAATGACACTGCCGTAGCACCAGACGTAGGCGCACCTCCACGCAAAATAGCCTCCGCTTTCATCATCAAAACATCTGCATAACGGAATACAGGAATATCGTTATTTTGATCACGGTTCAATGAAGTAGCATCAGGATAGAATTTGATATTGCGATACCCCATATTCCAAGCAATTTCGTCATTTCCTGCATCAAATGAAGCTACACTCTGACGCAATACGATATCTGGTGTTAGGTTTACTTGGAAAGTTTTCGATTCTGTAGGGTTGCTACCTTTGTAAAATTGATCATATCCCAAATTGTTGGTTGTTACTGTAATTGGAGTAACACCATCAGCCATAAACTGTAAACCTGTCAACCATTGTCCATTACGAATATCGTTAGCATCGTTGAAATAAGCATAATATTCTGGTAAAGTACTTGCAGAGCCTGCTGGAGTATATGGCATACTAAAGCGTTTTGCCATACTTCTTGGTACTTGATAACGAGCATGAATATTTACCGAACGGAATGGGAAGCTGTTTGTCATCGTTGGATTGTACGGGATCGCAAAGATAAACTCTTTCATTTGTGGACCATTGCTTGGGTAGAACATCTGTAAATACGACGCTCTTGGCTCAATTGAATACTTTCCAGTTGCAATCACTTTATCACAAGCCGCAATACAATCATCATAACGTTTAGTACCTGTGTACACTTCAGCATTCAAATACAGTTTTGCCAAAAGCGCATAGGCAGTCCATTTATTAGGACGTCCATACTGAGATACATCGTTGGCTTCACTTAAAAATGGAATACTTGATTGGATTTCTTTCTCGATAAAATCAAAAACTTGGGCACGAGGCGTGTTAGTTTTTGGTGTAAAATCTCCATAAAGCGTATCCAAAGGCACATTCCCGTAGTTATCCATCATCATGTAATAAGCAAACGCTCTTACCATTTTGATTTCTGCGATACCTGTATTTTTAGCTGTACCAGATGGCATTGTTGTTCTCAAAATATTGATCGTTTGGTTCGAAACTCCAATAATTGTCGACATCCAATACCAGTTACCATTCAGATAACCGTTGTCTTGCGTCCATGTGTGATAGTGCATGGTTTGGTTCTGACCCCCATCAAACCAGTTACCACCGCGAGCAGGCATGATGCTTTCGTCGGTACTAAAAGATTGTTGCTGGAAATATTCCACACCATAATTTCCTCTCAAGGCTACATACGCAGGACCTGAAGCAGAAATATATTGAGCTGTATTTGAAGGAAATACATCGGGCGTAAGTTCTGTCGTAACAGGAACATACAAATCGTGGCAGGAGAATAATGCTCCCGACATCAAAATGATTGCGAATATATGTAAAAATGTCTTTTTCATGATTTCAACTAAAAGAGGATTAGAATGATACATTAACACCTAACAAGAATGTACGAGTTTTTGGATAGAAGTTGTTATAATCTACCCCTGGCGCAATTCCACCTTGGTTTACCTCTGGATCAATACCTTTGTAACCTGTTATCACAAACAAATTATTCACAGAAGTGTACACTCTTAGGTTTTTAACAACTCCTGTTTTCTTGAAATTATAACCTAATGTTGCATTATCAAATCTGATAAAACTTCCATCCTCAATAAAGCGTGACGAATAGAAATAAGCATTGTAGTCTGAAGCAGATTCGTTACCTGCATCCACCAAGATATTTGAATATTGAGCAGTATTTGGTCTGAATAAATCAGCACGAGTTGCGTTGAAAATTTTGTTTCCAAATACACCACGAATAAATACATTCAAATCAAAATTGCCATATTTGAAGGTGTTGTTCCAGCCCAACATCAATTTTGGCTGAGCACTTCCCAAATATTTGTAATCCTTGCCATCTACAGGTGTAGTTGTCAATTTACCGTCAGCTCCTACAAACTGAGAAACACCATCTGCATTTTTACCTGCATATTCCAACGCAAAGAATTGACCCAATGGACGTCCTGCTTTCAAAATTTGTAACGAACGACCTGACTGACCTCCACCTTCTGGACGAGATAGCAATACTGAGTCACCACCTGCAAATAATGGATTAGTTAAGCTTGTAATTACGTTGCTGTTATGAGCCAAGTTCAATGAACTATTCCAAGAAAATGCACCTTGTTGGATTAATCTTGCATTCAATGATAATTCTATCCCTTTGTTGTTGATACTACCACCGTTGGCAACAATACTACCAGTTGGCACTTTGATAGGGTCAACACTGTATGAGTAAATCATACCAGTTGTATTTTTGTTATAGAATTCAATCGAACCTGTAAGTTTACTTTTTGCTAAAGTAAAGTCAATACCAATGTTAGTTGTAGCAGTCTTTTCCCACTGTAAATCTGGGTTTGCAGCCTTAGTTGGACCAAAAGCACCTGTTACAGCTCCGTTATAATAGTATGTCCCTAAACTTCCTGAGATAAATTGTGAAGTATAAGCATTAAAGCCAGAAGCATTACCTGTTACTCCATAACTTGCTCTTAGTTTCAAGTCATCAAAAATGTTTTGTCCTTGCAAAAAGTCCTCTTGACTTAATCTCCAAGCTACACCAACTGATGGGAATATCCCCCATTGATTATTTGCTCCAAATACAGAGCTACCATCTCTACGTACAGAGGCTTGTAACAAGTACTTGCTTTTGTAGTTATAATTCAAACGTGCAAAATCTGAAATCAAACGAGTTTCTTGATAAACACCATCAGGGCCAAAGCTAATTTGGTAACCAGAAATTCCGTAAGGATTACTCAACGCCAAGTTGTTATATCCAATATTATCTACAGGCAAATTACTCGTCGTTACCTGAAAACCTTCACCGATTTTGTTGCTTTGCCAAGAATACCCTACTACTGCATTAACCGAATGATCGCCAAATTCTCTATTCCATGTCAAATACGTTTCCAAAATTTTTGATGTATTTTGGTACGAACTACGGTTAGCTTGTCCATTTTTACCAAAAACTTGTTGGTAGTGAAATCCTAAACCTGGGTCGGGGTTATCATACATGTTGTTGTAAGTAGATGTATAATAACTATTGTAAAAACTTCCTGATAGGCTATTTGAGTTAAGATAAGAAAGGTTCAAATTATAAGTTAGTCCAAAAGGCAATTGCAATTCCGTCTTGAAACTTCCAATCAAATTACTGTATTTAGTATCCATTTGGCTATTATTAATCATTGCCACTGGGTTATAGTAATTGTTGTTTTGTAAGTTTTCGAAATAAGTTCCATCTGCTCTTCTAATCGGCGACACAGGCAAATACAAAGTTGATTGTAACAAAACTGAGTTTCTGTAAGGAATATCCTCTGCATCACTTGTAGAATTAGTTACAGAAAAACCAAACTTCAATTTGTCTTTCAAAGCATATTGTTCTACTGACAAACGACCAATTACTCTTTCCAATGAGCTATTCAAGAGAATACCATCTTTTTTAACATAGTTTACACTTACACTATAGTTGCTATGTTCGCCACCACCCGATACTGATAAGTTATGGTTTGTAGAAATCGCTGTGCTTTTTTGAATTGCTGATTGCCAATCTGTACTTGCGCCCAAATCATCTTTATCAGTTAGTCCAACACCCGTTTTCTTTAAAAAACTTCTCAACTGATCTGCATTCATCATATCTAATTTGCTAGATACTTTTTCTGCACTAATAAACGAGCTATAAGACACTTGCATTTGACCCGCCTTACCTTTTTTGGTCGTTACCATGATTACCCCATTGGCAGCACGGTTACCATAAATTGCCGTAGCAGCGGCATCTTTCAACACATCAATAGAAGCAATATCGTCAGGTGCAATTGTCGAAATATCTGCTCCTGGCACTCCATCAATCACATAAAATGGTCCTTGCGAACTGTTCAAGGTCGAAGCTCCACGCATAACAACCGCAGCAGGTTTGTTTGGGTCACCACTGGCTGTAATATTCAAGCCTGGCACTTTACCTTGTAATAACTGACCAACATCAGTCATCGCACCTTTATTAAGTTCCTCAGTTTTAACCGAACTCACAGCACTCGATAAGTTTTTACGAGACTGGCTACCATAGCCCACAACCGCAACTTCAGTTAACGAAGTAGCAGATTCTTGAAGGCTCAATGAAATAAAAGTTTGATTTCCTACCGCAATTTCTTTTCCATTAAAGCCAATATAAGAAAATACAAGGGTTTCATTTTTTGAAGCATTGAGTGAAAACTCACCATTGGCATCGGTAGTGGTACCACGTGTTGTTCCTTTTATCGCTACACTTACCCCAACCAAGGGCTTTCCGTCGGTTGAAGAAGTAACCTTCCCTTTCACAGGTGTTGCCACCACTTCCACTGGTGCAAGAACGGGTGCTGATTTAAGCGGTTTTAATACGATGGTCTTGTCTACGATAGAATATTCTATTTTTTCATTCGCAAAACAAGATTCCAGTACTTCTTCTAGCTTAGCATTTTTTACTACTACAGTTACTTTATCAGACTTTTGCAATAAGTCTGATTTATACCAAAAAGTATAACCGCTTTGACGTTCAATTTCTTTAAAAACTTGCGTAACACTAGCATTTCGAAGATTGATATTAAATCTCTGCGAAAAACTAACGGCACTTACCTGTAAACATATCGTAAGCGATAAAATAAAGGTTAGTTTCATGACCCTGTAAAGTTTTGTGGAAAAGTGCCCACGACAGGAAGCCGAAAGGCATGGCAAATCCAGCCTAATTTGGAAAATAGGATTGCGATTCATACTTTTGTTTGGGGTTTTAAAATAAGATACTTGGAAAACTGATTTTATCAAACTCCGATTTCGAGCGAAGACGTGCCAGCGTTTTCGCTTTTTCTTTGTTTAATATCTTGTTGTGAAATAAGTGTCACAGGCACTGTTCTAGTTAAAAGGATATAATTTACAAATACCATATCTGGGTCGACTCAAAATCGTATTTGTCATTTAATCATCTATTGATGTTTAGTATTTTTTCACAGTAAATAGGAAATCAATTTCCACTAACGCAATTCCACCCTATTTATACTCAGAATATGTTTAAATTTTGTGGGTCATTATCCATAAAAAAGCTTAGATTTATTTTATGAAATCCTACTGTTTGAGCCGATGGCGAGGTGGGTCGCCACTCCGATTTGGATTTCTTGACTTTCTTTTGCGGCCGTCGCTGCGGTTACTTTTCTTGTGTCAGACGGGCACGCCTAGTGAAGAAAAGTAAGCAGTGGCGAAGGGAAATTTTGTTTTTCCCATATGTGCAAAATAAAATTTCGACTAAAACACTCAGTAGTCAATTTCACTTATGGGGTAATAATAATCTTTTTACCTTCAATTTTAAATTCCACCTCACTCATCGAAAGTATTTTTAGGACATTCGAAAGATTGGTATTTCTAGGAAGTTTTCCTGTAAAATGCTCGTTGGATATTTTGCCAACATACTCAATATCGACATCGTACCAGCGCTCAATTTGTCGCATAACTTGTTCGAGGCTCGCATCGTTAAATTGGAAATAACCATTTTTCCATGCTAATTCCTCCTCTATATTTACATCATTAACCGTTCTGAAAATATTGCTATTTATACCCACCTTCGATTGCTGACCAGGTTGCAACACAGCTGTCTTTTCATTATTACTCACTTTTACAGAACCTTCCAGTAGGGTGGTTTTGATAACCTTTTCATTTTGGAAAGCCATCACATTAAAATGCGTTCCTAACACTTCTACTTCTTGTCCTTGAGTAATAACCTTGAATGGCATTTTGGGATTTTTTGCCACTTCAAAGTACACTTCTCCTGTCATTTCTACCCTTCGCTCATTGCCCGTAAAAGCCGTTGGAAATCTCAGACTTGAGGCAGCATTGAGCCATACTTTCGTACCATCTGACAAAACCACCTGATATTGCCCCCCTTTAGGCGTTGTCAATGTATTGAACATAGGCTTAGCCACAGCAACCTGTCCACCTTCATAAACGACTTTACCACTTTGGGTTTTACGAATATCTGTTTCTCCTTGCTTACCCAAACTCCCATTAGCAGAATTATCTAATACTACTTTCGAGCCATCATCAAGTGTCAAAACGGCCTTATCTCCCCCTGGGAGCACATCATGTTGTTCAAACGATTTTACTTCTACAATTCGGTTTTCAGTTCTTTTCAGATTTGCATTATACTGTAACCAACCAAAAAAGCCAAAGCTTATAATCAATGCCACCGAGGCAGCCATGCCATAAGTGGTTCGCCAAAAACTTGGTTCTCTATATTCTTCTTCTACCGGAGTCGCTTCTTCCTCATGATTGAAGATATTAGTCAGTATTCGCTCCGACATCTCTTCGGGCATTGAAGTATCCGAAGAAAAGTTTTTCCAAATACCCGCCAACTTCTGACCTAGTTCAGTTTCCGAACTTGCGTCTACCCACTCCATTAGCTCTTGTAATTCCTCTTCGGAACAGGAGCTTTGAAAATATTTATCTATCAAAAAGTCAATTCGTGTCGAAGGCATATCACTTCTATGGAGTTTACTCCCTTTGGATTATGGTTTTATTTAACATCCCAATGGTCAAAATTCGTAACCGAAGGGCTCACGGAAGAGGTTAGCTATAAAGAAGACAATTCTCGAAAAGGATAGGACTAGTCGAATTGAAAAAAAATTAAATTATTTTTTCAATTGATACCAAAAAGCCAACGCCATCATCAAAACAGCCTGATACTTGAGGCTTTTTTTGATAGTATTAAGCGCCTGAATGATATGATTTTTGACTGTTAAAGGAGAAATATTGAGCATTTCGGCTATCTCATCATGCTTGAGATACTGTTCGCGGCTCAACTGATACACTAATTTTTGTTGAGGAGGTAATGTATCCACAATTTGTTGAAGCAAATACTGCGTTTCTTCAAATTGGATTTTATGGTCAGTGCTGTAGTCTTCTTCGGTTTGCGTTTCGAGGTATTCGACATATAGCAAGGCTTGGCGAGCTCTTGATTTAAAAGAATTGATGGCATAATTTTTTGCCATTCTAAAAAGATAAGAATCAAAAGAAATGATGTTGGCTAAGTCAGATTTATCTTTCCAGAGTTTCAAAAAAATCTCCTGAACAATATCCTCTGCCACTTCGCTCGACTCTGTAATTCGGAATAAATAACCGTATAGCTTGTTTTTATAAGTATGAAAAATTAAAGAAAATGCCTCTTCACTACCATTAGAGGCATGAATTAACAGTTCTTTTTCATCATATAAAATCTTTGTAGCCATTCAATCTTTTATAATAAGGTCACTAATTTCAAATCGATTCCTTGTATAAATCTACTCAATAATTTCAAAAAAATATAAATTTTGGATAATTATTGTATCAAAATCATCTAATATAGGAAATATAAATATCAACAAACGGAAACATAGTACCGAAACGCATCAAAAAACGAATAATAAACAAAATCAATTACTTAAACAACAATAGTACTTTTCCAATATTTAATCAAAAATAAGACAGAAGTATCTGTATAACAAAAAATCCCCAGCAATGTTTTTCAAGTCATTACTGGGGATTTGTGTTACAGAAGGATTACAGTATTTATTTCTTTTTTGCCTTAGCATCCTCCAAACTAATCGCAATTCTGAAGCTCGTCTTTTTCGCAGTATTATTTTTTACTGTAAAAGTATAGTCTTTGGTCACCGAGATGGTTGCTTGATAAGGATCAGCATTAGGTTCTATAGATTCCTTGCCTAGTTCCATCATACCTTTTTTGGTATCGTCAATAAAACTCAATGTCAATACTTGTCCCTTTGTAGCTTTGAACACAAAACTTTTACTAGCGTTAGCCTCAACCTTTTGTTCCCAAACCAAAGAGTTAGAACCTTCTTTAGCAAAATCGATACGTTTGGGAGCTTGTGCTAAAGAGGCGTTTACTGCAACTACAAAAGTGAACAATACAAGAGCGGTAAGTTTGAAAATGTTGTTTTTCATGTGAGATATGTTAAAGTGTTTACAAGAAGAAAACCTCTTAGAATGTCAAATTACAAGATTTTTTAAAAGTAAACCAAAACACCACAGAAAAACAGTGATGACAATTTGATGACAAAAAACAACAGGAAAATTCGGCGTTTAATCGGCATTACTAGCGATTATATGTAGGATCAAATCCTTAGAAATCCAGTGCAGACTTGGAAGACAGCGCTAGTGGGGCAATATTTCTATTTATAGATAAGATTTTCGACTTCCTTTCTAAGAGGCTCTAAGTGTTTTTTTACTATTGCCCATACCATTGCAGAATCTACTGCATCGTAAGCATGTATTAGTCGATTTCGAAACCCTACAATTTTACGAGTGTTTTCCAAACTTAGTTCGGGGTGCAGCCCATCAAATTTATTCACGGCTTCTCCAATTATTCCTAATTGTCTTTCTACAGCGCTTTGTGTTTTATAATCTGCATCATATTCTTCAAAGGAAGATATTGTCCCCAAAAAATCATTTATTGAGTCAATCGCATACAGAATATCATACAAATATTTTAGTGCCTTCTCTGTCATAAATTAAAACTTTTGTGGCATCAATATTCCTTTTTAGATATGGGTTTCTGATAGATGATTCCGTTAATAAGTCCACTTTTTTATGAAAAAAATTCTCGAACGTATCCCAAAGCGACATCAATTTTTCCCCACGTTCAATAGGATCTTTTTCATCTATTTCTACCAGTAAATCAATATCGCTATTTTGAGCATCAAATCTATCTGTTATAGCAGAACCAAAGGCAAATAGCTTTAGCACATTGTGCTTTTGACACATTGCTTGAAATTCTGGTTTCAATATTTCTTTCTGGAACTGCATGATTCAAATATAAGATATTTCATCAAAAAAACAGTATAAAATGTTAGTAGAGGCTTGAGGGACAGCAAATTCAGCGCCGTAGGTGCGACAGTTTGGTAGCAAAGTATTAATGCGAGAGAATTAAAAAGCGCCATAGGTACGATAGAATATCGTTTGTTTTCTGTCGCACCTACGGCGCTTAAATGATTATAATTCATAACGATAATACTACCAAACTGTCGCTCTTACGGAGCTATTCCATTATTAACTTATCCTTGAAAGTATTTATAAAGGGTTTGATATTTTGAAAATAGGATAGAATCCTTAGAAAATATGAGTACTGGCTAGGAAGCCAGCACTAGCCGAACATTGACATATTTTGGTATGAAATGTTATTTTTTCCCTTTTAACTATATAAATCTTCACTTATCTTTACTTGAAATATATTCTTTTAACTACATCAAGGATAAAACTAAACTTATATGAAAATCAAAGCACTCTACCCGATCCGACTATTTTCATTAATAGTTCTAGTATTCCTAATCAATCCAAAAGCTATCTCACAAAATATCATTGAACCGAGTTGGGAAATAAGTCCAGAAATGGGAGTAATAGCTTCTTATTTCGGAAAAACTAATAGATTATTTTCGAATAAGACATTAATAAGACCAATTTTTGGGGTAGCTATTGTTAGAAATATTCATAAAAATTATAAAATTAAACTACAAACTGACTTTGTAAGGATTGGTGAAATAGATAAATACTATAACCCATTTGTGGCGGGTATACAATACCAAGATGATTTTATTCTCCCCTATATTCAGTCCGATTTATCTTTCAATTCAAAACTCAATTTAAAAAGAATAAAATTTAGCAGTCTGTCTTTCGGAGTAGGTGTATTTTTAGGCAAAATACTTACACCTTATATAACAACGAAGATTATAGGAACTGATACTTGTACATGTAACAATGGAACTATAATAAACTATAGTTCTTTTAATTGGGGAATTTTAGCGGCAGCAGATTTGAATTTACAATCCTACCTAAAATTGCCAATCTCATTGAATGTGAAATATAACTTAGGTATTTCTGATTTAAGAGATAGCAATATTTCCCCACTTACAGGTATAGCATCTCCAATAAGAGTAACAACCAATTCATTATCAATTCAATTAAACTATTGGTTTTCCCTAAATAAAAAGAAACACGGCAATAATACACTTATTCTCCCCGAAAATTAGCTTGTTTCTTTATTTAGCACTTTTCGTATTATACTATTTTTGGGAAGCTGACTCTTGAGCCATCTTTCAGGATATTACAAGCTAAGATTAAGGAATCCAATTTTTAAATTTACCTTCCGAATGAGAAAAATGAAGCAAAAAGAAATCCCTGGAGCAATAGCTAAAGTTCAAATTGATGGAGAATATCATACCTACGCCCGTGTATTAAATTCTGGTGTGGCATTTTATGATTGTAGAACGAGAATTGATATGTTGGATTTGAATGAAATTATCAGTTTACCTATATTATTTTCAGCTATGGTAAATGATAATGGGATCAAAAAAGGTAAATGGCCAATAATAGGAATAATCCCACTCGAAGAGAATCTACAAAATGATAAGTATTATGACACTGAAATCATGAGTCCAGAAATTTTTCGAATTCATGAAAATGGGTATTTTAGAGTTGCAACTAAAGATGAATGTGCTGGTTTAGATGTCGCAGGGGTTTGGGATCCAATTCATATAGAACAGAGATTACAGGACTATTATCAGGGTATAGAGAACTTATTCGTCAAAAGACTTGATGTATTAGGTAATTACAAAAAGAGAGATTTAGGTAATCATAACTCTTAGCCGATAAAGATTAATAAATTTGATTTGTTTATGGATATTATCTTGCTTTTTATCACTAAAAAATTAGTCTAGCGCTAGTTCTGGCTTTGAAGACAATACACTCGAAAATTTATCAGCACCGTAGGTGCGACAGAATATGGCTTGTTTTCTGTCGCTCCTACGGAGCTATAACAATGTAAACTTTTCCTTGTAACTATTTTCAAATGGTTTAACATTCTGAAAATTAGGATTGAATCATTAGAAAATGTGAATACTGGCTTGGAAGCCAGCACTAGCGAGGGAGTTCGTTCTTATTCTTTAATTCTTCAGCCCAAAATATCATAATATCAGTGTGGAAATCAGACGGTTTCATACCCTCATATTCTGAGGCAACAATGCCAGCATTTGAACCAATTTGAACAGTCATAGCTGTACCATCTGAAAAGTATATATTTAATGCCTCGCTTTGATGAACATTTTCATTTGAGCTGATTTCACCAAATTCTATTCTTTGAATTGTTTTACCTATCATACGTTGAACCTCTAATAATTTGAATTCAGGACGAGGGGGTTTATCCAGTTTTGGAAAATTTAAAAACGATTCTAGCCTTTTTCGACAAAGTTCTGAATCTAAATTTAGTTTATCCTCAAGCCAAGATCTTAGCTCGAATAGTGCTTGATATATATCCTTCAAATCATTATTGAATGATTCAAAGGCAGGAAACGGTACAACTCCTTGAGAGGGAATACCGTGAATTGGCATTCGTTTTTTGCTTAAAGAATTTAATGGTGAGTGTATCTTTTCTACTAAATCATCTTCAAGTAACTCCTTGACACAATTTAGTCTTTTTGTCTTGTCATTCAATTCAATGTTCAAAAACTCTGAAATTTGCACAATACATTCCTTTTCCATACCATCGATAACAAGGCGATAAAGTTCTAGTACTGATTTAGTATATTCTACATTATTTTCAGCAACTGGATAATTAACTAATATGTATTCCTCATGTTTAAATAAATTTCTACCAAATTTGATTTTTGAAAGAGAATTAATAAGTCTTAATTCTTTTTCAATCTTTATTTTAGGACCATTCTCTATTTTCCAAGAACCATTGATATATCTATTTACCCACCTATCAAATCCATTATTGATTTCGTGAAAAATTGGATTTTCTATACGAAATGCATTCCATTTTCTGTAATTTTCTTCTGAAACCCTCTCATCGAATAATGGCATAAATACTGCAACGCACATGTGTTCATTTTCAAGTTTCCTGAAAGCGAACTTTAATTGAATACATGGATAAACACTATTCATACTTTCATTCCAGCTATCAGAAACTTGTATTTCCCCTCCCATATCATCTTCCTTTAGGTTATATATATGAGAATTTACTCTATAAAAATTTAAAACTTCTCTACTAAAATATAAAAAGTATTTTTCGTGTTCCATTTTTTGAGTTCGAGTTAAAACGTCCCCCATTTAGTTATTACATTAGACATAATTATTTGTATAAGTACAAACAATTACTCACAAAAAAAGTGCTACAAAATCTCCTTTCAAAAACTGAAAGATTCCCGAAGGGAGATTTAATAGCACTTTAAATTATATTTAGCCAGAGGCTAAGGGTCGGTTACCGACTTATTATTTCACTTCTTCAAATGGGACGTCTTCTGCTTGTGAAGAACCGCCACCTGCATTAGCTGATTGACCTGCATCGCCAGTTGGTTGAGCTGCGTCACCACCTTGAGCGTACATTTCTTGAGATGCTGCCATCCAAGCGTTGTTCAATTTTTCTAATGATGCATCGATAGAAGCAATATCACGTGAAGCGTGAGCTGTACGTAATTCTGCCAAAGCTCCTTCAATTGCAGTTTTGTTACCTTCTGAAAGTTTTTCACCGTACTCTTTCAATTGTTTTTCTGTTTGGAAAATCAATGAGTCTGCTTGGTTAACTTTCTCGATTTTTTCTTTTTCTGCTTTATCTGCTGCCTCGTTTGCTTTCGCTTCTTGACGCATTCTTTCGATTTCTGCATCTGTCAAACCGCTTGATGCTTCGATACGGATGTTGTTTTCTTTACCTGTACCTTTATCTTTCGCAGATACATGTAAGATACCGTTGGCATCGATATCGAAAATTACTTCGATTTGAGGAACACCACGTGGTGCTGGTGGAATACCGTCTAAGTGGAAACGACCTAATGAACGGTTGTTAGCTGCCATTGGACGCTCACCTTGTAAGATGTTCAATTCCACAGATGGTTGGCTATCAGATGCCGTTGAGAATACCTCAGACTTACGAGTTGGGATTGTAGTGTTTGCTTCAATCAATTTAGTGAACACGCCACCCATAGTCTCGATACCTAATGACAAAGGAATAACGTCTAGCAACAATACATCTTTTACTTCACCTGTCAATACACCACCCTGAACTGCTGCACCGATTGCTACTGCTTCGTCAGGGTTAACGCCTTTAGATGCTTTTTTACCCCAGAACTTCTCTACTTCTTCAACTACACGTGGGATACGAGTCGAACCACCTACCAAGATAACTTCATCGATATCAGAGTTGCTGTAGCCAGAGTTTTTCATAGCACGACGGCAAGGTTCCAACATTCTTTGAATCAAAGTATCAGCCAATTGCTCAAATTTAGCACGTGACAATGAACGTACTAAGTGTTTCGGCATACCATTTACTGGGAAGATATATGGCAAGTTGATTTCTGTAGATGCTCCAGAAGATAACTCAATTTTAGCTTTTTCAGCTGCTTCTTTCAAACGTTGTAATGCCATTGGGTCTTGACGCAAATCAACACCTTCGTCATTTTTAAATTCGTCTGCCAACCAGTTGATGATTACTTGGTCGAAGTCATCACCACCTAAGTGAGTATCACCGTCAGTTGATTTTACTTCGAATACACCGTCACCTAATTCCAAGATTGAAATATCGAAAGTACCACCACCAAGGTCAAATACTGCGATTTTCATATCTTTACCACCTTTGTCCAAACCGTAAGCCAAAGCAGCAGCAGTTGGTTCGTTGATGATACGTTTTACTTCCAAACCAGCGATTGCACCAGCTTCTTTTGTGGCCTGGCGCTCAGCATCGTTGAAGTATGCAGGAACTGTAATAACAGCTTCAGTAACAGTTTGACCTAAATAATCTTCAGCCGTTTGCTTCATTTTAGTCAAAATCTGCGCTGAGATTTCTTGAGGAGTATATAAACGGTCACCGATACGAACGCGTGGAGTATCGTTTGAACCTTGTTCTACTGTGTAAGCAATTGTTTTAAGCTCGCTACCTACTTCAGAATAGCGCTTACCCATAAAACGTTTGATAGATGAAATCGTGTTTGTTGGGTTTGTAATTGCCTGACGTTTTGCTGGATCTCCTACTTTACGTTCTCCGTTTCCGTTATCCAAAAATGCTACGATTGAAGGTGTAGTACGACGACCTTCTGAGTTGGCGATTACGACTGGCTCGTTACCTTCCATAACTGCAACACAAGAGTTGGTTGTGCCTAAGTCAATACCGATAATTTTTCCCATTGCTAGAGTGAATTAATTATTGTTAAATATCTTGTTTTCTTTTTAGGTCAAATGTTAAGATTGGTTTATTCCACCGTTCGGACTGTGCCTTTTGTATCTTTTTTTCATCTGACGACGTAAAGTATTTAACAATCTTAATGCCAACCGAAAATTCAGTTAATTTTGCTGACAATCTGTCAGTATGTCAAAATAGCCCATTTTTAATGTCTGACAAAAGATTAGGCACTATGACAGGAATGGCAGATTCTTCGGAGTGATGAGTGCTGAGTTGTGAGTTTTGAATAGGTTTAAAAAATTTCAGATTTGGGATTTCTGATTTCGGAAATAAAGAAAACTACCTTTGTTTTTACAAAAAGAAGAAGATTACACTTCCGATATCCAACATCCGATATCCTAAATAAATGGTTTTTATAATCCTTTGTGCAATACAAATTTGGGATAGCTGTTTAACGATGTAGACGCAACCCTTGCGGTTGCCACATTCGGAACGGCAACCGCAAGGGTTGCCTCTACATCCTCAAAAACAAAAAAAAGACACTCAAAGTGTATTTAATGAAATGTAGTTTTAGAACTAAAAGCTTGAAAGAATAGTGATTCCTTTTAGTCGGTGAATAAATTCACCGATTAAAAAAAACGAATACGCCACTTTTTAAATAACAAATACACAAATAACCTGTAACACATGTAAAGACCGTTAAGTAGAATTCCACCTACTATATACTTTTGCGAGAAATAGATTTCATCGTATTTATGCTCAAATTATTATTAGTGTTAACTTGAATATTCATTATAGCTGGAAAATATATCTATAAACTGTTTATATTCTTCTGATTATAATTTTATACAGATAACTGAGTAATCGTGCAAAAAATATTTAATCAATTGAAAATGTAAGATATTGATAATTAAAATTTTACATTCATAATTCATAACTCATAATTCAGCACTAATACTTGATATACTGTTAACATTTTACTTCCATTAACTTATCTCGAAATGAAAATTTATATCCACACATTACTCAAAGAGTCTGAAAAGCAACTACTAATCAGCGCTTTACCTTCAGAAAAAGGTTATCAACTCAGCTTTGGAGATACGCTATTACCCGAAAATCGTAGAACAACATTCTTGGAGGCAAGTGTTTGCATGGGCAATGTACCCTTAGACTGGGCAGAGGAAAGCACAAAACTACAATGGCTACAGCTACATTCTGCTGGCTTAGACCCCTATCAGCAATTATCACATAGCCGTTTTCCGATTACTCACCTGAAAGGATTTTTTGGTCAGTCAGTGGCCGAAACTGCTGTGGCTGGTATCATGGCAGTATATCGTGGTATCGACCGTTTGTCTGTGCTACAACCCCAAAATCACTGGGTGGGCGGTAGTATTCGCCCTTCTTTGCATCTATTATTTAGAAAAAAGGTCGGAATTTTAGGCAATGGAGCTATTGGTCAAACAGTAGCAAAAATCTTAAATGGTTTTGACTGCGATATTAAAATCTTTTCAAGAACTGCCATCGAAGGACAAGTATGGTCATGGTCAGACATAGGAGCTTATCTACCTGATTTAGATATTTTAGTCGCCTGTTTGCCAGAAACCACCGAAACAATCGGCTTGATTGATGAAGCTTTTCTTAATCAAATGAAAAAGGAAGCGTTGTTTGTCAATGTAGGTCGTGGCTCGGCTGTCGATGAACCAGTATTAATCGAAAAGTTACAAGCTGGCGCCATCGCAGGAGCAGTGTTAGATGTTACGGCGGTAGAACCACTTCCCCAAAATCATGTCTTATGGAATATGCCAAACGTGCTTTTGACACAACACTCATCAGGGGGCTGGGCTGAGGAAAACGCCGATAAGGTCAAGGTATTTTTAAACAATCTTCAACGTTTTGAAAATAATGAACCCTTGGAAAATATCGCAGATTTGGCGAAAGGATACTAGGGAGTGATGAGTGTTGAGTTTGGAGTGCGGAGTTAGCCACATTCCAAACCCTAACCTCATAGCTAACACCCAATCAATTACAAATTGTGTAGAAATATCTACCAAAGACGTGGTATTTTACGTCTCTATAAGCAAATAATCATATTCCTAATTTGGACATCAATTTTGCACCCATGCTGTTTTTGTTAGAAATATAACGCACGCTCGCACCGATATATGGTGCAGTGCCAGGATGATACGTTTGTAGATTTTCAACCGCTGAATTGAAGATTTTGTCCTGTCTGAAAGTAACTATTCCACCTTCTAATGAAAAACTGAATACCTTCAACACGTGTGCATTGGCTGAAACTGTAAACTTTACTTGCTGATAATTTTCCTTTCGAGCTAACTTTTCTCCTGTACCCAACTCCTGAAAACCTCCGCTATAGCCTCCTAAGGCAATATTTCCTCCCAAATTAAACCATTCTGTTATTTTACGAGTACCAGTCACTTGGAAAGGCAAAATCCCAGAAATACGCCAATCTTCATTAATCCGTTTGTTGAAACCGAAAATCGGAATAATTCTAAATTTTTGATTGAACACCACCGCTGTGCCATACATGATTTGGGTATTTAGCCCCAAAACTCGTACACGGGCTGCACCTCCCCATAAAAAAGGTTGGGGCGAAAAAAATGTTTCATTAGATTCCGTGATGCCTAATCCACCTCCGTATAACCAAAATTTGTCTCGTAAACTTGCCTTCAATTGAAAAACGCCTGCCGAAAGAGTTTTATAACCGCCTGACGGAGTTTCTTTTCCAGAAATAGTGGGGTTTATCTGACTTAAATTTGCGACTAAAAAGGTATGCTTCGCCTGAATATCAAACTTTTTTCCAAAACCAATACCTACGTTAAAATCCGTGGAAAGTGGCACAAAACCAAGTGTTGAGGTTCGAGTAAGTCCAAAGTCTTTTCCATCGCCCATATTAGCTGACGGAATTGCTTCGGTTTTGATCGTGATATTAGGGTAAAATATTTGAGAGATTGAGTTGTTTTGGGCTTGGGCATATAATCCTAGCGCCATAAGAGAAATTGTAAAGCTGAATCTTTTGAACATATTATCAAAGGTTATATGCGGTTTTAACGAAAATACACCAAAAATAGTATGATGGTAATGCAACCCCTATTCGCACTGCTACGTCTATACGAGTATCTCATAAATCTATTCGTTTACTAAATATCTTCTTATCATGAAAATCATTACTTACACCCTAGTCCTGTTGGCAAGTATCGCCTTATTTAGTTCTTGCAACCACTTCTCCAAATGCGAAGGTTATGCTTGTGTCTCTCCTCCCCCAATTCCAAGGTTTTCTATTTTTAATGCTTCTGGAAAAAACATTACAGATTCTACTAGTTTTTATATTCGAAGCGCTGGCGATGATACCAAGTACAAAGGTACTGTGGTAGCCACGCCGACAGCGGTTATTTACTGGGATATATTATTTACCAAAGCTGGCAATGGCGTCAAAGATTTTGAGCTGTATATTAATGATACCAAATTAGGAAACCTCCTCTATGAAACCTCGGTGGTAAAATCAGAATGCTGTTCTAATTCGGTGATTAAAACCTTGAATTTCAATGGCAATTCTATATTGGCGTCTCAAAATCAATTTGGTGTTTACGAATTGAAATTAAAATGATTCAAAGATTTTTTTAGCTTTTCAAAAGAATTTTTTCGAATATTCAAAGGGATAAGAATAGGAAGTAATTCAAGCACTTATTTTTGTATGATTGGGTAAACTTAACTTCAAATTTACCACAGCTTGAAGCGATAATTTGGTTCAAGCTATCACAATTCATACTTATTTTTATCCCTTATGAAATATAAAATGTTGGTATTGGACATGGACGACACTTTGTTGACCGATGACCACCGTATCTCAGAAAAGAATAAATCTGCCATAGCTCAAGCACAAGAAGCAGGTGTAAAAGTGGTATTAGCCTCGGGCAGACCCACTCCTGCCATGTTGAGTTACGCCAAAGAACTAGGCTTGCATCAAAATAACTCTTATATCTTGGCTTACAATGGAGCTGTGATATTGGATATGACCACTGAAGAAGTACTTTTTGAACAAAGTATAAGCAAAGAAGATATCCATGCCTTGTATGATTTTAGCCAAGAAAACGGCGTGCATATCATTACGTATTTAGATGGTAATATTATTGCCTCCTCAGAATCGCCTTATATCGATATTGAAACCCATATTACTGGAATGCCTCTTATCAAAGTGGATGATTTCAAAAAGGCGGTTGACCGTGATTCTGTAAAATGTATTATGCTTGATGAGCCAGAGCGTTTGGTTGAAGTGATGGCAAAACTCAAGGCGCAGGTAAATCACAAAAGTATTACTACGTCGAAACCTTTCTTCTTAGAAATCATGCAATTGGGTATCGACAAAGCTGCGAGTTTGGATAGATTAGCTCAAAAATTAGGTATTTCATCCGACGAAATTATTGCTGTTGGCAATGCGAGCAACGACCTATCGATGATTCAATACGCTGGCTTGGGCGTTTGGGTAGATAATGTAGAAGATGCGCTACGTCATCATGCAGATGTCGTTGTTGCTTCGAATAATGAAGATGGTGTTGCCGAGGTAATTGAAAGATTTATTTTGGAAGAAACATTGGTGTAAATAAGATTTATTCTGAAACTGTTTAAACTTTCGTAAAACTGCTTGCGTCAGCAATGAATTTATACGGTTTGAGCGAAGCGAGTTTATAAATTCTTGATTTTTTTGCGGCCGCCGCTGCGGTTACTTTTTGTATCAAGGCGAGAACGCCTAGTTAAAAAGTAAGATGAAGAATTAATCAATAAAATATGTCTTTTGAAAAGTTTAAACAGCTTCTCTAATAAATGTTCATCAAAAAAATGAGTCATCCCTAATTTAGCGATTTAGTGATTGAGCGAGTGAGTGATTATGTAAAAATATATATTCCATCAGTAGAGACGCAATGATTGTGTCTTAAGCCAATTCATATCTAGCATAGTAGCATCAAAAAAGGGGGCAAAAAATATTTTTCGACCTCTTTTTTGATAAAAATTTGGAGCATAATCCTAATCCTAAAAACTCGGGATGACTCATGTTTGATGTTACCATTCTGAAAGACGCAATCATTGCGTCTCTACCACTAGCCTCCAATTTAAAAAAATCACTCATTCACTCAACCGCTCAATCACTAAATAATAGCAGCTAGCTCTCGTAAATTGGCTTATCTCTTAATCTCAATCTTTGTCCCGAACGACCAGCAAACATAGCACGAATTTCGGCTATGATTGATATGGCAATTTCCTCAGGCGTATTTGCTCCAATGTCTAATCCTACAGGTGTAGCAATTCTCTCCAAATCATGTACTGCAAGGGGGTTTCCCTCCTCCTCCATTTTAGTAAACATTTTATCGGTTCTTTTTTTGGGTCCAAGCATTCCGATATATTTGATTGGAGTCTGAATGAGCGCACGCATATTCTTGAAATCTGTTTCGTAATCATGCGCCATTAAAATTGCAACGGTATAGGCATCAATTTGAACGATATCTGCGTCTTCCTTAGCAATAACGTTATCGGCCCAATCAAATAGCCTTTTGTGCACTTTTAGAGGGTTACAAATTACTGAAACTTTCCAACCTACCTCTTTGCTTAATTGTACCATTGGATATATATCGTAATTGCCTCCATAAATCAAAATATGAGTCGCAGGCAAAATCACTTCTACGAAAATGCTTACTTCTTCACCACTATCTATCGTAAAATGATATGAGCTTGATTTTTCCGAAAACAAAGCCCCATCCGCTGCTTTGGTAACTTCCTCCTGAATTTCGCTTAGAGGGAAATCAGTGGCAAATTGACCGTTTCCGTACTTATAAACACTACCCAGCGGTAATTGCTCAGGTATATCTGTTGCAGTAACCGTTATGACTACCGTTGGAACACGTTTATCAATAATATCCGACAAAATAGCGACAGGATTATTGTCATCCTTGGGGTCAATGGGCGTTAGTAGGACATCAATAATGCCATTACAGCCCAAACCGACTCCAATTTGATACGGGTCATCGTCGGTGGTATCGTATGTTACAATGGTGGCTTTACCTTGAGCCATCGCCAAACGAGCTCTTTTGAGCGCATCTCCTTCCAAACATCCCCCACTAATACCTCCAATCCACTCTCCCGAATCACTCACTAGCATGCGTGCTCCTGCTCGTCTGTACGAAGAACCTTCTACACGCACGACTGTAGCTAAGGCAGCAGAGTGTGTTTCAAAATCTATCTTCTGATATGCGTCAATTATCGCCTTTATCTCTTTCATAACTCAAAATTCAATATTAATATTTGGTAGTTTTCTAACCTATCGTACTCATTTAACAATTTTACGAAATCTCAACATATACCTCCTCATTTTTATTCCAAGCCAACCTCTTTTTTCGACCAACATCTATTTTACTTCTACTAACAATATTTCTTGCCTGAAGGAAATGTGATTCAATAATTTTCATTATAAACCTAAAAGTCGGTAAAAAGCATGAATCATATTGTTAAATTTTTAGCCTAGGAATAAAATTTATTATATTTTTTCAAGACAAAAAACTCTAAAAATTGTACTATTTCACAACAACTTGATTAAATACAAGTTTTACTTTGAAAGATAGAAAATGTTTTATAAAATAGAGAAATAATTCAATTTAAAATTATCAAAAACTAATTAACATTTGGTAATTCCTTAATATTAAATTAGAAAAATACAATTAAATTATAAATGATTTTTGTCACTCTTTATCAATTTAACTTAACGAAAATATGCAATTAACAGGTTCACATACTTTGGCTGCTCCCATTGAGAAAGTCTGGCAAATGCTGATGGATACCGACATACTTGCCAAGATTGTCCCAGGAGTTTCGAGACTTGAAAAAACTGGCGAAAACCAATTTGAAGCTATTTCTGAAATCAAATTGGGTCCTGTGAGTGGCAAATTCTCTGGTGGTCTTACCTTATCTGACATTATAGAACCATCAACTTTTACGCTCAATGTCAGTCAAAATAGTAAAATCGGCAATGCAGATGCCTCCATCAAAATCAATTTAGTATCAGTGGACGCTCAGCAAACGGAAATCAGCTTTGATGGAGATGCTAAATTATCTGGTCTGTTGGCTCGTACAGGTCAGCGAGTGTTGAGCGGTGTTGCCAACACCTTGACCAAGCAGTTTTTCACCAATTTCGATGAAGAAATTGCTTCATAGATTGGACTCATATCCTTCATAATCAAACAAATACAAACCTTTAAATAACAACTATCGAAAATGGAAATTAAAATTTCAGTAAATGTAAACGGTAAGGATTATGTCCGAGAAGTGGAGCCTCGCACCCTTCTTGTGCACTTCTTGCGAGATACTCTTCGATTGACAGGCACACACATTGGCTGTGATACCAGTAGTTGTGGCGCCTGCACGATTCATGTCGATGGTATTGCTGTAAAATCTTGTACTATGCTAGCTGTTCAAGCCGACGGAAGTTCGATTACAACGATTGAAGGTTTGGCTCAAGGAGCAGAACTACACCCTTTGCAAGAAGGATTTAAAGAATGTCATGGTTTACAATGCGGTTTTTGTACGCCAGGAATGATTATGACTGCGGCAGATTTATTGGCTAAAAATCCATGTCCAAGCGAATCTGAAATTCGCCATGGTTTAGAAGGTAATTTTTGTCGATGCACTGGTTATCACAATATCGTAAAAGCAGTGCAATACGCTGCCGAGAAAATGGGTAACGAAGTAAGCGCCTAAACGTATCACCGATTAATCATTCTTAACATTCATTCAGAAATCATGAGTAATAAATATATTGGTAAGGCCGTAAAACGTGTTGAAGACAAGCGTTTTATTACAGGCAAAGGCAAATATACCGATGATATGATTTTGCCGGGACAAACCTACGCATATATCATCCGAAGTCCGTATGCCCACGCCAAAATCAAGAGTATAGACATCAGTCAGGCGCTCACAGCCGAGGGAGTTGTAGCGGTATTTACAGGCGATGACATAGCCCAATCTGGCATCAATGGCGTACCAGCAGGTTGGCAGGTCAATTTCAAAAATGGAGACATTATGAAAGAACCTCCTCACCCCTTATTGGTTGGAACAGGAAGCACTGTAAAGCACGTAGGCGATGCGGTGGCAGTAGTTATTGCAGAATCCAAAGAAATTGCAGCCGATGCTGCTGAGTTAGTAGAAATAGATTATGAGGTTTTTGATGCCGTAGTCAATCCCGCTGATGCTGTAAAAGAAGGAGCACCCTTAGTGCATGAATCAGCACCTAATAATATTGCATTTGACTGGGAAATAGGCAACCCCAAAGCTGAAGTTGATGAGGCTATTGCCAACTCTCATCATGTGACTTCATTGGAATTTGTCAATCAGAGGATGGTGCCAAATCCTATCGAACCACGTTCGGCGATTGGGCTTTATGAGCCTTCTTCAGACAGATATACGCTTTATACCAGTACCCAAAACCCTCATTTGATTCGCTTATTGATGTGTGCTTTTGTGTTGGGTATTCCAGAACATAAAGTACGTGTAGTAGGTCCAGATGTGGGTGGTGGATTTGGGTCAAAAATATTCCACTACACTGAAGAAGCCTTGGTTACATGGTGTTCAAAACAAATTGAAAGACCTGTAAAATGGACTTCTGAGCGCTCGGAAGCATTTATTACAGATGCCCATGGTCGTGACCACGTAACTCATGCCGAAATGGGTTTTGACAAAGATGGGAACGTTACAGCGCTACGCATTAAAACGTTCGCTAATCTTGGTGCCTATCTTTCGACCTTTGCTCCTGCTGTACCAACCTATTTGCATGGTACTCTTTTGCAAGGTTTGTACACCACTCCAAAAATTCATTTGGATATGACTTGTGCCTTTACGCATACCAATGCTGTAGATGCTTACCGTGGTGCGGGTCGTCCAGAAGCAACCTATTTACTGGAGCGTCTCATGGATTTGGCGGCACATGAAATGGGAGTTGACCCAGTTGAACTACGTTTGAAAAACTTTATTCCTCCATTTGATGGGGTAAATCAGCCTGGCTATCAAACGCAAGTAGCCTTACAATATGATTCAGGTAATTACCATGAAGTATTGAGAAGAGGCGTTGCTATGCTTGGCTATGAAGAATTCAGAAAAGCACAAGCTGAAGCAGCTCAATCTAACAAACTTTTAGGCGTAGGTTTTTCAACTTATATTGAGGCATGTGGTATTGCTCCTTCGGCGGTAGTTGGTGCGTTAGGTGCTCGAGCAGGCTTATACGAAGTCGGACAAGTTCGCGTACAACCTACAGGTAAAGTAAGTGTTTACACGGGTGCACACTCACACGGTCAAGGACATGAGACGACTTTTGCTCAAGTGGTAGCCGACAAGCTCGGTATTCCTTTGGAGGATGTCGAAATTCATCATGGGGACACCGAAACAGTAGCTTTCGGTATGGGTACGTATGGTTCTCGTTCTCTGGCAGTTGGTGGTAGTGCTATTGTAAAAAGCTTAGAAAAAATCATCGAAAAAGGGGCAAAAATAGCCGCCCATAAGCTAGAAGCGAATGTGGATGACCTTACGTTTGCAGATGGGAAATACACCGTGAATGGAACCGATAAATCGGTAGCTTTTGGTGATGTAGCACTTACTGCTTATGTTCCTCACAATTATCCAGCAGGATTAGAACCAGGCTTAGACTTCTCTAGTTTTTATGACCCAGCCAATTTTACCTATCCTTATGGCTGTCATATAGCTGTGGTAGAAGTAGATAAAGAAACAGGTAAAGTAAGTCTGAAACGCTTTATTGCAGTTGATGACGTTGGTAATGTCATTAATCCAATGATTGTAGATGGACAAATTCATGGTGGTTTGGCGCAAGGTATCGGTCAGGCATTATTAGAAGGAGCAATCTTCGATGAAAATGGACAGCTCATCAACGGTTCGTACATGGATTATTGTATGCCAAGAGCCGACGATTTACCAATGTTTGAACTAGATCGCACTGAAACACCTTGTCCACACAACCCCCTTGGCGTAAAAGGCGCTGGTGAGGCAGGTTGTATTGGTTCGACCCCAGCAGTTGTAAATGCCGTATTGGATGCACTCTGGAGTGGAGGCTTTGGACACGTGAAGGATATTCTTATGCCAACAACGCCAGAGCGAGTTTGGCGTGCGATGAACAGTTAAAGCGTCTCTATTTCTAGAAATATTTTCTTTTCTAGAAAATCAACCATCAAAATTTTACCAAAATGATACCTCATTCATTTGATTATAAACGAGCGTCTTCCGTGGAAGAAGCCATCGAAATATTACAAAATGGAAGCTATGCTAAAGTACTTGGAGGAGGACATAGCCTAGTTCCAGCGCTAAAGCTGCGTCTCAATGCACCAGAAACCTTAGTAGATGTTACCCGAATCGAGTCGCTAAAAGGCATTGCTATCGAGGACGGAACCTTGGTTATTGGAGCAGCCAATACGCATCATGAAATAGCCACCTCTGCTGATGTACAAAATACTCTCTCTTTTTTGGCTAAAGGAGCTAGTGCTATTGGTGATGTGCAAGTCCGTAACAAAGGAACTATTGGCGGAAGTATCGCTCACGCCGACCCTTCTGCCGATTGGCCAGCGTTGTTATTGGCAGCAGATGCCAGCATTGTCATTCAAGGTGCTGACGGCACTAAAACTGTAGCTGCTCAGGATTTCTTCACAGGATTTTTCTCTACCATACTCGAAGAGTCTGATATTATTACTCAAATCAGAATCCCTATTCCTCCTGAAGGAACAAAGTCAACTTATCAGAAATTTGTCCAACCAGCTTCTCGCTTTGCTATTGTTGGTTGTGCCGCAGTAAAAGAGCCTTCTGGAGCTACCAGAGTTGCTTTTGCAGGTGTATCCGATTATGCTTTTAGAGACGAAGCTGTCGAAAGTGCTTCAAGTTCAGGCGCCTCAGCAGAAGAAGCTGCTTCTAAAGCCGCTGAAGGGGTAAGTATTATGTCAGACCATTATGCCTCAGAGGATTATCGTAAACATTTGGCCAAAGTTTATGCAAGAAGGGCTTTAGTGGAAGTTAGTTAAACAGGCACAGAGGAGCAAAGGCACAAAGTGATTTGAGTTTGAAATACGGTAGTTTATTGATTATTTTTTGCTGGTATTCTTATTTCAGTATTTCACTTTGTGCCTTTGTCTCTTTATACTACAACAAGAAAACTATGTCAGAAATCACGCTTGAATCTATACGGGGTTTGTTATTTGAAAGAGGATATATTACCGACCATTCGATTGAAATGGCGTTATTTTTATCGCTCAAACTTCAAAAACCATTACTCATTGAAGGTCCAGCTGGGGTTGGAAAAACTGAGATTGCAAAAGTCATGACGCAGATATTGGCAACTGAGCTGATTCGATTGCAATGTTATGAAGGTTTGGACGCCTCACAAGCTTTGTATGAATGGAATTATCAACGACAACTATTACATTTGAAGGCTACAGAAGAGTCAGGAATCAGTGTAGAAGAAAAAGAAAAAGGGTTATTTGAGGAAAAATTTTTATTGAAACGTCCTTTGCTCAAAGCCATTCAGTCACCCCAAAAATGTGTGCTTTTAATTGACGAAGTTGACCGAGCTGATGAAGAATTTGAGAGTTTTCTATTGGAGGTTTTATCAGATTGGCAAATTACCATTCCTGAAATTGGAACTATCAAAGCCACATCAATACCGCAGGTAATTGTAACGGGCAACCGTGTTCGAGAGCTTTCAGAGGCCTTGCGACGACGTTGTTTATATCTGTGGATTGATTATCCCGATTTTGAAAAAGAGTTATTGATTGTCAGAAATCATTTACCCGATATTGACGCCAAACTAGCCGAACAAATCTGTAGTTTTATGCAGGTTTTACGTGCTCAAAAACTAGAAAAAACTCCAGGAATTGCCGAAACCTTGGACTGGGCAACAGCCTTGGCAACGTTACATTTTTCTGCTTTGGACAAAAACATCATTGAATCTACGCTAGGAGTTATCCTAAAAGACTGGAAAGACATTCGCTCGATTCAGTTATCACTAAGTGAGTTACTAGATAAAACGGGTGTATATTCAAAAGTAGATTCTATCTAGTTTTGTTTAAATTATTAAGTAATCGTGTAAAATAAAGTTGTATTAATACACTTCATGCAGTAAGCTGTAGGGCAATAGGCAAAAAAGTTTCTATTACTTCATGAGAAATACGATTTAACTTTTAGCCTATTGCATACAGCCTAGAGCTTAAAGCGAATAAAATTATTTTTATTTTACTCGCGACCTTAAGCAGAAAAATCAAGAGAAAAATCGGGAGACAATTCTTTTTCGCTCGCGATAAACTCCCAATAAACCTACTAAAGCTATCATAAGCCAAAGTTCAGGTTCACTCATACGTTCCAAATCTTGTACCAAGTCAAGATTGGAATTCGCATTCAAAACTTCACGTTGTTTTCTCTTCAAAACTGCTTTTTGTGCTTCGTTTTCAAGTGCTATGTACGAGGTGTATTCACTAAGGATATTGCTCTCAAAACTGTTTTTCACTAAAGTTCGCCAATATTTTTCCTGTTGTTCGGGATGCAGCAAAAGTTGTCTTCTCTGGCTTTCTAACAACATACCCCACTGCCATGATTCCTTTGAAAACGTAAGTGGCTCCTCTAAAGCATTCGACTTGAAGATAACAGTTATTTTATCATCATCTGCAAGAAAATACTTCTTCCCTTCTGATACGAATAGACGCACTTTTTTAGGATACAAAATAGAATCTAATTTTGCTGGATATCCTTTTATTGGGTTTTCTAAAGTGTGATTAGTGAGTATATTCTGACTGTCCAACAACAGAAAATTAGCTCCTTCTGGAAAAGCAAAACACCAATGTGATAATCTATTCTCAGGAAAGACACCATTAGTGATCGAATCACTTAGTACGACTATAATCGGGTAAAAACTAGATTGATTTTTTGTCTCTTGATAAGCAATTTGTTGAATTGCTCTTTCTAGAAAAAAGCCCCCTTCTATACCGTCTTCCGATAATTCATCCATCCAATTATTTGTATAATCGACAGTTTTAACATAAGAATTAACCAAGCTTATCTTGGCTTTTGGAAAATAATCAGGGTATTCATTCTTTAACTTTTGTAATTGATATGTATATCTCTGAAAGGAGTTTCCATGGGCAACATCCAAAATAAAATGAAAATAGGGTTTCCGATAGGATTCAGATAATTTTGCTTTTTCTTTGTTGGGTATAAAGATAAAATGTGGCGTATTCAGTATTACATTAGGGTGTTTATCTGCTCCTAATTTGGCTATTTTGTTTCCGATTAAAAGCTCTATAGGCTCTCTGTGAATCAACTGAAAACCAGTAGTTCTCAATTCGTTTGGAGCAAAAGGATACACATGCAATTCAACTTTATTCTCATCAGAAAAATACAATAAACCAGGGTCTTTTACTATGCTTTCATTTACGATATTTCGATACACCCATTTTGCTGTTTTTTTCTCCGCCAAAATTCCCATTTCTCTTTTGCCTGCTATATCTAAATAATAATTAGTGACAAAGGTTCCTACCGGCAGATTGAATTTTCCATGATATTCTGCATTTTGATTTTTACCATTCCTGATTGCTAAATGTACCCAAGATTTCCAAGTTTGAGTGGTACTATCATACATACTTTCGGTTCTGACATCTTGCAGACTTGCAATTTGATTGGGGGTGGTTTCTACAAGAATTTGTGAGGCTTTCCCAAGATAAATCTGTTCTAAATCACTAATTTTTCGATTAGACAAACTCAAATTATCCAATACCATCCATGAATAAAAAGTATCAATATAGGGAGTCCAGCTAAAGGTAGCGGGGCGGCTCTGCTTGGTAGATTTTACATATTTCAATAGTTTTTTAAGATTCACCGAAGTCGTTTGAGGTTCTTTTTCATAATTGGGGCTGTAAACGTACTCAAGCGTTGTATGTAAATCGTTTCTGGCATTCCAAAAATCAATAATAATTATCGTGGGAATGAATGCAAATGACAATAATCCACTAATTATCAAATAGTAAGCGTTAAAACTTTGCTTTAAATCCTGAAAGTCTTGATACAATTCCGCACTGTGAACTATAAAAAGTGCACTTGGGGTAAGCATTAACACGCCAAAAACTACCGTAAAAAGCAAAATAAAAGAAAGGGGTGTATACGGTAAAAATACCAAAAAGAAATAGCAGGTAAAACTAAAGGTACTTGCTCTTAATATCCACAGACAGAGGTTAATTGTAGGGTTAAGACTTCTCGGTACACAAACAATAATACCATTGATAATGGCCAAAATAAAAAACCATTTGTTTGAGAAGTCGCCGAAAATTCCTCCTATAGGCATCAAAGTAGCGTACAGACCTAACCCAAGAATTGGAAAGATCAATGCAATGATAATTTTCCATAAAATGGCTGGTATCTTTTTGAGTAGATTTTTATTGAATATTAAAATATAAAGCGCCCTTGTAGCAAAATAAAAAAAGCTAACCATAACACCAACTATCAAAATCCAGAGGAAAATCTCTAAATAATCAGATATTTGATTTGGATGATAGACGGAGCCCATCATGAAAAAGAAAAAATAAAACCCAATCGGAATTGCCAACGAAAGTGCTAGATTTTTAGAAAAACTAACCTTGGATACATCAGGAGTAGATTCAAGGATTAGTACAATCATGGCATATAGCAGACTTGGCATCATAAACGTGAATATGTAGACATATTTATTACCATCAATCATCCATGCAGGTACTTCCCTTGGTACAATTTCATCACTGTAGGTCACATAAATAATTAAGCATAATAAATGCACAATCAAGGTTATCACTCCGTAGACCAGCGGTATAGTTTTTCGAAGAATGATGAGTCGTATAGCATAAATACTTTGTACTATTAGCAATCCCAACACGATACCAGCTACTATAAACCAGTACTTTTGGGTGTCCTCCCGCAAGAGTGTATGAATTGTTTGCCATTCAATAAAGAGTAAAAAAAGTAGTACCGAAAGAGGCAGCGTGTTGGATAGGATAATCCAAAAGGGTTTAAGAAGACTTTTCATGTTGTAGACTTGTTTTGAATAGGTATTGAAAAACTAAATACGTGAAAATGAGGAAAAATAAATTGGTGAGAACCCCAACTCCTTGATGAACAAAAGAATGATGTACTATCCAATTCTGAGGAAATGCTTGACTTAATAAAATGGAAAAACAAATTCGTGTAGTGTTGCTAACAATCGTACTCAGATATGAAATCAGCAATATTGATAGGGCATATTTTGGAGAAATTCGTTTATTTTTCTGCAAAATTAAATAGGATAACATTGCAGAACATATCAGCAAAAAATTGAAACCCGAACAGGATTTTTCAATACAAATACCTAAACTAGGAAAAACATAGCCCGCTGAATCATCCCAATACTTTGAAGTATTGGTAATCGAAGAAATCCAAAAAGCAACAGGTTTGACAAGCCAGAGAAGTTGCGGGATTTTGGCGTATTTGTAGAAAGTTTTGGCACACAGAAACAGTGTTCCTAGTACGAACAAGGTAGAATATTTACTTTTCACGAACTATTTACTTTAAAACATCATAAATTTTATGTCGTGAAGATAGAGATGTAAATTCAAAATAAAAATTTTAGCTTTAAAAATATGCCTAGATTGTATCGCGTTTGTTCAAAAATACCATACAATCTAGGCAAAAGGTTTCATTTTTATTTCATCCAAACTTCTAAAAGACCGCCTTTTAACAATTCTTGATGTGTAATTTCAATAGCTGAAAATGGCTTACCATTTAATTTCATTCTATCAATCATTGGATGATTGTCTGATTGGTTATATGTTTTTATTGTAAAAAATTTCCCTGATGGTGTCTGAATTTTTACCTCATCAAACATAGGACTCCCAAGTGTATAACTTGGATTGCCTGGGCAAACTGGGTAAAAACCCATCATACTAAACACTAGCCAAGATGACATTTGTCCACCATCTTCATTGCCACTCATGCCCCCAGCACTGGTATCGTATTCTTCTCTAATAATTTTGCGAAGCCATTTCTGAGTTTTTTCCGCCTGACCTGCATAAGGATACAAATAAGCAATCTGATTATTAGGTTCGTTGCCATGCCAATAATATCCCTGTTCAAAAAGGGTATCTAACTTTTGAATAAATCGCTCCTTCCCTCCTACTTGGGCTATTAATCCTTGAATATCTTGCGGCACATAGAACGTATATTGAGCAGGAGAACCTTCTGTAATAAAACTCGAACGCTGTGCAAAAGGATCAAATTTGGCAATCCATGAACCATCAGCATATCGTACTCTTGCCCATCCTGTTTGTGGGTCAATGACATTCTTGTAATTTTGAGCACGCTGGGCAAGTATTTCAGCATCAGCTTTTTTCCCTATTTTTTCCGCTACTTTTCCCAATACAAAATCGTCGTAGGCATATTCTAGCGTACGCGAAACCTGCTCTCGCTTATGAAATGCTTGCCATACAGAATCTTCTAAGGGAATATAATGGTATTTGAGATAGCTTGATAAAGCTCTGCGCCCTTGTCCTTGCTCATAACTCTTGGCATCTGGGTTAGGTTCGAAGGCATTTTTGCGCATATACCGATAGCCTTTTTCGATGTCAAAACCTTTGATGCCTTTGATATACGCATCTCCAATAACTGAAATCGCATGGTCGCCAATCATGGCAGCCGTGTACTGATTCCAACACGGAAAAATAGGTAACCAACCGCCTTGCTCTGCTTTTACTATCAATGATTGCATCATATCGGCGGTGCGTTTTGGCTCTAAAATCGTATGAAGTGGGTGAACTGCACGGTAAGTATCCCAGAGATTGTAATCTTCATAATAGGTAAATCCTTTGGCAGTTTCTATGGTTTTGCCACCTGCAAACTGAGGATATTTTCCATCAAAATCTGAGAAAACTCTTGGTGTCAGCTTGGCATGATAAAGCGCTGAGTAAAATAGCGTTTTGTCATTATCAGAACCTTTTACCTGAATTTTACCAAGCGCCATATTCCACTGGTTAGCAGCACTTTGTTTGACCAAATCAAAATTCCAATGCGAAATTTCTGCCTTTAAATTTTTACGAGCTCCTTCGATACTTGTAAACGATGTGCCTATTCGAACGTTTACAACTTTGGACGCAAATCTAACATAAGCTCCCACATTTTCTCCTACGGCTTTTCCTTGAGCGATAGTCTGTTTAGGGATTATTTCATTTTTGAGCCATGTCCCAAAATCTGAAATATCGGAGTCGAATTGTATGACAAAATAGCCGCTAAATCCTGCAGGTTGTCCCCAACCTTGATAAATACGGTGTACGGGGTTATAACCTACTATTTCTTTTCTTTCTGGAAAAATTTGTACAAAACCAACGCCTTCGTCGGAATTTGGCTCGATAATAAGATAGTTCTCCTGCTGATTAGGATATTTAATTTTAAAAAATCCACTTCTGCAAAGTGCTGTCATGGCAACGTTGATTCCAGAATTTTGTAAATCTACCTGATACAAATCTGGACGTACTATTTCAGTTTTTCGTGAGTAAGCTTCTGCTCTTTTTTCTGGGTTAATTTCGACTTTTCCCACTTGAGGCATAAGAGTCATAGTGCCATAATCTTGCACACAACTTCCATTCATCCAATGACTTGCACGAAATCCTTGAATTTTTCCATCGTTATAGTAATATGGTGGAATACATTTTTGTTCGGTAGCTCTTGTTTGAGGTGTCCAAGTGGTTAATCCTTGTGGAACACCAATCATAGGAACTACTTGTCCTTTTAATTCAGAACCAGCCTCGCTATGTTTTTTGGCACTTGGCGTAGTACTCGGTGCCGATCCAATCAATGGATTGACATAATCAAGCGGTTTTTTCTGTGCAAAAAGGGACGTCGATAGTAATAAGATAAGTAAGATTTTTTTCACAATAGAATTAAATTAGTAGAGACGTTGCAAGCAACGTCTCCAAGTGATTTAAGCGAATCTAGAATTTATTCGTAAGCCTGCTGGATTTTTACATAGTATTTATCAAACAGCTTTTGGGCAATTTGATTTGGATTTCCTTTTGGCGTAGCCATAAAATCCTTATGTGAAGTTACCCATGACCATTCCCATTGTTTGATTTCCTTTTCGAAGGCCTCATGCTGATATTTTTCTCCTTTTTGATGAGCAGTAGTCAAAGCATCAAAGAATTTTTCCCAACGAACTTTATAGAAATCCTTCATTAAACCATTCCATTGACGATTTGAATATTCGTGTAATGGCGAATTGGCATCTCCCCAAAGTGTTATTAGGTCTCTGGCATTTTGTTCGTACAAGTCTTTTTCAGCAGGTGTAAAGCCACAAGCACGCGCTTCTTTGATCCATTTACCTAGTAAAAAATCCTGACGAGTTCCCAATAATTCGTCCATATCATCCATCAATATCAGATATTCTTTCGTATATTTTTTAAAACTTTCCCAATCATTTTTACGATAAGCGGTTACCCATTTTTTCTGTAAAGGCAAGGCATAATTTGCCAGTACCTGTCTTGAAATATCGACTAAATCGTACTGAAAACCCTCTTTACTTCCATTTGCTGCGATAGACTTCACCATCAATTGCCATGCTGGCAATAACTCTTTGGGAGGATAATTCAATTTTGTTCTTGTCCAAACAGTCGTCGAATCAAAAGTTGGTCGACCCGTCAAAATAGACTCAGCTCCATCACGAATTGTTGTTCCGTTGTAGGCAGTTCTTTTGAGAATTTGCCAAACTTCACGGTTTTCTGGCGTCACTTTTCCATAACGATTACGGATATAACCGTCTAACCACTTATCCAAATCCAATGGCGAACTATCCCAAGCATGGCGCATTGTCAAAGCATACAATACTGGATTTTGCTCAATCGCCTCCATTGTCAAACCCAAGCCTTGTAAATTTCCTTTGTTAGGGTCATTCAGCGCTTGAACAGGTCCGTTGGCTACACCTTCAATTCGTCCAAAAAGATTGACGTTACCCCCAAAATTATGCAACATATTCCAAACCCAAGGTTTACCATAATAGGCTTGTGTACGTTTCCAAACGGGTTCAATTTCGGTTGCCAAGTCCAGCAACAACATTTTATCGTTTGGTACTGCCTCCAAAAGAGCTTTTACCTGTGGCTCTTTCCAGAATTTTCTATCCGAATAAAACAACCAAGCTTGCATTACCCAAACTGCTTTAGGGTCGGCTTGCTGCATTCCTTCATAGACTTTTGCACTCAATTTTGATAAAAATGCAGGTTCATCTGATGGAGGTTCGTTTTCGTTGAAAGTGTCAGCAGAGTAAAAATGGTCAGTACCAAACATTTTCGTTTGCTTTTGCAAAAACTTTTTACCTAACTCAGCAAATAGCGGATCTTCAGCATCTAGAATATACGTATCAGCAAAACCATTTGTCCAGTTGGTAGCTTTGAGTTTCGCTTTCGGAAAATGCTTTTTAAAAGCCTCCGGTACGTGACCTGTGAAGGCTGGCAAAACGGGTTTCATTCCCAAAGCACGTTCTCTTTGAATAATTTTCTTTTGTAATTCATGATGACTTTTCATCCAGCTTAAAGGAAGTGGTCCACCCCAGCCGTCAAGATTTCCCATCCAAAACCATGAAAAATACGCAGGTCCTGAGAAAAAGCCTTTTAAATCATCATCGCTAAAGCCCATTTCCTTATAAACTTCATACCAAGTGTATTCTTCACCCGTAATCGCCAAAGGCATATTGATACCATGAAGTGCCATCCAGTCAATTTCCTTTTCCCAGCGTTTCCAATCCCACCATGACATACTGTAATTGAATGTACAGTAATTGAGATAATATCTGTAAAGAAAATCTGAGTTCTTTTTTACAGGAGTTTTGAGGATAGGCAGTACCTTAGGTAATGCCAAGTTTGAACCATTCCAAGTAATTTGGCAGTGACAATATTCATTCAGATAGTAATTAAATGCCGAAGCAATACTTACCCCAGTGCTTCCCTTAAGGAGAATTTTGCCATTTTTTGAACTGATTTCAAAAACATCTTTCCCGTTTTCTTGTGGAAGATAACCGACTTCAAAGGCACTGGCTCTGGTTGGAATAATTCGTTTGATTAATGCTTTGGATTCTCCTAAATCGATTTGTGCCGATAATTGAAAAATACAAAACAAGCTTACCAACAACGTTAGAGATACTTTTTTCATGTTATGTTAATTAAAATTGGGTAATTAAGAAGACGTTATTAGTTAATAGTATATTCGTTATCTGAAGGTGCTCATAATCAAAAAATTATAGCAAAATTTCACCTCCGATGTATTATTTATCTAATCTTTCCTACTCCATAAAATCTGTTTTTTGAAAAGTTTAAATAGCTTCAATAATTAGAATATTACATTTACAATTCTCCACTCACAATTCAACATTAATACTTATGACCTATATTTTTAAGAATAATTTATTTCTATACAAAAAATATAAACCCGCTAATTGCAAACATAATACGCCTGAAGCAATGACAAAGTTTTGTGCATCAATCGTAGAATTTTGTAGCATTCCATCTAAAAAATAATGCGCTGTAGACTCAAAATTGATGATATTATGCACCGCCAAATATATCGTAATGGAGTTAGTACCAATCCAAATAAAGGGTTGAACGACATTTTTGAAACCCATTACATCGACAAACCAATAGAAGAATGTCAAAAACCATATACTGATACCTCCTGTTATCAAAACGAAAGAAGATGTCCAAACAATTTTATTGATTGGGAATACCAAGGCCCATAATTCAGCCACTACAATTAATCCTCCTCCAATAAAAAACATTGCTCCCAAAAGTCTATTAGAATCTAATTTTAAAGGATTTTTCAATAAAAAACGAGCTGTAAATGCACCCATCAAGGCATTGCAGATAGCAGGAATCGTGGAAAGAATTCCTTCTGGATCATACACTTTACGATGTAATTTTCCTGGTAAAAAAAGTCGGTCAAAATATGCTGTCACATTTCCTTCTTTGGTAAAATCAAATACGCCAAAATCTGGAACAGGGTAAAATCTTACCAGTAAAAAATAGCCCACCAATATCGACACAAAAGCAATGATCTGTGTTCGAACTGAGGTGTAAAGCACCAAAATTCCTGCTCCTAAGCACGCCAAAGCAATACGTCCTAATACGCTGGCGATACGGGTATTTTCATATCCTTGAAACTTAAAAAAGCCATTTACCACAACACCCAGTAAAATAAGAATTAGCGTTCTTTTCAGCAGATGAAATAAGATTTTTGATTGGGGATTAGGATGTGAAAGTTGCGTCAGTTTTTGAATTTGACTTTCAAAGCTTAGTGGCATCGAAAACCCTGCAATGAAGATGAATAGAGGGAATATACAATCATAAAAAGTAAGTCCATTCCAGTCACTATGGTGTAATTGTGAGGACATCCAAACGATGGGTGGCCAATTAGAATACGTTGCCCATGTGTGAATAAATGCTTCGCCACCAATAATAAAAAACATATCAAACCCACGCAAAGCATCTAATGAATCAAGTCGTTTTTTTTGCATAAAGAAGGGATTTATCAAAGTATTATTCCATACTGTTAAAAACAGTTTTCTTAAAAATCTACTCAATCGAACATCGCAACCCCTATTTACACACATTGCCAAAGTTTTTGGCTTTGGCAATGTGAAAATTTTGTAAAGTTTTGCTCAGAATTGAGAGTTATCCATTTCGGACTTTGGATGTCGGATTGCGGATGTATCACCTAACTTCATTAATCCTATTATTTCAATAGGTCCAAAATCAGAAATAACAATTCCAGTCTTGACTCACAATTCTGCACGGACGCTTAATACCCAGGGTTTTGCACTAGTAATTTATTCAATTGTAAGGCATTGGTCGGAATCGGGAACAAACGTTTACGCACATCTGTATCCGTTTTCGCACCCCATTTATCTTCGTATTTTCCATAACGAATCATATCGTTTCTATGCCAAGTTTCCCATGTAAACTCACGAGAACGTTCTTCGTACACGGCTTGTAAAGTTACCGAAGTCCAAGCAGGCGAAGTCGTGCGCTTTGAACGCAATTCATTCACTAAGCTCAAGGCAGTTTGTCCGTTTGTGGCAGTTCCTCCTCTTAAAATAGCTTCTGCTTTCATCAACAATACGTCGGCATAACGGAAAATAGGTACGTCATTATTTTGGTTACGAGTAGCTGATGTAGAATCGCAGTAGAACTTGTTATTACGATATCCCATGTTCCAAGCTTTTTCGTCATTACCCAAATCAAAACTTGCAGGGTTTTTAATTACTACATTTGGTGTAATTTCTACATGATATGCCAATGCTGCCGATGCATCTGCGCCCTTGTAATCCTCGTCAAAACCTTGCTTCGTGGTATTTACGATAACAGGATTTCCTTTATAGTCATACTGTTTACCCGTAATCCATTGCTGATTTCTTACGTCTTTCGAGTCATTGAAATATGCATAAAATTCTGGCAAGGTACTGCACGCAGCACTTGGTGTAAATGGCAAACTATATTTAGCTCTCAATGATCTTGGTAATGAATAACGTGCATAGAACATATATCCATTTGGAGCCGAGGCATCATAAGGAATCGCATAAATAAACTCCTTGATTTGCGGACCATTGTTGACAAAGAACATCTTTCTGTAATCAGATTCTAAGGCAAATTTCCCTGAGCTAATTACTTTATCACATGCTATAATGGCATCGTTCCAACGAGCTGTTCCAGTATACACCTCAGCGTTCAAATACATTTTTGCTAAAATCGCATACGCTGTATACTTGGTTGGACGTCCGTAAGTTTCTTGACCAACTACTTCGCTTAGATTTGGGATACTTTCGTTCAACTCTTTTTCGATGAATTTAAATACATCGGCACGAGCTGTAGTACGAGCTGTAGTTGTATCTCCAAATTGAGTAGTAATTGGCACATTTCCCCATAAATCCATCATCATAAAATAACATAATGCACGCATCGAACGCAATTCTGCCAATGATGTTTGTTTGGCTGCCGATTCAGGAGCTTTTGCAATCAAATAGATATTTTGGTTACTCGTCGAAATGGTTGAAGTAAGCCATGCCCATGCACTTTGCACGTGTGCATTATCTCTATTCCAAGTGTGTTTGTGATGTTGTTCATAACGTGCACCATCATACCAGTTACCTCCACGAGCAGGCAAAATGGCTTCATCTGTACTCAACGACTGTAGAAACCACCAGTCTGTCGAGAAGTTTTGACGAAAGCTATTATACGTCGGACCAGCCGCTTGTACAAACTGAGCAGGTGTCTGAGGAAACACTTCTGGCGTAAGTTGTGTTGTGACAGGTACTTCGAGGTCATGGCAGGAATATAACCCCGCAACACCTATGAATAATAAGAATATATTAAAAAATCTTTTCATCGTTTTCAGTATTTGATTTGAGTCTGAAACTCTAATTATTATCTCTTTTCAAGAAAATCTCTTCTAAACTTTTAGAATGAAGCATTTACACCAAACAAGAAAGTTCTTGTTTTAGGATAGAAATTGTTTGAATCTACCCCTGGAGCGATACCTCCTTGGTTGATCTCTGGGTCAATACCTTTGTAGCTTGTAATTACAAAAAGGTTGTTTACAGAAGTATAAACACGTACTCTTTTGAAATTTTTACCTAAATTTTTGAAAGTATAAGCCAACGTTGCATTATCTAATCTTAGATACGAACCGTCTTCAATGAATCTTGATGAGTAACGGTATGAGTTATAATCTGCCGCAGATTCACTTGCCACTTCTACAGGAATGTTGGTAAATCGAGCAGTACTTGGTCTATACAAGTCTGCACGCGTCACATTCATGATTTTGTTTCCAAGCACTGAACGGAAGAATACATTCAAGTCGAAGTTTTTATAGGTAAATGAGTTTGTCCAACCCAACAACAATTTTGGCTGCGCATTACCCAACATACGGTAGTCTTTACCAATCTCAGGACGAGTAGTCAACTCTCCATTCGCTTTGTAATATTGAGAAACACCGTTTGCGTCTTTTCCTGCGTATTCGTACGTATAGAATTGTCCGATTGGCATACCAGCAACAATTACCTGTACAGTTTCACCTGTTTGACCACCACCATCTGGTTGAACAATTTTCACTGAGTCTGTTTTCAAAGTTGAGTTCGAAAGACTTTCGATTTTATTACGGTTATGAGCCAAGTTCAAGGTTGTATTCCAAGAAAAGTCCTTTGTTTTAATTGCACTAAAATTCAAAGTCAATTCTGCACCTTTGTTGCTCATTTTACCAACGTTTGCCGTCAAAGAACCGTTTGGATAAAGTACAGTACTTACTGGGTACGTCCAAATCAAATCTGAGGTGGTCTTGTCATAAACCTCCAACGTACCACTTACACGACCTTTTGCCACGGCAAAGTCAACCCCAATATTTGAAGTAGCAGTTTTTTCCCAACCTAAATCTGGGTTTTCATTTTGCAATGCCCCAATAGCTGACTGTTGGCTTCCATTGTAGTAGAATGTACCAACATTACCATAAATTAATTTAGTAGTATATGGGCTAAAGCCTAATGAGTTACCTGTTACACCGTAACTTACACGAAGTTTTAATTCATCAAAAACCTTTTGATTTTCCATGAATGGCTCATTATCAACTCTCCAAGCCAAACCTACTGATGGGAAATATCCCCAACGTTTGTTTGCTCCAAATACAGAAGAACCATCGCGACGAACAGATGCTTGGACTAAGTATTTGTTTTTATAGTTATAATTCAAACGTCCAAAATCAGAAATCAAACGTATTTGTTGATAATTATCACCACCATAATTCACTCTAAAAGACGCCACTGCATAAGGGTTACCCATTCCTAAATTATTATAACTTACGGCGTCCACTGGGAAGTTGGTACTTGTCGACTGAAAACCATCGCCATTGATACTTTCTTGCCAAGAATACCCAACAACTGCGTTGATAGAGTGATCACCTAATTGTTTATCCCAAGTCAAGTAGGTTTCTAACAAACTCTGACGGTTTTCATAAGCATTACGTGTTGCAAAACCATTCGTTCCAACCAAGGTAATAAAAGATGGGTTACCAGGAGGTTCTGGCGTGCTACGGATGTTGTTATAGTACTGGGTATAATAACTATTGTAGTACGCTCCGTAATTTGTTTGGAAGTTTTGGTATGATAATTTTAAGTCATACGTCAAACCGAAAGGTAACTTCGCTTGTGTAAAGAATGTACCAACTAAGCTTTTGTACTTCAATTTTTCAGTACCATTTTCAATCAATGAAACTGGGTTATAATAGTTACTTTTGGTAAAGTTGTCATACCACGTTCCATCAGCATTTTTGATAGGTACTGTTGGCAAATACGTCAACATTTGCGCAAGAACGGTATTTCTGTAAGGAACCCAATCAGCATCACTCATCGAATTTGTAACCGATAAACCAAACTTCAACTTGTCATTCATTGCTTTTTGTTCAATTGACAAACGAGCTACCACACGACTTAAGCCAGAGGATTTAAGAATCCCTTGTTGATTGAAATAGTTGATACTAGCATTATAAACCGTACTCTCTGTTCCTCCACCGAAAGACAAATTATGATTTTGAGAAAATGCCTCTTTGCGTTGTACAGCATCTTGCCAATTGGTGTTAGCACCTTGATCATCCGCAGGAGTTAGAGCTTGTCCATTAGCTGACAAAAAGCTTTTCAATTGATTGGCATCCATCATTTCGTATTTATTTGACACTTTATCAACTGCCATATACGCACCATACGAAACTTGCATTTGCCCTTTACCTGCACGCTTAGTTGTTACCATAATTACCCCATTTGATGCACGGTTACCATAAATCGCAGTGGCAGCCGCATCTTTTAATACATCCATTGAAGCAATATCGTCAGGAGCAATCAATGAAATATCGGCTCCTGGCACTCCATCAATCACAAATAGAGGCGATTGTGCACCATCACGAAGCGTAGAGGCTCCACGTAAAATAATAGCTGCCGAACGGTTTGGGTCACCACTACGAGTGATATTCAAACCTGGTACTTTACCTTGCAATAGTTGACCTACGTCTGAAATAGCCCCTTTATTTAATTCTTCAGGTTTAATGGTTGTTACAGCAGAAACCAAGTTTTTACGAGATTGAGTACCATAACCTACTACTACGACCTCTTCTAAGTTTTGGTTTTCAGGTTGTAATGAAAGCATAATTTTGCTTCTTCCTGCTACACTAACCTCTTGTTTTTTATAGCCAACAAATGAGAAAATCAACACCGCATCGTTGTCTGGCACTGCAATTCTAAAATTACCATTAGCATCCGATGTTGTACCACGTGTACTACCTTTAATCAACACCGATACACCAGTCAAAGGCTGACCTTTTTCGTCAGTTACTTGTCCTGTTACGTTTATATCGGCGTTTACTACGTTTGGGAGTTCTTTGGTAACATTGGTTGGTAGCGTAATTTCTGCCTCTTTTTTGCTTAAAACTATACGATTACCTACCACTTCATAAGAAATATGTAATGGGGTCAAAAATTCATTAAGAACGGTCGAAAGACGGTTATTTTCGAAAGAAAGGCTTACTTTTCTTTCTGATTGAATAAGATTTGGACTGTACACAAAGCGAACATCAGCCAGACGCTCAATTTGAGATAAAGCTTTTTTTACTGTGATTGTTTCGGGTCTTAACGAAATACTCTTGTTGAGTACTTCTTGAGAAAAAGCATCGTTTGCTAGGGTAATCCCACAAAACACAAACGACAGCAATAGCTGGGTCAAAGTGATTCGCATTGCTTCGGAGAGAATCTTTTTAAATAGTACGTTTTTTTTCATAATTTTAATTGTTTTTAACTGTGACTGGATAAAAACACACCTTGGTACCCATTGCAGTGGGTTCGAATTGCAGTTCGAACAAGGTATGCGACCGACAGTGTTATTGCACTGTCGGTTTTTCTTTATTTACAACCCGTACCGTAGAGAAATATGACAGTTCCTCTTTGTTCGTAATTAGCATTTACGGCTTTACAAACAAGGTCGAGTTGGGTATGAAGTGGCAGTTCGTTGAGGTCGCCTGTAAAAACACAATTCTCAAATGCGTCGCTCTCCACCTCAAAATCTATCATGTAGGCTTGCTTTAGGTGTTGCAGCACCTGAGCTAAGGGAGTTTCTTCAAAAATAAATTGTGTCAGTTGTACAGGTGGAACAATCACCACAGGCTCTTCAACTAAGCTTGGAATGATTTTTCGAGAATCTTTCACAAAAACCACTTTTTGATTAGGTGTTAAAATGACCCCATTGCGTTTTTGTTTTTCTTCATTTTTTCGTTCATAAACCGATACTTTTCCCGTTCGAACCAATACCTCAATAGATTTGGAGTTTTCGTAGGATTTGATGGTAAAACTTGTTCCAAGCACTTCAGTAACTAAATCGCCAGTGTGTACTACAAAAGGTTTCGCTGGATTTCTTTTGATGTTGAAAAAAGCCTCTCCTTTCAAATAAACTGTCCTAGTTTTTTGTCCAAAATGTTCAGGATAGGAAATCGTACTATTAGGATTGAGTTGCACCACGCTACCGTCTTCCAGCGTAACTTTTTGTACCGTCGAAGAATGGTTTGTTAAGTCAATCACACCCCAATTACTGGACGCAATCGACTGACGTATAAGCTGTTCTGGACTATCTTGCCAAGCATACCACTTCAGTGCCAGTCCGACACAAATCAGAACAGTCGCCGCCATAGCCCAGATTTTCCACTTGAAAGGCTTAATCCCGATAGACTGCTGAATACGCTCCCAAAGTTGTTTTTCTAAGTTTTGTTGTTCGCTAGCGCTCAAGGGGGTAGAGGCTATCGAAAGCATATTTTCAGACCATTGCTCTACAAAAGCAATCTCCTCGGGGGTACATTCCCCGTTCAGATATTTTTCGAGTAATTGGTCAAATTCAAATTGATTCATGATAGTAAATGGCTAATGAAATAACACTAGGTGTCTTCCAAACAGATTTAGATTATGTTTGCTGATATGCTTTTAAGTTTTCTCTCAACAATTTGAGGGATTTTGTAATATGATATTCTACGGCCTTTTCTGACAAATTCAATTGAACGGCAATCTCCTTCACAGATTGATTTTCGAAACGGCTCATTCTAAACACTTCGCAAGTTTTTTCTGGAAGCTTTTTCATTGCCTCCTCCACAGCGTCGGAAAGTTCGGAGAAATGAACTACTTCTTCTGTTGCATGAGATTGTCTTATTTCGTTGAAAATAAGATACTCTTGAAACTTGCGGTTTGTAATTTGAGACTTAATATAATTAGTACTCAGGTGCTTGATGGACACAACCAGATAGGCGCTCAACATGCGGATATTGAGCTGATGCCGACGATTCCAAAGGCTTTCGAATAAGTCGTGAACGAGTTCTTCGGCCTCTTCGCGAGTTCCAATTTCGTGATATGCTACACCAAAAAGCTTGTACCAATAACGGTGATACACCTCCTCAAAGGCATACTTGTTATCCTCGATAATGAGGTTAACCAATTGTTCATCCGTTAACTTATTATATTTCATAGATTCGATTCAGGGTATATTACTGTATAGTCAAACAAGTCAGTAAAATCCCTAATTGATTTTAAATATTCTTTGAAAGTTTATATTTCAATTTTCACAAATTGAATAGAAGAAGGTGATTTTATCCTTAAAAAAGGTGTATTTTCTTGAAGCAAAAGAATGATTTGGAGGGAATTGCCGTAAAGATAAGGCAAGGAAGCGATATTTAAACTATTTTATTAATTCTTTGAAAAATACAGTTTACTTTTTAAGCTTTAATGTTGTAACACACGCTGATAATTTGAAAAACTTACCAATAACTAATTCTTGATTTTAATAGTTATTATGTCAGTTTCAAAACTGTTTAAAAATAAGAGTCCAAGACTAAGTCCTGAGCTAGTCATTTATTATTTATCCAAGTTTCAAAGTCTATGGTTATAGTTCTGAAATTGAAAAAGGCACAAAATGATTGAGTTTTTATCCAAAACCCTTAACCACTTTGTGCCTTTGAACCGTTATTACCTTAACTAAATACTCAACTGTTTAGCATATTTCTGTGCTTTGATAGCAAGCTCCGAAGTCAAGAAACAATGTTCTTGTGACATGGCAGTTTCAGTGCGATTCACCACATCATCCACCAAAAGGCGACCAAAAGGTAATTCTACGTCATTACAGTCGATATGTACGGTTTCTTTGTTATTGACCAAGAACAAATGGTTTCCACCTTCTTTTCCAGCAATATCAATATTTTTACGAATTTCAATATATCCTTCAGTTCCAAGGATAGTCAAGCGACCATCACCCCAAGTTTTGAGTCCATCTGGTGAAAACCAGTCTACACGAACATAGCCAGTTCCTTTATCGCCTTTTACCATAACATCACCAAAATCTTCGAAATTTGGATATTGAGGATGGTTTACATTGCCAACTTGTGAGGTTACAATTTCTGCTTTTGTTGAACCTGTAAAGAATAAAAATTGGTCAAATTGGTGTGAAGCAATATCACAAAGAATTCCACCAAATTGTTCTTTATTGAAGAACCAAGCTGGACGAGTTGATAAGCTAATACGGTGTGGTCCCATACCAATAGTTTGAATCACACGACCAATAGCACCAGCTTTTACTAATTCGCCAGCTTTTACAGTTGCCTTATTTTCAAAACGTTCGCTAAACAAAATCGAATAAATCCTTTTGGTTTCTTTCTGTACTTTGCGCACTTCTGCCAACTGCTCAAGGGTCGTAATACCTGGCTTATCAGACATAAAATCTTTCCCAGACTTCATGACACGAATCCCCAAAGGCGCGCGCTCATTGGCAATAGCTGAGCTCAGTACCAAGTGAATAGACTTATCATTTAAAATATCAGCTTCGGAACTTGCCTGTTTAGCGTTGGGATAGCGTTTGGCAAAAGCGGCTAACAAATCTGCCTCTTTGGCATAGAAAGCCACCAACTGTCCTCCTCCACGGATAACTGCCTCCACTTGACCGTAAATATGCCCATGATTCATACCAATCACCGCAAACTTGATTCTTGGTTCTGCGAAGGTTGGTTCAGCACTTGAGGGATTTGTTGCAGTGGCAACCTGATTTGCGAGCACAATCCCAGCGGCTGTACCGAATGTATTTCTTATAAATTCTCTTCTATTATTCTGCATGATTATGATATTTTTATTAGGGGATTTTACTAAAATTATTTAGATTTTTGGGCAAGTTTCAACGCCTCTGTAGTTGTATAATATTTAGCCAACATATTAGGTACTTCCCAAACAGGCAATTTACCGTCCTTTAGATATTGCATATAGCGTTGAGCTACCAAACCAAAATGGGCTTCATGACCGTCTTTGTATTTATCGGGAATGACTAACGCCCAACCTTTATCATTTTTTTGAATACTAATACCAGGGAATTTCTGAGCAACTTTTTCGACAGCTTTTGTCAATTTTTGTTCAAAATCAGGGGCATTTTTCGCAGGCTCGATATACAAAACAGGTTGATATTTTTGTTCTGCCCCCTGACGAATCACCAAATTTGATTTGGTACCTCTCATAATCGAGTAATGCGTATCGCCACCGCCCTCAGGTGCTTTATAAGCCCATGTTACAGAAGCTTTGGCATGAACTCCTCTGATGGTATAATTGATTTCGCCGTTTGAATAAACCTTTAATACATCTCCTTTTACATCTTTTTTCAAATAATCAGGAAACTGTTCGAGTTGAGTAATGTCCTTAAACTGAGCTAAAGTCATATCCGTCGCCCAACGTTTGGCACTATTCACTTTTATTTCCTTTTTATAATCAATAATTTGTTCAGGAAAACACTCCCATTGAATCAAATCCACCAAGTGAGTATTGACATCCACGATACCTTCCCCCTGCTGCGCTACATCCATAAACCAAGCTGGACGAGTGAGCACACTTCCAGAAACATATTTCCAAAAATGGTGAACACTTTCTTTAGTTACCGCAGGATTATCAGGCGTTCCTTTCTGTAGCGTTCCAAAAACCGAAGCATCCATAGAAAACTCTCTTTGAAGCATCGTAGTAATCTCCGAACGCTCAGTCATGATGTCGTATAGCAACACACCCTGTTTCTTGGCAGACTCAAATGCGGCTTTCAACATATCAAAGTTTTGAGGGTCGATTACCATTGGTTTATCCGCCAAAACATTAAATCCTGCATCAATGGCTTTTTTGATATACTCCGTTTTCTTTTTGTTATTTCCTGCCATTACCACCACATTACCCACTTTTTCTTGAACCATTTTTTCAAAAAAATCTGGTGAAGTATAAAGAATTTCCTTCCAAGCAGTAGGGTTTTGGGCACGGGTATTATAGCCGTTGATACGAGCTAAATGCATATCAAGGTCTTTCCCTTGCGGTGCATAAACTTTCACCTCAGAACTAACATTGGGAAACATATTTTTTTGCACCAAAGCTGCGTGAAAATGACCCGGGTCGAGGGTAATGAGTTTGATCTGCTCTGTTTTTTGCGCAAATGTTTGAGAAAATTCAGCCATTAAAAAAGCGGCAAGCAAATATCTTTTTTTCATCTTTGAGAATTTTATATAAATGTTTTTCAGTGATTTCATGCCTTTTACGCCGTTGCTGGAGTTAACTCCAGCAACCCTGCGTCTCTACATTATCTCACTGCGTAAGCTGCTCTTTGAGGTCTTGACAATAAAGTATTAGCCTCGGGGTCGTTAAGGAATTTTTCCTTTTTAGGATCCCAATACAAACGACGTTTGAGTTTCATGGCTGCATGGTGCAACAAACAAGCGCTACATGAGCGGTGACCGATTTCAGCTGGAGCAATTGGGTCTTTTCTTGAAATAACACTTTCCAACCAGTTGCCATGATGGTCTTTACTTTCAGTCAAATGAATCTCATTTGGACCAATCACCGATTCCAAAATTTTTGGATTACTTGCATCGATTGCCTTGGCAGCTTGCTGTTTGGCAATAGGATCTGAAGCAGTTACAGAAGCATCACCACGAGAAACAAAAATCCAACCTTCCGTTCCCTCGAATCGAATACCGTTGGCGATTTCGTTGGTAACTACCATTTTCACCCCATTAGCATACATGGCTTCAGTTCTAAAAATACCGTGAACATCCCACAAACCGCTTTTTGGAAAATCAGCACGTCCCCATACTTCTACTGGTCCAGAATGCTCCATATTCATAGCCCAGTGCGCACAATCAATATGGTGCGACCCCCAACCTGTAATCATCCCAGCCCCAAACTGCTCACAACGTAACCATCCCGGACGGTCAAAACCTACCTGTGGATGCACACGTTTTTCAGTATAATAAACGTCTGGCGTTGTGCCCAACCACATATCATAATTTAGATTTGCTGGAATTGGCATTTGAGGTTCCACCTCTCCACCTGGGTCACCAGGAAGTCCAACGTACACGGTTTTTAGTTCGCCAATTCTGCCATTTCTTACTAATTCGGCAGCGTATCTAAACTGCCAACTCGAACGTTGTTGGCTACCAACTTGTACAATTCTCTTAGTTTGTTTTACGGCATCAGCCATGGCTCTACCCTCTGCAATAGTCAAGGAAGCAGGCTTTTGCATATACACATCTTTACCTGCACGCACTGAGCTAATAACAATTGGCGCATGCCAGTGGTCAGGCGTACTCACTAAAACGGCGTCAATATCTTTGTTATTGAGCAATTCACGATAATCAGTGTAAACATTTACACCATCGTAAGGTTTTCCATTTTTCTTTGAATAGGTATCAACCACCAAATCTTTGGCAAGTTTAGCTCGGTTGCTATCTACATCACAAACGGCAATAATTTGTGCATTATCAAACTTCCAAACCCCAGGCATATCATGTCCGCGTGAAATACGACCTGTACCGATTGCACCAATGGTAATGCGATTGCTTGGCGCATTTTTGCCAAAAACAGAAGCGGGAACAATTGTCGGAAAGCCTGAAATGACAGCAGTAGTTGCTAAGGTTGATTTAATGGATAGGTCGAGAAAGCCTCTGCGACTCATTCCATTGTCTTTTTTTTCATTCATGATTAAAATAGGATTATTATGTTTGGGAGATTTTAATCATGAAAGCCAGCAAGCCGTAATTTTTTACTCGAAATATTAATATGAAAGGGAAAAATTGTAAGAAGCGGAGGCAAAAAATATTCATGAAGCGCCAAAACGTTGTTGAAAACCTATTTCCAACAACGTTTTTTGGGCTTTCAAACGCTAACTGGAGTATGCAACTAAGGTTTAAATGGTTTTAGGTGTATTTCCAAGGAATCTTTTCCCATTTTCCCTAAAAGTAGAATTTGATTACTTGCTAAGCTAATTTTACCTCTAAATATTGGTAAGTCCTTGCTAGGATAACGCCATTGGGCTTCTATCTGATTATTTTTCAATTGATAAGTTCCTATATATCTTCTTTCTGTTGTATTAAAATCAAATACAATATCATTTCCTATGTCAAAATAAACCCTTGTCAGGGTACTATCATAAGGTGATTTTGCAGTTGTATCCACATCATTTATTTTGATTTTTTGCACTTGATATTTCCCTGTCAACTGTGGGTTTTTATCGATGGGTAATCTCAATAAAACAAAGACCAAAGGTAACAATAGGATTCCCACACGAATCCCTGTCTTAATAGTCTGTCTTAGTTCTAGCAAATCAGATGTTTTCAATTTTTGATTAAAGAAGAAATTTTGTAGCTGTTCAAAATCTTGAAAAACCAGATAAAGCAATGCTATAATTAATATGAGGGCATGAAGAATTACACCCATGTCTAGATGATAAAAAATGTCAATCGTTAAAATAGTCACAAGAATGGGTAACAGCATAAAAACACCGAGAAGTCTGGTTTTGGAAAAAAGTAATAAAAACGATCCCAGCATTTGGAGAAGACCAATCGTAACGGTGAAGGGATATGAATGCCCAAAAAATGCCCACATCAATGAAACATCATCGACCTTGCTAAAGGGCAAGTCTAGCATACCCAAGGGAACAATAAATTGAAGATGATAAATTTTTTGCCAACCAAAAGTAATCAAGTCAAAGGCAACGGCTCCACACAGCATGGCGAGTTGGAGCTTATAAATCTTACTGAAGTCCAACTCTTTTTTAGCCTTTCTAATGAAATAAAATACATAAAAAAGTAGAAAAATAATGCTTATAGAAATGATAATGGAAGATGGGATAAATTTAAAACAAGCTAGTCCGATTCGACTTAATACTTTTGCTACTACCAATCCTGAAATAATAGATAGCATGATTTTTTGGATAAAATGCATATTCTTTAAAAGTTTAGTTTGTCAAAACTATCGACAACACCTCAACCCAGAGTTCAGAATTATCCATTTGAACCAAAAAATCAAACTTTTATGGCATATCAACTTTCTTGAATGCTAAAGGAGATAACCCAACAATCTTTTTGAAGCTAGTAAAAAACGATGATTTCGAACTAAATCCCGATTCATAGCCAATACCTTCAATACTTAAATAGGTATGTTTAGGAGATTTCAAAAGCCTTTTAGCTTCATTGATTCTATAATTATTGATATAATCATTGAAATTGATGGATAACCCTGTATTGAGTAAAAAAGATAGGTCATGAGTAGAAATATTAAGGTATTCGGCTAGTTGGAATAAGTTAATATCACTTTGGAGATACGGTTTATCTTGCTCCATGATTAACTCCAACTTCGTTTTCAAAAATGCCATTTCAGCTTCACTTAAACGGGCTATTGGGCTTTTTTTGGACGATGTAACTTCAATAATTTCTTGAATTTCGGTTTTAACCGTTTCTGGAAATGGATAAATTTCTTTCTGAGGAATAATATAGTAAGCGATAAATCCTGAGCATAAACAGTAAATAATTGGTAGATAAGGAAATATGAGCAAATGGCTAAATCCTGCACTTAATATAGCTATCACAATAATGACTAAAATTATATACAACAAATTCGTTAGCCAGTTGAGATTTACTTGGTTCGTTTCTGTGGAAAACAACTGAACATTTTTTCTATGTTTTCTTAATAACAAGAAGGAATAAACCCAATAAATTAAAATCTGAAGCTTTAGAGAAAGTGATAGAAAAAGACCAAAGTATCTACTTATTGGCTTAGGTAAACTAAGAGGATATTCATGTTGAATTAAAAAGACAATGGCAAAAAAACTAAAGATGACAAATGGAATAAAATGAAGGGAACTGTAAATTGAAAACACGAATTTTGGTTTGGTGAAATAAACAATGCTAAAGTATAAAAAAGGGGCAATTAAGAAACGACTACATTCACTTACAACGACAAAATCAGGATTTTGTTGGTACAAATCTCTTTCTGCCAAGCCTAAACCCACACATAGCAGAAATCCGCTAAACCAATATTTAGCTTTTGTATTGTGTGCAGGAGGATTTATAAGAACTATAAACGCCAATATAATAAAGCATCCAGCAACCAAAGAATGAATCATAGAATTATATTTAAATAGGAATTTACGATAAAATAAAACTGAGCAGGGAAAATACAAAAATCTATTAGAACGGAATGGTTTTAATCAAAATAAGGGAGCAATTTGAAGCTGATGTTAGGATATATATGAAAATTTGTCTTTTAAATTTATAAATAAACAAATGTTCATTTATATTTGTACTATGAGATTAAGAGATGAACAAAAAGAACAATTGGTCAGAACAAAAGCCCTTGAGTTATTGGTTGAAGAAGGCTTTAATGGTTTTAGTATGCACAAACTTGCCAAAGCAGCCAATGTATCTCCCGCTACTTTGTATATCTATTTCCAAAATAAGGAAGATCTAATTGTACAATTAGGTATTGAAGTCGGTCTAAAGATTCATGTGGTTACTTTTGCAGGATTCGATTACGAGGCAAGTTTTGAGGATGGTCTATGGATGCAATGGAAAAATCGTGCGAAATATGTACTTGAAAACCCTATCGCTGCCGCGTTTATCGAGCAATTCAGAAACTCACCTTACAAGAAAAAACTTGGGGATGAGTACTTTCAAGAATTTAGAAATAATATGACTAAATTCTTGAAAAGAGCTATCGAAAAAGGTGAATTAATCCCTTTACCCAAAGAAGTTTTCTGGACATTGGCATTTGCTCCTCTCTATCAATTAATTCATTTTGCCCAAGATGGTCATAATATGGCAGGCGAACCATTCGTGCTTACTGAGGAAATCATGCGAATGACTTTTAATCAAGTCATCAAATCTCTTAAACCCTAATATTTCTCTTTATAAAATTATCTATCTCCATGGAACAAACACAAATCTTTACGCCCTATCAAAAATTTATGATAGCGGTTTTATCTTTTATTCAATTCACTGTCGTTCTGGATTTTATGGTATTATCTCCTTTAGGTGCTATCCTCATGCCAGAACTTCATATTACTCCTCAACAATTTGGTCTGGTGGTTTCGGCTTATGCCTTTAGCGCTGGTGCTTCTGGGCTGTTAGCAGCGGGTTTTGCCGATAAGTTTGACCGTAAAAAGTTTCTTTTATTTTTCTACGTTGGCTTTTTAATTGGTACTGCCTTTTGTGCGATGGCTCCAACGTATGAGTTATTGATGGCTGCTCGTATTTTCACAGGTATTTTTGGCGGTGTAATTGGCTCCGTATCGGTTGCCGTTATCTCTGATATTTTCAAACCTGAAGTTCGTGGGCGTGTTATGGGATTTGTGCAAATGTCATTTGCGGCGAGTCAGGTATTAGGTTTGCCTATTGGATTGCAACTTGCTAATATGTTTGATTGGCATGCTCCTTTTTGGATGATTGTGATGGTAGGAGTCTTAGTTGGTATTATTATTTTGGTAAAAATGCAGCCTCTAACGCAACATTTGGCTTATCAAAAAGATGGCAATCCTTTTGTACACCTATTCCATACGGTATCAAAACCTCATTATTTAAGAGCTTTTTCAAGTACCGTTTTACTGGCGACAGGCGGCTTTATGTTAATGCCTTTTGGTAGTGCATTTAGCACAAAAAATCTAGGACTTACCCTCGAACAACTTCCTGTATTATATGCAGTTACTGGCGTTGCAGCACTATTTTTCGGCCCAATGATTGGTAAGTTAAGCGACCGTTTTGGCAAATACAATATGTTTGTCATTGGTTCATTAATCAGCTCATTATTAGTGGGTATTTTCTGTAATCTTGGAACAACTCCCCTACAAATCATTATGGTAATCAATGTGATTATGTTCGCAGGGATTTCTTCTCGTATGATTTCGGCTTCTGCCTTAATGACTTCGGTGCCAAACCTTGAAGATAGGGGCGCTTTTATGAGTGTTAACTCTTCTATTCAGCAAATTTCGGGTGGCTTGGCTTCCTTGTTGGCAGGTGCAATTGTTGTAAAAGCTCCAGATGGGCATTTAGAACGCTATGATTGGTTGGGATATACCGTAATCGCAAGTATGATTATTTCTGTTATTTTGATGAAATGGGTTGATAATTTTGTCAAAAATAAGGAAGCGAAATAAGTTATGAGGGGGCAGAGGTTAGGATTTAGGCTATCAGCTATTGGCATTCGGCGATATTTTCTATTAAGATTATCTTTTAACTCCCCCCTGAACCCTCACCCCTAACCCCTCTTTCAGTATAAATCTAGTAAAACACTCTTTTGAGAAAAACTAGATCTAATATTGAAGGATGATGAAAAAACAATTATTACTCCTAGGTTTACTAGGAATGACTTACCTCTCTTCTTATGCACAGAAAATCAATCGCAAAGCTGTTGTCGAACGACACACGATTTCTGTTGCTTCATTTGACACATTAGCCTCACTTTCTGTTGGAAATGGTCGATTTGCCTTTACTGTAGATGCCACAGGACTACAGAGTTTTCCCAATTATTATACCAACGGTGTACCGCTCGGGACACAATCTGTTTGGGGTTGGCATTCTTTCCCTAATAAAGAAAATGTCAAATTTGAGGAAACTTTAAAAGAATATAACCTCAATGGACGAAAGGTTACTTATAGCGTGCAAGGTGCAAAAAATGCTAAAAGCAAGGAAGCTATCAATTATTATCGTGAAAATCCTCACCGCTTACAGCTTGGAAATCTGGGTTTTATTTTCAAGAAAAAAGATGGCAGTACTGCCCAAATCACGGATATTGTCGTTCAAAACCAGCAATTAAATCCATACACAGGACAAATCACCAGTCATTTTTCTTTGGAAGGTCAGCCCGTAACGGTAGTGACTATTTGCGACCCTAATCAAGATGTTGTTTCAGTAAATATTCAATCAAATTTATTGAAAACAGGGCAAATTCAGGTTTTCTTGAAATTTCCATTTCCAAGTAATCAATTTTTGGATAGCGGTACTAACTACAAAAATCCAGACCAGCATCAGTCTGCCATTGTGTCTTCACAAACTCAATCAGCGATTATCAAACATCAGTTAGATGCAGACCAATATTTTGTTAGATTTGACTGGAATAAAAAGGGGACGATCATTCAAAATAAGACACATGAGTTTATTCTAACCCCAAAAATTGAAGATGGCTCGTGGGAATTTTCAGCAAATTTTTCAGAAAAAACTCCTGTAACTACTAGCACCTTTTCTGCAATCAATCAACGTAATTTGTTAGCTTGGAAAAACTTCTGGAACAGTGGTGGCGCCATTGACTTTGAAGGAAGTACAGATGTCCGTGCAAAAGAATTGGAAAGAAGAATTGTACTTTCTCAGTATCTCACCAAAATACAATGTGCCAACGAACAGCCTCCTCAAGAAACAGGTTTGACGTATAACTCTTGGTACGGAAAACCGCACCTCGAAATGCACTGGTGGCATGGAATCCATTTTGCCTTATGGGGAAGGGTTGATTTACTAGAAAAAAGTTTAGATTGGTATGCAAAAGTATATCCTAATGCCGTTGGCATAGCCAAACGACAGGGCTACGAAGGTGCAAGATGGCAAAAAATGACCGATCCCGCAGGGGAAGAATCACCCTCTTCGGTTGGGGCATTTTTGATTTGGCAACAACCACATTTTATCTATTTTGCAGAGTTAGTTCGTCGTCAAAAGCCAACCAAGGCTACCTTGCAAAAATATAGTAAGTTGGTATTTGCCACCGCAGATTTCATGGCATCTTACCCGCATTGGGATGAAGAAAACAAGCGCTATATCCTTGGCAAAGGGCTTATTCCAGCGCAAGAACGATTTAATCCAGAAGAAACTTTCAATCCTACCTACGAATTAGTGTATTGGCATTGGGCATTGAAAGTTGCGCAAGATTGGCGCAAAGCCATGGGCTTGAAACCTAATGAAAAGTATGATAAAATCCTTCAAAATTTATCAAAACTACCTGTAAAAGATGGTGTATATCTAGCTACTGAATCTGCGCAGGATTCTTATACCAATCCCAAGTTTTTGACAGACCACCCATCAGTTTTGGGAGCTTTGGGTATGCTTCCGCCAACACCAATGGTCGACATGCCAACGATGCAACGAACTTTCGACAAGGTTTGGGATGTATGGCAATGGCATGATACATGGGGCTGGGATTTTCCGATGGTTGCTATGACTGCCGCACGACTAGGACGTCCTGAAAAAGCGATTGATGGCTTGATGATGAATATCAGAACCAATACCTACCTGCCAAATGGTCACAACTTTCAAGACGAGCGTTTGCGCTTGTATTTGCCAGGAAATGGCGGTTTGCTAGCCACGATAGCCATGATGTGTAGCAGAGACGATTTACCCACAGGTAAAACCTCATTCCCTACCAACGGACAATGGAAGGTGAAATGGGAAGGCTTCAAAAAAATGCCATAGGAAGCATGGGGCATTCCTAATTGAGTGAATTGAGATTGAGTGAATGAGTGATTATTATAAAAATTGTATTTTAGCTTTTTGTCACGGGTGAATAAATTCATCCACTAATAGGAATCTTCAGTCAATAGCTGGACATCTAGTTAATTGTAACACTGAATACCTGTTAAGCCTAAATACAAGCATTTTTTTTCCTCAAAATAACCAAGTTAAAACAGCTTCGATATTATTTTTCAGAATGACACCTCTTAAGACGTAATCATTGCGTCTCTAGTGATGGAATACAAATTTTCACATAATCACTCACTCGCTAAATCACTAATTTAGGGATGACTCATGTTTTATTAAATCTCTTTATCTCCGAGACAGTCTATCTAATAGGCTGTCTCGGAGTGTTTTAGACGAAAATTTGTATTATAAGAAGGTATTATTTGAAATCAAAAATCATTATTGAACTATTTCAAGATTTTTCATCACTAACAGGATGGAGCATGATGGTTATAGATTGGACTTCTTGTTATTTTACATCGAAAATACAGGTAAAGTATTACCTAACCATCCCGATACAAGCTGATTTATAACCTTTAAAAAACCAATTTAATCCTATGGAAAAATATATACCTTTAATGAATCCGCACGTCTTTTGTTTACCATATACTAACAAGCAATTCTCTCTGATTTGACGTGTAACCAATCTTTAACTTCATTTTTTCATATTTTTTTTCTGTGATTAACACGTTTGTTGCGCAATACTTAACAAAAGTAAAACCAAGATAAATGTGTCAATCTAACACTTTTTGTTTTAACTCAAAATCTAATAAAACTCCAAATTATGGCACAACCTACCTGCCAGCATAATTAACAAACCAACATAGAATCATATAGTAAACCAATAAATCCGATAGGACTAATATATTAAATCAGTAAATCTCAAATTAAACAACAACGCATGATGCATCGATACTCTATTCGCTACTGGCTGGTACTGAGTGTGCTCATCAGTACTTTTCTAGGTAGTTGTACCAAAGAAGAGTTGGATATCTACAAACGTCCTGAGACACTCGAACCTCCTATTTATCAAGTGCTTACGAAACGGGGTAATTTCAAAACCTTACTGGGTGTCATTGACAAAAGTGGTTACCAACGTACGCTATCAAGTGCAGGTTACTGGACTTTTTTTGCTCCAAATGATGACGCTTTCAATAAGTATTTTACCGCTTCGGGTCAAAGCCTCAACGCTATGGATTCAACCAAAGCCCGTGAAATTGTTCAGGGATTATTGGTATTTAATGCTTTTGACAAAAACCGATTGGCAGACTACCAAGCGCCTGCTGGGTGGCAAGATTCTCGTTCATTTAGACGTAAGACAGCCTATTACACAGGTTTTTACGATGAAAAATCCTTTGATGGAAATTCATTCAAATCTGTTGCGACCAACCGTCAGAACGGTAATTACATTGTGGGCGACAACAACAATAAGCACATTGCGTACTTTACGGATGAATACCTGAGCGCTCGTGGACTAACTGCCACTGACTACAATTATTTCTATCCTAATGTAAGCTATAGCGGCTTCAACGTGATGAACTCGAAAGTAGTCAATGCTGATATTTTTGCTGAAAATGGAATGATTCATGAAATTGATGATGTACCCACAGTACAACCTTCGATTGACGAATACATCAGAAACAAACCAGAGTATAGCGTGTTCCGTAACCTTATTGAGAAGTATGCGGCAACCTTCGGTTTGAACGATGCCATGACGATTAAGTATGCCAACTTGACTGGAAGAGGCGATAAAGTTTATGTGAAAAATTACAATAAGCAAGCTAGTTCGGGTAAGTATTTAACGTTTGCTCCCAACTGTGAAAACTTCTTGAAAAATGCAGAAAATGATGCTCAGTTAGATATGTGGAGTATTTTTGTTCCAACAAACGATGTACTTACTCCTTATATCAATAGTGTGTTGTTAGAAAACTACAAATCATTAGATGCAATGCCTCCAGGCATTATTATCGACTTGATTAATGCGCATTTGTTTCCGTCAACCGTTTGGCCAACCAAGTTCCAAAACTCCTTCAATGCTTTAGGTGAAGAGGCTCGTTTTAATGCTAATGCCAACGTCGTTGAGAAGAAAATTTTGAGTAATGCGATGTTCTACGGAACCAACAAAGTTCAGGAATCTAACCTTTTCTCATCTGTTTACTCAAAATCATATTTAGATCCTAAATACTCAATGATGACACGTATTTTGGATATGGACTGGAAAAACACGATCCTAAATCCGAGAGTGAACTACGTATTATTTATGATTAGCGATGACCTTTTCAAAGCGGCTGGGTATGATTACGATATATCAAAATCGGTAGCGAACGTTGCGAACAGTGAGTGGGGATATACGGCACCTGGCACTACAACTCGTACTTCTGGGACTTCTATTTTGGCTAACCTTCAGCGTATTGTTGCTACCTCTGTAGTATATACTCCAAACAAAGAATTGGATAACCTTTCTGGTTCAGGTGTTATCGATGCAATTAATGGTGAATACATTCGCTTTGATGGAAATAAGGTCTATTCAACAGGTACAAAAGCGGCTCCATTGACTATTCTGAGTAGCAAGACTGCTTCTAATGGCAAAGTGTATTACACCAATGGCGTCCTTAATTTCGCACCTGCCAATACCACAATAGCAGACCCAATCGGGAAAGATTTGGCTAATCTGGCTCCTACCCTAACGTCGGATTTTGGCTACTTTTTCGAATATTTGAAAAACTCTACCGTGTACACTGCAGCAACAAATGCTATTGCCAATGTAAGCGAAGGCACATTTTACACATTGTTTATTCCAAACAATGCTGCAATTCAGGCAGCAGTGAATGATGGTGTTTTGCCAGGTACTGGAACAGGTGCAACGAAGACGCCAGTCTACAACCCAACGAGTTTATTGGATAAGAAAAAGGTAGAAGATTTTATCAATTATCATATTTTGAATAAAAAGGCTGTGGCAACGGATGGTAAAGAGTCAGGTGCGATGGAAACACTCCTAAAAGATGGAAACGGAGATGCTGTAAATGTCACTGTTTTGAACAGCAAAGGTGCCATGAGTTTATCTGATGCCAAGTTGCGCAAAGCAACCGTGATTGTCAACAAAAGTAACAACTTGTCGAACCGCGCCGTGATTCACTTAATTGACAATTACCTAAAGTCGAACTAATTCTCCAACCAAACCTACATAGTGTTTAACTATGTTCACAGCCAATGAAAATATTAACCAAAATACTCTTAATATGTGGCTTGGTGCTGACAGGAGTTAGCTGGAGCCATGCCCAAAGCCCTAACCTTTTTACGGTGCGAGGGAAAGTTGTTGAAGCAAAAGATAGTTCGGCTGTAATTGGCGTTACAGTCGCCGAGCTTGACAAAGATAATCGTATAGTTAAAGGAGTAACAACCGATGTAGAGGGAAACTTCGTCATCAGAGTTTCCAACCAAAATAACACTTTGTCATTTTCAAGTATTGGCTTTAAAACTCAGAAAGTAGGCATTAAAGGTCGTAGCAATATCAAAATCTGGATGGAATCGAGTTCCGCAGACTTAGATGAAGTTGTGGTAACTGCCAAGCCAACAGATAATGGTTTAATGACAGTTTCTGAAAGAAATACGACCATCGCAGTAGCAAAAATTGATGCGAAGGTTTTAGAAGATATGCAAGGAACGTCTATCGACCAAATGCTACAAGGACGTTTGGCGGGGGTAGATATTACTGCTGCTTCTGGTGACCCAGGTACAGGGATGCAAATTCGTATTCGTGGTACTTCGTCTATCAACTCTTCTGTCGACCCGATGATTGTAGTTGATGGTATGCCTTACGAAACATCCATTCCGTCTGACTTTAACTTTGGTACAGCCGATGAAATGGGCTATGCGTCCTTATTGAACCTTGCTCCTTCGGATATTAAAAATATTGCCGTATTGAAAGATGCTGCTGCGACTGCTATGTGGGGCTCGCGCGCTGCGAATGGGGTTGTAGTAATCAACACTAAGCGTGGTGCAATTGGTACACCGAAAGTAACTTATACTTTCAAAGGTTCGGTATCAAAACAACCTAATGCCATTCCAATGCTTTCGGGTGACCAATATTCGATGTTAATTCCTGAAGCGTATATGAATAGAAATGGTATACCATTAAATACCCAAAACATAAAAGAATTTCAATATGACCCCAACGACCCATACTGGTACAACAACTACAGCCAGAATGTCAATTGGGTGGATGCTATTACGCAATTGGGTTATTCTCAAGACCATAACGTATCGATTATGGGTGGTGGAGAGAAAGCCAAGTATTATGCTTCAACAGGGTATTTCAACCAAGTAGGTACAACCATAGGAACAGGATTAGATCGTATTAACACGCGTATCAACTTGGACTATAACGTATCAAATAGAATTCGCTTTAAAACTGACCTTTCGTTTACGCACTCAGTAAACAATCGTAACTATGTGTCATCTTTAACAAGCAATAAAGATTTAGTACGTTCGGTAGCTTACAGTAAAATGCCGAACATGAGTATCTATGAATACAACGATTTGGGACAATTGACAGGAAACTTTTTCTCTCCATTAACCAATATTCAAGGTACTTTTACTGGTTTGACCAATGCCACTTACAACCCTGTAGCAATGGTAAAATCTGCGAAAAACATTATTACTTCGGAACGTATCATTCCACACTTTCAAGTGCAATATGACCTTGCACCAGGAAGATGGGTAGCAACTTTTGACGTTCAGTTTGACATCAATAACAACAAGACGAGCTCATTTTTACCACAAGTAGCCACTGGACAAGCCTTTACAAGTTCGTTTGTAAACGTAGCCACAGACGGCGATGCTGATGGGTTTGCGGTTACTACAAAATCGACATTGATTTATACCCCAAAAATCAAAAACACGAAGCATGATTTCACCTCGCTTTGGGCTTTGAACACTTCAGATGTAAAATCAGTTTGGCAAGAATCTTATGTAACCAACACTGCTTCATCCGATTTGACAGATGCTTCGAATCCTGCCCGTTTGACTACTTCAAGACTTGCTTCTGGTGTATCTCAAACACGTAATGTAGGTTTACTTTGGAATGTTCACTACGGATTTTTAGACCGCTATATCATTGATTTGGGTCTTAGAGGAGATGGTAACTCACGCTTTGGCCCAGCTTACCGTTATGGTTTGTTTCCAAGTATTTCGGCTAAATGGATTCTATCTGACGAGCCATTTATGCGTCCTTTAGAACATATTTTTGAGCACCTTGGTATCCGTGCTAGTTACGGTCAAAGTGGTAATGCACCTCGTTATGATTATTTGTATTATGGAAAATACAATACCTTGGGATGGTCGTATTTGGGCGATGCAGCGGTTGTACCACAAACGATGCAACTTAACAACCTTCGTTGGGAAAGAATCATCGGTCGCAACTTAGGGGTAAACATTATTACTTCGAAAAGAAAGTTTACGTTAGATGCTGAATTTTATCAAAACAGTACAAAAGACCTTTTCTTCGAAAACTTACAAATTCCTGCTTACACAGGTTTTAGTAATGTCCAAATGAACGTTGGTACAATGGATAACATGGGTTGGGAATTAAACATGATGTATAATCCATACAAAACCAAAGATTGGAGTGTTGATTTCAACTTTAACATTGCTCGTAACACCAACGTAATTCGTGAGATTTCTGATTTGTATCCTCGTACGGGTGGGAATGCTACTTTGAACGGGGCTTATATGACCTATATGCAGGTAAACAACCCATTTGGGTCATTCTATGGATACCGTTATTTGGGTGTTTATAAAGACAAAGCCGCTACGGTAGCTAAAGGCAAAAGCGGTGAACCAATCGTAACGCCAGACGGGCAATCGGTATATATGCGTTTTAACTACCCTAATACCGACTATACCTTCCAGCCAGGTGATGCTATGTATGAAGATGTTAACAAAGATGGTAACATCAACTATATGGACTTAGTGTATTTGGGCAACTCAAACCCAGCTTTCACAGGTGGTTTTGGCGGAAGTGTTTCTTACAAATCATTCAAATTGACAACCTTCTTCAACTTCCGTAGCGACTATGATGTAGTAAACGCCACTAGAATGAACACCACCAATATGTATGGTTTTGGTAACCAAAGTACAGAAGTTTTGGCTCGTTGGAGAAAAGAAGGAGATGTTACGATGGTTCCAAGAGCGCTTTATAACTCAGGTTATAACTGGTTAGGTTCTAGTCGCTATGTAGAAGATGCGTCGTTTGTACGTTTCCGTACCGCTACTTTCAGCTATACTTTCCCGAAAAATGTGTTGAAGACCTTGCACTTTACCGCACTTCGCGCCTATGCAACCGTGGAAAACTTGATTACTTGGACTAAATACACAGGTCAAGATCCAGAGGTTCAAATGAGAGGTAGTGATCCATTCAGAGTAGCAACGGACAACTCGATGACACCACCTGCAAAAACAGTCACATTTGGTTTTGCAGCAACATTCTAATGTAGATTCAACCCTTTATTATATAGAAAAATGTTGAAAAAAGTTTTTATACAAACCATCGCCCTGAGTGCTCTTTTACTAACTACCTCTTGTGATAGTTGGTTAGAATTGCGACCTCAAGACGGTATTGTTCAAGATAGATTTTGGAACAATAAAGAACAAGTTGCTTCAGCAGTTGGCGGTATTTACGCATCAGTAATCGATGTGATTCCTGAAAAAGTTTTTGTAATGGGCGAAATTCGTGCCGATATGATAAGTCCATCTTTTCGTATTACCAACAACGAATTGGATATCCTAAACTCAAACATTTTGCCAACCAATGCCTTGACAGACTGGAGAGATTTTTACAGAATTATCAACTACTGTAATACGGTTATTTCATTTGCACCTGCTGTACTCGACAAGGATAAAACCTATACACAGGATGCTTTGAAAGCACATGTGGCAGAAGCAAAAGCTATTCGTGCTTGGATGTATTTTTACATTGTACGCTTATATGGCGATGCTCCTTTGAAAACTTCGGCAACTAGTAGTGACGATGAAATTGTACCGATTGCCAAGTCGACTCAAAAAGAAATTCTTGCTCAAATAGAGAAAGATTTACTTGAAGCTGAGCCTGATGCTCCCACCAGTTACGGAACAAAGGAAAAAGACCATGGTCGTGTAACTAAATACATGGTAAATACCCTTCAAGCTGATGTGTATTTATGGATGGAAAAACCAACCGAAGCATTAGCAGCAACCAATAAAGTGATTAGTAGCGCCAAATTTGGTTTAGTTTCAAACCCAGCTACAAGAAGCAATGCTTGGTTTAGCACAGTTCGTTCAGGTAACTCTACAGAGGGTATTTTTGAATTAGCTTACGGTAGTGATTATACCATTCGTTTCGGGATTACTAACTATCCTATGTATGCTATTTTTGGACTTGGCAACTCTTCTGCCTACAGAAGATACCAAGCATCGGCGTATGTGAATGAAGAAATCTTTACCGAAGATTTGCTCGACCCAACCAACTACGATACACGTGCGGATGAGTCCTCTTTGACTATGACGACTGGGGTTATTAGAAAATATGACCGTGCCGCTGGCGAAACACCCTTTAATGTAGTCATGTATCGCTATGCAGATGTTTTATTAATGAAAGCGGAGGCGTTGGCGATGTTGAATAGAGGTACAGAAGCGCTCGCTATTGTCAAACAAATTCGTACCAGAGCATGGGCGATTGTTCAAACAGAGCAGTCACCCGACCCAGCGAATATCGATGGTGCAGGCGGTGTTCTCGACTATATCTTGGATGAAAGAGCTCGCGAATTTGCTTTTGAAGGAAAGCGTTGGTTTGATGTACTTAGAAATGCCAAACGTGCCAACTACAAACGAATCGATTTGTTGGTAAACCTTACGGCAAGAAGTGTTCCTTCTGAACGTCAGCAATCAGCTATTGCAAAAATCAAAGACCCTAACAGCCATTATTTACCGATTTACCAATACGAAATTCAAACGAATAAATTATTGGTTCAAAATCCATTCTATAAATAATGCGTCTGTCACTCACAAAAAATTTTATTGAGATTATGAAAAATATCATACAATCAATTTCGGCATTTATCCTAACCATTATGTTAGGAATCGGCCTGTGGGGATGTGCAGATATTACTATCGTTGAAACAACCACTGGCGATGCCAACCTTTATAGTTACCTACTCAAGTATCCTGACAAATATGGAGACTTTGCTAAAATTGTAGAAAAAGCGGGTTACGATAGTTTCCTAGATGCTTATGGTGCCTACACCATGTTTGCACCGAACAATCAGGCCGTACAGAAATACTTGACTTCTGTTGGAAAACAGGCTACAAGTTTGACGAAAGAAGAAGCTCAGGGCATTGTGAAACTTCATGTCATTAGAGATACTTTGACCACAAGTTCGTTCAAAGATGGGAAGCTTCCTTTAGTAACCATGTACGGACAATACCTTTTGTCAGGTGTGAGCAATTCTACTGCTGGTTCAAGCTATACACTCAACCGTCAGGCGAATGTCATTGAAACCAATGTGAAAACTGGTAACGGTATGTTACATGCTGTAGATGCAGTATTAACACCAGCTACCAAATCCATTGCGGAGTTGGTAGCAGCCAATTCTAACTATTCCATTTTTGCCCAAGCCCTTAAAGAAACTGGCTATTATGATAGTTTGAATGTGCTAAACGACAATTTGGATAAAAGATTTACCACATTGATTGCTGAGTCTAATACTGTTTTGAGTAAAGCTGGATACACTGATTTTGCCAAATTAAAAGCAAGATTTTCGCAAACAGGCAATCCTAAACTCAAATCCGATAGTTTGAATATCTACGTGGCATATCACATTTTGGTAGGTGCCAAATACCTTGGAGACATTATCACGGCAAGTTCACATTTGACCAAAGTAAGTACTGAACCAACCGTAGTAAGTTCAAAGTTAGACGGACAAACCATTCTTTTGAATGACGACGTATTCAATGGGGTTCGTGAACCAGGTATTGAGTTGGTTCGTACAGAAAGTGATAATACAGCCACCAACGGCGTATTACACGCTGCGTCAGGACACTATAATATCAAATTGCGTCTTCCTACAAGAATTGACTGGGATGTTTGTGATTTCCCTGAAATGAAAAAGCTTTCAGCATATTATGGAAAGAAAACTTACAGCTTCCCTGTTGGTACGGTGATTCAGGATATTCAATGGGCAAATGCTTCGTTCCCTCCTACTTATGTGATTGATGCGGTTGCTGCGAAAAAAGACTATTTGCAAGTTCCAATGGGAGTTCCTAGCCGTAACCTTTGGTTAGATATGAAAACTCCAATTATTCCAAAAGGTCGCTATAAAGTTTGGATGTGCTATCGTCGTCAACGTACCTCAAACAGTTTTACGATTACTTGTACGGGTGCGATTGATGGTGAGGTATTGACAAGACCATTCTTATTTATTGACCAAGTGCCAACGCTAGGTGCTGGTGAATTGGAATCATTAGGTTGGAAAATCTATATGTCTCCAGGTACAGACATCAACATGGCGGGTAGATTATTGGGAACGGTGGACATTAAAACGACTGACCGTCACATGTTCAGATTGCAAGCTATCAATGGTACGCACTCACCGAACAACATTGACATGATTCAGTTTATCCCAGTTACTCAAAATCAGATTTCACCACGTCATTTGCCTGATGGCTCTCTGATTAATGAATAATTTTCCAACATTTTAACTTGTAAAAAAATGCGTTCAAAAAATATATATATCCTTTTTCTCATGGTTTGGAGCTTAGGGATGGTCGCCTGTAAAAATTGGGATGACCGTCTAGTTTCTCCTACCGAATCATTGGGAAAAAATCTTTTTGAGCAGATTAGCACACAAGGTAATCTGAGCACTTTCAAAGATTTACTAATCAAAACAGGCTATGACAAAGTGTTGAGTTCTTCAACCAACTATACTGTTTTTGCGCCAAGTAACGATGCCTTGAATGGTTTGAGTACAACCATCTTGAGTGACACAGCACAATTGAAAGCCTTTGTAGGTAACCATATTGCGCTCATGAGTCACAATGTTCCTGTAAACGATGGCACTTCTGAATCTTTACAAATGGTAAATGGCAAGTTTTATAAATTGAGCAAAACAACCTTGGGTACAGCCACGATTGCTTCTGCCAATACCTTTGCTAGTAACGGTGTATTGCATACTCTCTCGCAATCAATCACTGTGCTACCATCTTTGTGGAAATACATTAGTACAAACCAAACAGGCTCGGCACAAAATACGGCAATCGCCAACTTGACTTTTCAGGTATTCAATGCTAGTAAAGCTACCATCGATAGTATTAGTGCAACGACAGGTCAACCAATTTATCGCCCTGGAACAGGATTTGAAACGGTTAATGCTTTTACGCAAAATGTATATGACCTCAACTTGGAAACCAAACAATATACCTACTTCCAGTTGAAGGATGCTTCTTTTTTGGCAGAAGTTGAAAAGTTGAAACCTTATTTCAAAACAAGTACCGCTGATAGTACCTATCGTCAATCGGCTTTTGCAACTATCAAAGATTTAGTGTTTGAAGGTAATTATACGATTGACCAAATTCCTTCTGTATTGAAATCAAAATTTGGTGTAAATGTTACTATCGACAAATCATCAATTAGTCAAACAGTAAAAGTGAGTAATGGTGTAGTGTATGTGTTGGACAAAATCACGGTAATTCCTACAGAGAAATTCCCTACCCTTGTAGTTGAGGGCGAAAACTTCGTAGAGCGTATGCCTGTTTCAATTGGCTCGGCTGTCATTGCAGTTCGTAACCGTTTGAATCCTGTGACTAACCTTACCTCAAACTCTGTATCAGTTATCGGTCATGGTAACTCAGGTTTTTGGTTACGCTATCAGCTCAACGATGTACCATCTATCAAATACAAAGTGTATTGGGTGGTGATCAATGACTTGTATAACTCTAATACTGCAGTGGCCGAAACGGCAGGTTTTGCTATTAACCAAAAGCTTGCCATGGCGTCTTTGAGTGCAACCACTTTTGCTTATCCAGCGGCGGCTCTTCCTGTGAAGACCTACACCGAACAATTGCTAGGCGAATATACGGTTAACTCTTTCGGAAAGCTTAATATGTATTTGGTTGCCAACGGTACCAATGCCATGAGTTTGGACTATATCAAATTGGTTCCCTCATTCTAATTGGAACTAACTCATTTGACGATAACGACATTTATCCATGAAATATATCAAAAATCCATTCGCAGCAATTCCCAAAGTGACCCTCATGGCACTGACGGTTTACGGGACTATGCTCGCACATTTCGATGCCATAGCACAGGAAAAAAAGCCTACAGAGGTGGTCAAAGTGCATGTGCAATACAAAACACAAATCAGTGGGGTGGTCATTAGTACTGCTACTGGCAAGCCTGTATTAGGAGCTCGTGTTTTTTACAAAAATATGACCTCAACCATTACAGGTGAAGATGGTAAGTTTCAATTAACTGTACCAAGTTCATCGGTGGCTGTCAATGTTGAATGTCCAGGTTTTGCCTCTGTGGAAATCCCCGTGGCAAAACGTGCCAAGTTTAATGTGTACTTGCAAGATGTCTTAGGAACCGAAAGTAATATTACCCTCCCAACGGGTACTATTTCTGAGCAGCGTTCTTTAGGAGCAGTAGCCTCCTCGGCTGCGGCAGAAGCATGGTCTCAACTGACAGAATCTGCTGATACTTATATGCAAGGCAGAATTGCTGGTTTAAATAGCACTCGCTTTTCTGGTTCAACTAATATAGGTTCGTTTTTTACGATTCGTGGTTATAATTCCCTTCAGGCGACTAATCGTCCTTTGATCGTGGTTGACAATGTTATTTACGATTCTGGCATTTATGGCAATTCGTTAAATAGCAATTATTTCGACAACCCTTTAAGCTATATCGATATCAGAGATATTAGCAATATTTCTGTTTTAAAAGATGCCTCAGCAGCGGCATTATACGGTACAAAAGGTGCGAACGGTGTAATCATGATTACTACCTCTAGAGCTAAAGAATTAGGAACTAAAATCGACTTTGCGCTATATGGTGGCGTCAATATGGCACCGAAAGACTTACCTGTCATGGGTGTAAACGGTTACAAAAGTTACCTTTCTGATTTGTTGTTGAGCCAAGGATTGAATAGTAATCAGATTTCGGCCTTGCCATACATGAACGATAATACCTCAAATCCAGATTATTATACTTATCACAACAATACAGATTGGCAAAAGAAAGTATATGCAAGTAGTCCACTTACCAATATGTTTTTGAAAGTAACTGGGGGTGATAACATTGCCAAATATGCCCTTTCTGTCAACTATTTAAGCAATAAAAATGGGGTAATTGGTTCGACTTTGGAGAAATACAGTACTCGTTTCAACGCTGATATGAACCTGAGTCGTAAACTTACCGCTGCTGCCAACTTGAGTTTTGCCTACAATGAAGCCGAGACAAAGGATTTTGGATTTGCATCTAAAACAAACCCCATTTATTTGGCTCTGGTAAAAGCACCATTTTTGACGGACTATCGTGTTTCATCACAAGGGATTTTCTCACCTGACTATGCGGATCACGATGTATTCAATATTGGCAACCCTATCGTAGCCGCTAAAAACACCTTGGGTGGAAACAAAGCATACCGCTTTTTTGGGGTATTGGATTTCAAATATGCGTTTAATGAAAACCTCAAAGTAGGAACTAACATCGCTGTTACTTTTGACAAAATCAAAGAAAACAGATTTATTCCAAACTATGGCTTGGTAGCTGATACACTGAAAAATACCTTGGCACTCAACCAATTGAGCTCACAGACCAAGCGCCTTTTCAATATTTCGAACGAAACTTTCGTGAGTTATGATAAAACATTCAAAAACGTTCATGAACTATCAGCTCGTTTGGGTGTAAGGTTTATCAGCTCTCGTGTGGAACAAGATAAGTTATTGGCCTATAACTCTGCGACTGACCAATTAATCAGTGTTGGCAATGGCTTAGTATTGTACAACAATATTGAAGGAGGAATAGGAACTTATAACTGGATGAATACTTATGGTTCCGTAAACTATTCATATTCAGACAAGTATTTCTTAGGATTAAACGTTGGTATGGATGCTTCTTCAAGATTTGGAAAAGAAGCCTCAACCTTCAAAGTAGGTGGTACTCCTATCGCCATTATGCCATCACTCTCGGCAGCATGGTTACTATCGGCAGAGCCATTTTTGGCTGATGGTCCATTTGATTTACTAAAACTTCGCGGTTCGATTGGACAAGTTGGTAATGATGACATTGGTAACTATTCTTCAAAACAGTTCTATGTAGGTCAAAATTTATTGGGCTTACAAGGATTAGTACGTGGAAATATTGCAAATCCAAGTTTGAAATGGGAAACTGTAGCAAAATCTAACTTAGGTTTAGATGTGGCAGTACTGAAAGAAAGAATTAGTTTGAGTGTGGATGTTTTCCAAAACAAAACCTCAGATATGATTGTAGCTGAAGTACTTCCTACAACGGCTGGTTTGGGATATGCCTTAACGAATAGTGGTGCTATGACAACCAAGGGTTTTGAGGCAAGCATCAATTTCAAGGTATTAAACAAATCTTCAGTAAAATGGGATTTGGGCGTAAACCTTGCACACGCCAAGTCTACTATCGACCAATTACCTAACGGCAACGCTGACATCGTTACTAATATCGGAGCTGGCAATATTGTTACTCGCATGGGTGATGCACCCAACTCTTTCTTCGGAACCATCTACAAAGGAGTATATGCTACTGATGCTGAAGCAGCTGCCGAAGGTTTACAAACTCGTTTACCAGATGGAACACTTCGCGCTTTCCAAGCTGGTGATGCAAGATTTGCTGATTTGAACGGCGATAAAATCATCGATGATAAAGACCGTACGATTTTAGGTAATCCCAACCCTACTATTTATGGTGGTATCACCAACAGAGTTGTGTACAAAAACTGGACTTTGGATGCTTTGGTAAGTTTTGTTTCAGGAAATGATGTGTATAACTATACTCGTCGCAATATCGAGTCAGGAGATTCTTACAACAACCAATCACGTGCTGTAGAAGGTCGTTGGAGAGGCAATGGCCAAGTAACAAATATCCCAAGAGCTACCTATGGTGATCCGTTGCAAAACAGCCGTTTCTCTAGCAGATGGATTGAGGACGGTTCTTATATCCGTCTTCGCTCGGTAGGTTTGTCGTACAACTTCAATGTTGACAAAGGCATATTGAAATACTTAACGGTATATGCCAATGCCAACAATGTACTGACATTCACTAAATACTTAGGCTATGACCCTGAGTTTAGTGCTACCAATTCTGTGATTGGTCAGGGAATTGACAATACGCTCGAACCGATTCAAAAATCATTCAATTTGGGCGTAAAACTCGGTTTGTAACCTTAATACCTTTTGGGAAAATTTTAATTTGATAAAAAATGAAATCAACGATAAGAAAAATAACGCTGAACATTGGACTAGCTACTGGCGTGCTTTTGGGTATGTCAGGTTGTCAGAAAATGTTTGATTTGGCACCAGAGGAGGCATTAAGTACCAAACAGATGTATCGTGACATCTATGATGCTGATGCAGCCATTATTGGTCTTTATGGAAAATTCTCGACTTTGGCTAAGCAATATGTCATCCTCAATGAATTACGTGGGGATTTGCTAGATGTAACTACCAATGCTGACTTGTCTTTACGAGAAATCAATGCACACGCTGTTTCTGAAACCAACGAATACGCCAATCCTCGAGCATATTACGAGGTAATTTTGAACTGTAATGATATTTTGAAAAACTTCAAAATCATGCTAGATCAAAACAAAATCAAACGTGCTGAGTATTACCAACGTTCGGCAGATGTATTGGCACTTCGTAGTTGGATTTATCTCCAGTTGGGTATCCATTACGGCAGTGTACCTTATGTAACTGAAAGTGTGGAAACAGTAGATGATGTTAAATCGTTGGCAACGAAAGCTCGTGTGCCTTTGGCAGACATTATCAAACAATTGATTAAAGAATTGGAAGCTATTCCAGCTACTTACCTCGACCCATATACCTTGGATAACACCTTGGTTTCGGCAAACGTGGATGGATATTCTCCGACGACTTTTTTCATTGAAAAACACTTGTTGTTGGGAGATTTATACCTTTGGGATCAACAATATACTAAAGCAGCATCGATGTATAAGTATATCATGACAACCTCTGACCGATTGGGATTTGAAGCAACTGATATTAACGTTTGGTATCATTTATACAAAATTACAAGAGGTCAAATTTCGTCAGGAATGGGTCCAATTGCGGTCAGCTATAACTCTGATATCAACGACGTTAATAACTTATTGGATAACAATACAACAGGCTGGCGCTCAATTTTTGCCCGTGACCGTTCAAATACCAACTACAACAGTATCTCAAACACTTCGAGTATTTCTCGTGACCCTGAGTGGTTGTGGTTGTTGCCGTTTGACAGTAAGTTTTTACCTGAAAATCCATTTGTAGAATTGTTCTCGAATGTTGGAGGAAAATATTTATTACAGCCTTCAAAAGCCGCTATTGATTATTGGAATGGACAAACGCAAACCAACAATTTTGCCTACGATGCCCGTGGAGTTATGTCTTACAAAAACATTAATGGCAATCCTGTGGTATTTAAGTATTTGTACAATTTCATGAATCCAAACTCCGCTGGCTCTATTTACTCATTGGTTGGAAAAAGCTTGCAAGAGAAAAACGGGCGTTGGTTTTTGAACCGTGCAGCCAATGTTCACTTAAAATTTGCTGAAGCTGCCAACCGTGATGGTCGTCGCAAGTTGGCTTATGCCTTGGTGAACGCAGGCGTTGCGAGCACGTACAACAACACTGCCATCTCGGACAAAACCAACTTGATGAATACCTTCGATTCACCTCCGTATGATTTTGATGCTCGTAATGGCGACGCTCCTACTCGCTATCGCTCATCATGGCACTTGGCAACAGGGATTCGTGGACGTGCGATGGTCAAAAGTAATACCGTAGAAGGTGACAGTACTTTGGCTATTGAAAACTCTATCATTCAAGAAGGCGCTTTGGAATTAGCATTTGAAGGACATCGCTGGGGAGATTTAGTTCGTGTAGCGATTAGAAGAAATGACCCTTCATTCTTGGCAAATAAGGTCTATGACAAACTTCGCAAGTCGAACAACCCGAATGCTGAAGCTGTTAGATCTAGATTGATGAACAAGGATAATTGGTTTCTTCCATTCAGAATTCAGTAGTTGTTATTCGCAATCATGCAAAAAACATTGCCTGATTGCTTAGACTTAGTCTCGGGCTAGTAGCACAAAGATATTCATCTCTAAACCTAATTACCAACCCTAAATAAAAAGCCCCCATTCACGTAATGTGTTTGGGGGTATTTTTTGAGGGATAAAATTCAACTTTATTTTTCTAAAATCTCCTTTAAATTATGTAAACCCGTTGCCAAATCTCCACCGATTTTTTTATCCATCCTTAAAAAAACTAAGAGCAAATTAAACGGATATTTCATTTTACCATGAAATTGCCAGTAGACTTTGGTTTGAGATTCTCCACTATTTTTGACAATCATCTGAGCGGTAGCCTCACCTTTGAAAGGTTTCAAAAAACGTAATTCTGAAACAATTTTTACATTTTCTTCAATCTCCAAAATTTCTTGTTCTCCAGTCCCTACATTCTTCATAGGACTATCCCATGCTGATACAAAACCCACTTGACCATCGGTGCCTTTGTAGGTTTTGGTCATATTGGGATCCATTTTTGCCCAAACAGAAAAATTGTCTTGATTTTTGAGCAATTTCAGATACGAAAAAACCGATTCGAGAGGTTTTTGAATGATTACCGAGCGAGAAACGGTGTATTCGGTTTTCATCAACAAAGCAAGACCTAGCCAAAGTGCAAAGAAAGTGGCTAAGCCAATCAGGATAGTAGTTAAGGTTTCCATAAAGCAATTATTATTTGGGTGAAAAGCTATTATATAATCAAAAAGAGGTTTGAGGTTATGCGTCAATAATCCGAAACAAGTATTTGTGAATCGCAGGGAAGGTTTTAAATTCAAAACTCTGCATTAGAAGTATACGAAGAATTGTAAAAACCATTTATTTCGGATGATGGATTTCGGAAGTATAATCTACTTTTTAAATAACATTTTCTAAAAAAGCACTTTATTCATTTCCGAAATCAGAAATCACAAATCCGCAATAGTCAAAAATCCTTCCTACAATCATAACAATGCATTCTCCGCTCCAATTTACTCGGTTAGCATAACAATGTTTAAATTGACTATTTTAAATTATATCTCAAAGCAAAATTCTTATTTTTTTATACCTTCCACAAAACCAGAAAGGTCATGATGATTACCATGACCTTTGCTTATTTGCACCAATATGAAAATCCATTTGGACTTTCCCCCACCAGAGGTGAGGGAATTGCCCTTACATAGTTTATTTAATAGTAAAGCTTCCAACACTTACCCACGTATGGGTAGGCTTGTCATATCTTAAAGTACTATCTGGCCATTGAATGTATTGATTCATGCCCAAATACTCTTGTATATTTCCTTTTTCAATGAGTTTATTAAAAAGAAATTGACCTTTTTCTCTTACCTCCTCCTCTTTCATGTGTGGAGTATTTACAATTTCTTCAAACTCGGTAATCTTGTGCGTTTTAGGGTCTAATTTCATTTTCCCTAACACACCTCTTCGGTACACTGGACTTGAACCTACGGGTCTAATCATAAAAAAGTAGGCATATCCGTTATCGGCTTCGAAGTAATTTTGTAGATAAAAACTTGGTAAACTTTTGATGTAGAAAGGTCTGTATTTAGCATCAAACTTGGTTTGATTATTGGCATAAGGCGCAGGAACGTACACATAGGTAATCATATCTGTCAGAAGAGAGTCTCTTTCGCTTTCTGAGAAATATTGTAATGGTTCTTTCTTAGTACCGCATTGAGTAAAGAATAAAAGGATAAATGTGAAGGCAAATAAATGTTTCATATTGGTTTTTGTTTAAATCATCCCGAGTCAAAATATTGACTCGGGATGTACTATTTAATTATTCAGAAATTTGAAATCTGTAGTATTTCAGATTACTTGATATAAACAACTGATTGTGGAGTAAACTCAGTCCAACCTGCTGTCCAATCTGAATCTTTGAATGCACCAACGTAGTCAGTTTTGTCAAAGAATGAAGGAAGCGTTGATGGCAAGTTGAAACCGATTAATGATTCAGCTGTACCAGTTGTCAAAGTAAATGTTGGGCGACCAGTAGACCACAATGTTGTGCTGATACCAGTTTTAGAGAAATCAGTCAAGATTTTGTTACCTGATTGAGCTTTGAACCAGTCAGTTGGCGTTTGAGTACCAATCAAGATTGCTGGAGCGGCAGTAGTTTGTTCTGTATCAGATACTGGGAAACCTTTAGGGTTTGTAGCAGCACCAGTTCCCCAGTTGTTAGTACCCCAGCTAGCAACACCAGCCAATACGATGTTTTGTAATACGATGTCACCTTTCGCAGCATTACCTTTTGCATCACCTCTTTGGCTATCGATGTAGATACCGAAAGGATAACCTGTGAAGAATGAATTGTAGATTTTCAATTTGTTGTTACGACGCAATTGAGCACCATTTTGGAACAATGTAGAGATTGAAGTCTCAGCATTTCCTTTAGCACCGATGATTGACATGTTAGCAAAAATCGCTGAAGTATATGGTGTGTTGTTTGAACCGTTAGCATCGTTGTCAACTTCAAAACCGTTTGAACCAGATTGGTCAGCTTGTGTAGTACCACGGATACCGATACCGTATTGAACATAACCAGAGAAACCGTTATCGTTATCAAAGTCATCATCCAAACCTTTGTAAGCTACCAAGTGTTTACAGTTTACTGTACCACCAAACCATTCGAATGAGTCATCCAAACCAAATGAAGCCTGAACATAGTCGATTGTAGTACCGTTACCTACAGAACCCATTGTCAAAGAGTTAACCTCTTGGTTCGGGTTGATTGGTACACCAGCGTATTCGATACGAACATATTTCAATGAACCAGAGTTATCTGCTGCATCTGAACCACCGTGGAAACCACCGTAACCACCTTCTAATTGTCTGTCGTTAGCGTTGTCTGGCAAGTTGTTTGGAGCTTTACCACAAAGGATAATACCACCCCAGTCACCAGCTTCACGTTCGCCTACGTTTCTTTCAGAAGTAAAGATAATAGGGTTTGTAGCTGTACCGTTTGCGATTAATTTAGAACCACGTTGAACTAACAATGCACCTTTAGTAGCACGGTCACCGATTACTACTGTACCAGCAGGGATAGTCAAGGTAGCAGTTTTAGTGATGCTACCGAAAGTAGTTTCTTCACCTACTCTTACAAAACCAACCAATTTATAGATTTTAGTAGCATCCCATGTAATGTTACCTTCCAACGTACCTTTTACCTCAACGATAGTTTTTGGTGGAACTGCTGTAACTGTTACTGGTAAAGTTGTCAACGTAGAGTTTTGGTTTTTCATATCTGTTACCAAAACTGTAAAGTTTACAACCGAATTAGCTGCAAGGTTATCAATTTGATAGTCTTTTGCATATTCGAAAGTTTTCTCACCATTCTTTGTTACTACATCAAATGCTACACCGTTTTTCAAAACTGTGATAGATTTGATACCTTCTGGAGCATTGATAGATGCTTTCAACTGAACTGTAGTACCAGGAGTACCAGCCAAGTTAGAAGCGACAGTCAAAGTTGGTGCTGGTCCGATTTCTTCGTCTTTTTTACAAGCGTTTGTCAAAACAGCCATTGAGAGCATTAAGGCAAATACCTTAACTACATTCATTTTGAAGAGTCTCATTTTTTGGTAAAATTATGTGTTTAAAATTGAATGATTTATAAGGGCAAACGAGTAACGTTGCCACCGTTTTAAAGAAAGGCATCCCACCAATGTCTAGGGAAAGAAAGTAGTAATGCCAGAAAAATTTTCGGCTTTGAGCTATCGGCATTCAGGAATTCTCAAATATTTCCTTCCCTGAAAACCGATAGTTTATAGCTGGTTGTTGCTATTTAATTGTATATACTACACCCAGAGAGTAAACACTTCCAGGTTTGTAAGATTGGATAATCTGGTCTTCGTTTTTATCAAACTTATTATCCTGATTACCATCTTGTAAGATGTAATTTGTCTGGTTTAGGATGTCAGTAATACCTCCTTTGATTAACAAGTTTTTACCGATGCCTTTTGAGAAAGTTAAGTCAACTACGTTTCTAGGCATTTCGTACCAGTCTGGATAGGCAAAGCCATAGTTATTACCTACCGCATAGATACGTTTTCCAATTACGTTGAATAACAAGTTAACTTGTAGGCTCTTCTTGGTATCGTTGTAATTCAAACCTGCATTGATAATGTAAGGTGACTGTCCTTGCAATGGGCGATTATCAGATTGTGTAGAAGCTGTTGATGGATTCAATGACACACGGCTATGAATAAACGCAGCGTTAAATACTAAGTTGAGTTTTTGAATGAAAGGAGATTTTGAAACATTTTCCAATGATTTCCTTGCCTCTAATTCAATACCTGCACTGTAAGCACTTTTGGCATTGTCAAAACTCAAGTTCGGGTTTGAACCACTTGCAAATACAACCTCAATTGGTGTTTCGAAGTATTTGTAGAATGCTGCAATACTCAATACCTCTGCTGGTGTTGGATAGAACTCATATCTGAAATCCACGTTATGAATGTTGGCATTCTTCAACTGAGGATTACCTGAAATATTACGATTGTTTACAAAATCATAGAATGAGAACGGTGCGACTTCTCTAAACTCAGGACGGTTGATTGTTTTTCCGTAAGCTAAACGTAATAAAGCTTTTTCAGAAAAGTTATACGTCATGTTTACCGATGGAAGCAACGTTGTCTGCGTATTGTTATAATTTAATGGCGCACCCACTAAATCGTAAGAATTCAATTTCTGAGCGTTGTTCTCAACTCTCAAACCTGCAATCACATTGAATTTTTTCGTTAATGAATAGTTTCCTGAGATATATGCTGCATACAAATGGTTGTTGGCAGTATATGAGTCATTCGGGTTAGTTTGCTCATCAATTTTCACCCCGTTTGTACTATTAATATTTTGTGGTGCAAAAATTTCTTCGATAGGTAAATTGCCAATGTTAAACAATGAACTGTTTGCTTGTACATAGGCTAAGTTACGAGCTTTGAATGTACGTTCCTTACTTTCAACATAAACCCCTGCTTTTAGCTCCAATTCTTTATTATCTTCAGCTTTTGCTCCTTTTTGCAAAACAACTTTTTGAACTAAATTAGCGCCACCTGTTATAGCGTTTTCGTCCATGATGATATTGGTACGACCTAAATTGAAGGTTTGAGCTGCCCCTTGCGGTACTAATAAGTTTCTTTGTCCGTTCGAAATATTATATCTAAAACGCTTGTAATCAGGTTGATCACGGAATGATTGGTTATAACCTACCACCCAATCCACTTGTGTATTTTTGTTATTGAATTGGTGCTTACCAACCAATTGTCCAGTGTAGATACCACGGTAGATTTGGTCAAATGAACGGATATTCCAATCTGTTCCGTTGTCGAAACCGATACGATCTACAAACTGAGAATTGCTCATTTGGTTGAATAAGTTCTTGAATTCAATCGTATGGTTTTCACCAAATTTCACTGCCCAGTTGTGCATTACACCCAAGCGAATGGCGTTGCTATATTGTGTATCTTGAAAGTTAAAAATCGGATCTGGCTCTCCAGTGCTTTGAATACGACTGTATCCGTAGTCATTGCGAGCCATGTTGTACAGCGTTCTTGTATTTGAGTAGTTAATCGCCGTAATATTACCAATTCTGTATTTTTCTTTCTCTATTTTGAAAGCACCCGTCAAAGTAAATCTCAAATCTGGTAAAGCTGTAGATTGAACTGGCGTCCAGTTGTTTTTAAGAGACTGACCAATTTGCTGCAAACGAGTTGGGTTTGCATTAATCAACTCTTGACGATTGGCAGGGAAGAATTTTGGCAAATCATTATATCCATCATTGAAACCTGTCCAGTAACTTGAGCCATGTTGTGGCGAAAAGAAGTTTTTACCAGTTGTTCCATCTCTGTATCCTCCTCCAAAATCAATGGTAATGCTATTTTGTTCAGGGATAGATTTCGTAAAAATTTTCACGACACCACCAGCAAATTCTCCAGGGAGTTCGGCCGCAGGGCTTTTGAATACTAAAATACGATCGATTTGGTTAGAAGGAATAATATCAAATGAAAACGAACGCACGTCTGTTTCCATCGAAGGCGTAAAAGTGTTGTTCAGCATTACACTGTTATAACGCTCGTTCAAGCCTCTGATATTAATAAATCTATCCCCAAAAATGGTTACACCTGGTACACGTTTTACTACCTCAGCAGCATTACGGTCAAGCGTTTTTCCAATTTGTGCTGAAGAAATACCACTTACAATTTGTTGTGCCGCTTTAATTTCTGAAATAACGGAAATTTCGGTATTAGTTAATTTTTGTCCTACAACCTTTACTTCGCTCAAAGTTGAACCTTCTTCTTGAAGTAAAACATTTACTTCGGTTACCTTCTCAGCCAACACTTGAACTTTCTCAATCACCTTTACATTAAACCCTACAAACGAAACCTTTAATGTATATGTACCTACTGGAACTCTATTCAAAGAGAAAAATCCGTTGATATCAGCCGCAGCACCTTTATTTTGTCCTTCAATAATGACAGTTGCTCCTACAAGGTCTTCCTTAGTAACGGCGTCTTTGATAGTACCACGAATAGTACCTAGCTGCTGGGCAAGAGATAAAGTAAAACTCGATAAGAATAATAGTGCAGTAAATAGTAATTTGTGCCTCATATTGGAATTGATTAAGAAACGATTTTGAGTTATGTGGTTTATTCCTACGTTTCTATTTGAATGATGGCACAAAAGTAAGTCGGTCATTTAACCGCAATATTACCTACCGATTAAACATGATTGAACTTATTGTTATCCCTATATTATCAATGTTAATTTTATAATTATACTCTTGGTAGAGAGTGGAATCCTAGGTTCTCATCGTCTGATGTTTTTTCAGGTAGTCTATTAAATGATAAGAAATTATCAGGATTAGAAAATAACCTACTAAAACCATAGAAAATATCTATAACCGTTTGCATGATTTATTTGCCGTTAAAAAGAAAATACTTGTGCAGGGCATTTTTAGACCTCTTTATGCCTAAATTTGAAAAAAATTAAACAGACAGTATGGAATTATTGCATCACATCCTTGGGGATGATTTAGGAAAAGCATTTTTGATTATTGGAAACCTCGTATTAATTGAAAGCTTACTATCGGTAGATAATGCTGCCGTTTTGGCAACCATGGTGATGGACTTGCCTAAAGACCAAAGAGAAAAAGCCTTGAAGTATGGTATCATTGGCGCGTATATTTTCCGTGGTATTTGCTTGCTATTTGCAGCAATGCTCGTGAAAGTTTGGTGGCTCAAACCTCTCGGTGGACTTTACCTCTTGTACTTGTGCTATGATTATTTCAAAACAGAGAAAACACCAGAGCATGAGGATGATACCTTAAATAAGAAAGAAAATTGGGTTTATAAACATACCATTGGTCGCTTTGGCATTTTCTGGTCTACCGTCATTATGGTAGAAGTAATGGATTTAGCTTTTTCGATTGATAACGTTTTTGCAGCTGTGGCCTTTACTGACAACATCTATCTTATTTGGATTGGGGTATTTATCGGGATTTTGGCGATGAGATTTGTTGCCCAAGCTTTTGTGCGCTTGATGGAGCGTTACCCTTTTCTTGAAACTTCAGCATTTATCGTAATTGGGGTACTTGGTGTAAAATTAGCGCTTTCAGCCGTTTGTCATTTGTATCCAGACAATACGTTCTGTCACTTTATGGAAGGAGAAACAGCAGATTCTTATATTTCTATCTTGACGGTAGCCATCTTTGCGATTCCGATTATTACTTCTTCTTTGTTTAATTTCCCTAAACATGAGAAGTAAAAGTTGAGTCATCTTTAATTTAGCGAATGAGTGATTATTTTTAATAGGTATTTTACTAGTCGAGACACAATGATTGCGTCTAAAGCCGAGTGAAATCTAGTATGATAGCATCAAAAAAGCGGTCGGAAAATATTTTCCGACCGCTTTTTTGATGAAACCTTGAAGAATAATCTCAATCCGATCATTCGGGATGCATCATGTTTGATACTATTTTTCAAATGATACCTCTTAAGACGCAATCATTGCGTCTCTACTGCTAGAATACAAATTTTAACATAATCACTCATTCGCTAAATTAAGGAATGTCTCATATTTTTGCCGTATGAGTATTTTTCTAAAAAATTGACTTTTGACAACAGTTAAATAACTTAAATCAAACATTTATGGCATTGCCGAAAACAAACGATTCCACGAAATCCTATTTAATCCCTTTTATATTAATAACAGTATTATTTTTTCTGTGGGGATTTGCACACAATCTCAACCCAATTTTGATTCCACATCTAAAGAAAGCTTGTCAACTTACCGACCTTCAGTCTGCTTTTATTGATTCTGCTTTTTTTGTAGGATATTTTGTGATGGCCATTCCAGCGGGTTTGGTGATGAACAAATACGGTTATAAATCAGGGATTATTCTAGGTCTATTGATTTTTGCTGGAGGGGCATTTTTATTTTATCCTGCGGCAGGAACACGTACTTATGGTTTGTTTCTTTTTGCCTTGTTTATTATTGCGAGTGGCTTGACTTTCTTGGAAACGGCGGCAAACCCGTATGTAACAGTTTTGGGCGATGAGCATACAGCTACGCAAAGGCTTAATTTATCTCAATCGTTCAATGGTTTGGCGGCTTCGTTAGCGCCATTGGCTGGCAAATTCTTTATTTTGACAGATACGACTATCTCTGAAGAGCAATTAAAAACATTATCGAGTAGTGAAGTAGATGCACTTTTGACACACGAAGCACAAAGTGTTCAAATTCCGTACATCGTTATTGGTTTAGTGGTATTGAGCGTTGCGGCAATTTTATGGAAAACGAACTTGCCTGAAATTAAAGAAAGTACTGACGAAAATAGCGCAACAGAAAAAGGAAGTATCTTCAAACAGACTAATTTGATGTTGGGTGTTCTGGCACAATTCTTTTATGTGGGAGCACAAGTTTGCGTATCTAGTTTCTTTATTCGTTTCTTGGGTAAAACGGCAGGCATTGGCGAAAAAGAAGCTGCTGGCTATTTGGCTTTTGCTTTGTTGTGCTTCATGTTAGGACGCTTTTTAGGTACTTTCTTGATGAAATATATCGCACCAAATCGTTTGTTGGCGGTTTATAGTGTTTTCAATATCGGTCTTTTGGCGGTAGCAATCATGATTGGTGGCTTTACCTCTATCTATGCATTAATTGGCGTTGAATTCTTTATGTCTATTATGTTCCCAACCATTTTCTCATTGAGTATTCAAGGTTTAGGTTCACAAACCAAGTTGGGTTCATCTTTAGTGATTATGTCAATTGTTGGAGGCGCTATTTTCCCTGTTATCATGGGACGTATCTCCGACATTAGTTCAATCCAAACGGCATATATTGTTCCATTGGCATGTTTTGTAGTAGTACTTTTCTTTGCGTTGAAAACAAAATCATCGAAGGGAGCCATTGCGAATGCGGGACACTAATGATTGTGGATTTGGGATGTTTGATTTTGGATTTAGTTTTTTCGAGAATGATTAAAAAATCCGAAATTAAAATTCAAGCTTAGGTACAGACCAAATTAATCGTAAATTTTTGACTACTTTACACGATTCGTCGTCGTGTTGACAAACATAAAATAGTAAAACATGAATAAGAGATTTGCCTTGGCGCTTGATTTAGTGAACGATGAACAGTTGATAGCTGAGTACGAAAAATACCATGAGGCAGTTTGGCCCGAAATATTGCAAAGTATCGCTGGGGCAGGCATTACTCAGATGGAAATTTATCGACTGGGAAACCGCTTGTTTATGATTATGGAAGTCGATGATTCTTTTTCATTCGAAAGAAAAGGACAAATGGATGCTGAAAATCCAAAAGTTCAAGAATGGGAAAAACTAATGTGGAAATATCAAGATGCCTTGCCTATGGCACAACCAGGCGAAAAATGGTTGCTAATGGATAAGATTTTTGATTTGAAAGCGCAGTTATCTCAATAACACGAGACAGGGAGAAAGAGGTATCATTTTGGAATATAGTATCAAAATCTCGAATTTTAGAACTAGGGGTACACTCCAACTTCTCATCAAAAAAGCGGTCGAAAATTGTTTTTTCGACCGCTTTTTTGATAGTACCATGCTAGATATGACTCGGCTTAAGACGCAATCATTGCATCTTTACTGCTAGAATGGAGCACTCATGTTTCTCCTTAAGTCTATCGCTTATTCCAAAGTTCATTTCCTAGATACAGTTTCTCTGTCAACAGCTTCTCTATGATTTTTGCATCGTTATCGCTATTTAAGAAAATCAGCCACGCATTTTTACTTTTCGGAAACATAATGGCAATCGTATTTACCCCAGGGTCTTTTCCAGTATGCATCAAAGCATATTCGTCACCACTGAAATTTGTGAGTTTTTCCCATCCCAACCCAAAATAATCATTGACATTTAACTGCACCTGATTTTTGTACATTTCAGTTAAAACAGTCTGAGACAAACCTCCGCCATTTAACAAATAGACCAGAAAATTACCATAATCCTCGACGGTAGTCAATAAATTGGCGGCAGCATTTGCCTTATAATACTTTTCTATTGGGAAAGCATTCCCCTCTTTATCGTAGTTTTTTACATATCTCTTTTCATCGAAGGATTTGTCCCACCAAAAGTGCGTATCCTGCATTTTTGCAGGTTTGAACACATATTTCTGGGCAAGTTCTTCCAAGCTTTTATGAAATTTCACTTCCAAGGCCTTTCGAAGATACTCAAAGCCTTCTCCAGAATATTGAAACTTGGCGGCTGGTTCAAACTCAAATTGCAACTTTTTACTTTCTGTTAAATATCGCCAGTTGGGAAACCCCGTTTGATGCGAGAGGATAATTCTTGGCGTCAATTTATGGACTCTTGAATCATTTTTGAGGTCAGGGTCTATCCAATATTTGTTTAATTGCTCATCTAATCCCAGTTTGCCTTCACTGATTAATGCCAAAGCCACTAAGGCAGTTACGGGTTTGGTGAGCGACGCCACCTTGAAGATAGCGTTGTAAGGTAGATTTTCTTGACTAATAACTTCTATATGAGTCAGTTGACCGTTATTAATAATTCCCAATCCCAAAGCAGAAACTTTTTCTTGAAGTAATAAGTCTTTTATGTCATGTTCAAAACTTTTAGTTGGTACCGATTTTGGGGGTTCATGATGATCAAAACTCAACACTTCTTTCAGCAGCCAATTTTCATTTTCCCATAACCAAACATGTGTAAATTTCGCTGTACTGGTATGCACATCCTTTTTTTGAGGTTGTCGTATATAAAAATGGTGAACGCCACTTTGCACTGCGCCATATAATTGACCATTATTGTAAAGTGGAAAAACTTCTAAACTACTTTCATCCACTCTTCTGATAGGCTTCATATTGGGATTAGAGCAGATATTTTCTTTTGTATTTCTTAAAAAATCGGCTTTGGTTTGAATGCCACTCTGGTCATGGAAAAATAGTAAATTAGGATGAATTGCCTTGTTCAAATATTCAAAATCACAAAGGTTGAAAGCTCGCTCAAAGAAAGTGCTATCTTGCTTTTTGAGACTAATAAATAGTTCTGAATCATGAGCCACTTGGGCATTTGCCCAAATAGATGAACAAATAATGGTGAGTATCGAAAGTAAGATTTTATTCATCATAAAAATGTTTTATCAAATGTATTCAATGTATGTGTTCATTTTTCATCTCCCCTTTTACTTTGCTCCAAAGACTGCTGCCGTAAGTAAACTCAGAAAACCTAAGATATTAGCTATTTGACGATATTGGAATATGGTAAACCAACTATCTCGGTACGTCGTCCAGTCGGTTGGAAAATGATTACTTGACCATGAATTGATGATGTCATTGATAGGCAAACTGCCTTTTAAGGTCAGCATAATATCTATCACCAAGGCAATCATTCCGACAGTAGCAGATACAAACAGCAAACTTTTAGGAGTTTTTATCGTTGAAAATACGAGCAATAGATTAGCAAAGAAAGCGATATAAATCACATATTTAAAATTTGCTCTCATAAAAGTATCTGTCAATTTCCTTAGCTCAATATACGAGCTGGCATTCAAACTGAGTTGCACCTGTTTTAAGGAAAGGATATACATAAACGCCTGACTCGCAAGGATTGCATAAGCTAATAGCGTGATAAAAATGATAATTTTCGTAATCATAAATCTTAAGAGAAAAGTGATTTTCTAGTTTATATTTTTTTCTGAATAAAAATTACCCCCACGATGATTAGCCAAACTAACCAAAGTGTACTTCCGATAAAACCAGCCAAATCCCACACAGGAAAATCTTTCATGACAGTAGCAAATAATTCTGCTTGTGCCAGCAAATAAATGACTGAGCTACCGATACCTAACCCGTTGACCCATTGGGGCATTAACTTGTGCTTTGCAAATGTTAAGGTCATCAAAAATGTCCAGATAATAGTGAATAGTTGCCCCAAGTATTCACCCAAAATAACACCTCCAAATTGGTGAATTGCCTTAAAAGTTATGATAACAGCAGCTTTAGTAGCATAGTCAGTGGTACTCACAAAAGTGTCGGCAAGGACAGGTACAACAAATGTCCATCTCAATAAACCAATCATTTGGACGAGTAATCCAATAACACCAATTGTGGTAGCGATTCGAACCAAAGATGATTTATTTTCGATTTTTTGACCCAACAAAATATACGCTGGTATCAGCGGAATACCCGTTATGGCAAAAGCAAACCAAGTCCAAATGAGCCTACTTCCTCCTTCATGAAATTTGGTAAGAATGGTAGCCGTATCTTTTCTGAGAATATCAGGATATTCAAAAATCATCGTGAGTACTGTGTAAGGAATCAACAAGGCTGTTGCGCCCGCAACCAGCAAGATTCCGATTATTTTGAAGTAATTATTCATTTTTTGAGTTATACCAATCAAGGGTTTCTTTAACGATTTCGGAAGGGAAAGTAGCATGATTACCAAAACGGGACACGTATTTGTCATGATTCACCACAAAAGGCTGTTCAAACTGGTAGGCCATTTCATAAAGTTCTTTGATAAAAGGGCTAAAAATACCTGCAAGTCTGAGGACAAATTTGGGCATGATTCTTTTCTTGATCTTCTTATTGCCAATTACTTCAAAAAGATGCACCCATTTGTCGATACTCAAGGCAGGGGCATTTGGTGCATGCCACACTTGCCCAAAAGTATCGTCAGCAGTTCCGACATTGACCATTGCCATGGCAAAGTCTTTCAGATAAGTAAAACTGTGAGGCTCAGCTATATTACCAAACAGCATAATTGTTTTGCCATCATAAATACTTTTCAAAAAATCAGTTCCAAAAAGTCCTTTATGAATGTGTGGACCCACAAAATCTGAGGCTTTCACAAAAGCAACTCTCGCATTAAAATCTTCCCCAGAATACAGAAGTTTTTCGATAACTTTTGCCCGTATAATTCCTTTCTGAGTTTGTGCAACATGAGCCATTTCCTCCTTCATTTCTATGCCAAAGGTATTGCCATAAGAGTAGAGATTATCTGCAAAAACCAGCTTCGTTGTAGTTTTCCGAAGCGCATATCTCAAAGCCTCTGCGGTGGCAGGATAAAACGTTTTCCAGTCCTGATAAGGCATATCAGTACAGCTAAAAATAAGCGTTGACTTTTGAGCAATTGCCTCCACATCTACTCGATTGGTGACATCTGCCGCTATTACCTGTACATTTTCTGGTAGAATCATGGGAGATTTCCCTGAGCGATTTACGACTAATATTTCTTCCTTGGGGTTTCGTTGAAGCAACAATTGCAACACCGCAAGCCCAGATTGTCCTGTGCCTAAAATTGAAATCATGACCGCCTAGTTTAGAGGAAAAAGGAATAACTAATACCAGGCGTAGGATTGATTTTGAAATCATGCCCCTTGGCTGCTACGCCAATTGCGCCAATGCGAAGATTGAGTCCTTTCCAAACCATCCAGCGAAAACCGACTTCCATACCTAAAGCATTTTCGTCTTTATACTCCAAATTGATTCCTCTCAAGAAAGAAACGCCAGCATAGAATGAGGAAGGATTTTCTTTTTTTCCAACAGGTAAAAACCAAGCGGTTACACCCGTTTTAAGGAATTTTGTCGTAACTCCCGATTCGAATGCCGTGATATAGTAACCTGCGTGTACGGAAATGTGTTTGTGGCGATATTCAACACCAATAGAAGGGTTACGAAATCCGTTGATGCTGATTTCGTCATTGGAGAATTTGCTTTGAGAAAAAGCTGTAGTTGATAAAAATACCAATAGAAGAATTGTTACTTGTTTCATGTGAATTTGCATGTTTATTTGTGAATTGATAATGCAAATTTCAGGACTCAACTTTTGTTTCTACTGGACAAATGTCTAAAAGAGAAAATCAACGAATTTTACTTCGGATTCGACTCAGATGACGAGGTGTAACGCCAAGCATAGACGCCAAATGCTGTAATGGTATTTGTTGTAACAAATGAGGCTCATTCGTTAGAAGCTTTTCATATCGTTGCTCGGCTGTCATGACAATCAAATCATGACGGCTGGCGTCTATTCCGCAAATGCTGGCTTCGAGCAAACCAATATAAAAATCTTTAAAAGCAGGAATTTCGTTCACCAACATTTTTAAATTCTCTCTAGTCACCGTACTAATACTGCCATCTACAAGCGCTTTGATATTCTCACGAGCGGGGGCTTCACTAATAAAGCTCAATACTGAGGCAAAAAAGGTATTTTCAATGGAAATATAGGATGTCTTTTCTTCGCCATCCACCATGACATAGTACTGAAACATTCCTGTTTCAACAAAGCCAATATATCGGCTTACTTTGCCTTCTTCTACGATAAATTCATTTTTTTTGAAATGGCGTAACTCAAATGTATGGAGTATTTTTTCGAGATCACTCCCGCCAAAGCCAATACTTTCAAAATATTTCTTCACCTTTTGCATAGGAAATTGAGTATGAATGCTGAATTGTGAGTTGTAAATGTATTTGCCTAATTATCAATACTTTACATTAGGTATAAGGGAGTTATTAGGTAACAGTATATTCGTTATCAGAATAAACTCATAATCAGAAGGATACTATCACTATGTACCGCAGATATATTATCAATTTAATCTTTCCTATTACTAAAAAAGGATTAAACTAATAGTATATCTGAGGCAATATTTTACTATAACATTTTGATTATGAGCACCTTCAAATAACGAATATTCTATTATCTAATGACGTATTCTTACTTACATTGAATTCAGAAAGAATTTAAAAGCGCCTAACGTACTGAATCGCAGCGTTAACCGCGCCTTGCAGTGACAGATGTTGTCCTCTCATACTCATATTATATGCCAATTGATAGCCATTCATGAGACAATTATAGCGTTGATTGGGGGTTCCATGATGTTGTGGGCTATTAAAGGAATAATCGCCTTTTTGGAAAAACGAAAGTGCAGCCTCTTGCACAAATGTAGTTTTAAACTCGACAGACCTGAAATACATATAACAGCCAGCCAAATAGTCAGCAAACAATTCTTTATGTTTTCCAGACAAACCTGTCCCAAATTTAAAATCGACAATATGTGCAAACTCATGCGCCATCACAATCGGAATTGCGCTGCAAGTGCCCGACGAAGACTGCAAGCACTCTTGTTGGATAAGCGAAAAGCCGATGAGTACAGTTCCGTCTTGCAGATTGGGATTTGAAACTTTAGGGGTGGCGTAAGCATTGGGAGTATCGCCATCTTGTAGATAGTATAAATCAGGAGATACTCCAAACTTCTGGACAAGATAATAATACTCTTGAGTGTTGATTTGGTCAAAATTGGGATTGCCCGAAAACTTGGTAGTTTGCCCAAGATTTGACGAACTTCCATTTAAAAAACATCCTTGTCCAAAAGTTGTCAAAGTGGCAAATAGTAAAATAGCAATCGACGTAAGTACGTTTGTCTTCATTTAATATAATTGTATGTGAATGTTGAAGCATAAAAGCTACTACTAAGCTTTTATACTCCTCTAATTTACTGAATATCATTCAATTCTTGAGACAAAAACGACTCTAAATCCAAAACTTACCATTACAATAAATAAAAACCAATGTTTCTTACTCACCAATATCTCTATTCATTCATCAATGCCTGAAAACGGTCTACATATAGACCTACGTGATAGCCATCTACCAAGGCATGATGTACATGAATAGAAACACTCATACTTTTTTGTCCATTCATTTCTATCATTTTGCCAAAAGATATTTTCGGACAGCTATCTGGAAAAGAAAAACTCCTTGCATGAGATATTGACGTAAAATCAAGCCAGGGAATGGCAGAATAATGAATCAAGTTCTCACCCGAGACAGCAGGCATTAATCCAGTAGTACTATGAACTCTATCAATTTCATTCTTCGCGTTTTGATAAAACTGTTCTTCTGACTCATCATAATAAACATGCCCAAATCCAAAAGTACCATTGGGCCGGCTAATAGTTGGAGAAGCGTTTATAACGTCGAAGCAGTAAGGATTATGGTCAATGATTCGATATCTAAAATTTTCTATTTCATTGGCTGCTTTTAAAGAACGATACAAATAATACCAGAAAAACGATTTTCCATTCTCCTTCGCTTTTTGATAGGCAATTGTGCAGTCTATTTTTACTGTTACTCCGTAAAATGGTTCTTCAAATTTTGAGAAAAAAAGATAATGTTCCTTTCTATCCCACTCCTCTAAGTTAATTAATTGTTTCATTGATTTTTGACTTAAAATTGTCTCAAAGACTTATTTTTTCCATTCAGCAGACTGGTTAGTACCAATCTTTAGAGCCTTTTCCGCTAACTTTGTTTTTCTTTGGCAAAAATCTGAAGAAGAGAAAACATTAAAAAGGACATTTGTCCCAAGTCAAGATGTTACGAACCAATCAAAAGTTTTTAGACTTCATTCAAGGCATATACGACAGTGAGAAAAATCGCCATAATATTGTCCTAAAGTCATTTGCAAAAGGTCAAAAATTACTTTACCAAGACCAATCAGCGCCCAATGTGATGCTTATTCAAAGCGGTTTTACAAAATGTTTTTTTAACGAAGAGAATGACAAAGAGTTTATTGTAGAGTTTTTGGGAAAAGGGGAAATCGTCGGAGAAATAGAAAGTATTCGGCAAATGCCTTGTTTGTGTAATATTGAGGCTATCACGAGTGTTTCGGCTTTTGTTATTCCTAGTGCCTATTTTCAAGAGCTATTAAGTAAAGACTTGAATTTAAACAAGTTACTACTTGAAGCCTTTGCTGAGAGAATCGTAAACACGTCGAGCAGAGCTTCATTTCAACAATTATACACTGTAGAACATAGCCTATCAAAACTTCTTGAACTTCAAACTAAGCAAGAAATTCAACTTTCAAAAGAAGAAATGGCAGCCTATTTAGGTATTTCAGTTCGGACTCTCAATCGGAGTTTGAAAAATATGAATTCATAATTTAACCTAAACTTTATCCATTTGTATGCCGTATTCGGTTATATTTGTGGCTTAATAAAACCAAAATATGATTCCTAACAGTTGTCTTTCGCCTCCAATCGCTTAATATTTCTTTCGATTCTCAAAGAAGTATAACTCCAATTTGTAGATTGGATGATTTGTTATGCTTTTACATTTCGATAAAATTTTAACGTTTTAATAAATCTTGTTCTGAAAATGAACAAGAAAGGCATTGTTATGAAAAAATCATATTTATTGCTACACTTAGCAGTAGTTTTTGCTGGATTTACTGGCATTTTCGGCAAACTCATCACTTTAAACGAAGGATTGTTGACATGGTATCGAGTTTTCTTTTCTTCTGTTTTTCTCTTCGTTATTTTAAAGCTTTTCAAAGTAAGTACTCGAATCAGTTTCAAAGAAAAATTGGATATTGCTAAAGTTGGATTACTTATTACGACACACTGGATATTTTTCTATGCAAGTATTAAGTACTCTAATATTTCGGTTGGAGTGGTATGCTACAGTTTGACAAGCTTCTTTACGGCACTATTCAAGCCTATTATTGACAAAAAGAGCTTTGTCGTCTCTGAAATGTTGCTGAGTGGAATAACGCTATTGGGCATTAGTCTCATCTTTCATTTTGATACATCCAATCAGTTGGGAATTGCTTTTGGGGTGGTGTCTTCGGCATTTGCTGCGCTGTACACCATTTATAATGAAAGATTAGTGAGCAATTACGATAGTAAGCTAATTAATTATTATCAAATGCTTGGAGGGACGGTTGTTCTTGGCTTATTGTTGCCACTATATTTAAACTATTTTCCAGCAGAAAGTATCATTCCTAGTGCTAAGGACACTTTTTATTTACTATTTCTATCTCTTTTTTGCACCGTTGGATTATACGTCTCATTTGCTGAAGTTCTGAAAAAGATACCTGCATTCACTGTAAATTTGACCTTCAATCTGGAGCCGATTTATGCTATCATTATGGCATTTCTCTTCTTCGATGAAGGCAAGGACGTCAACACTTCATTTTATGTGGGCTTGTTTTTTGTAATACTCTCTGTTGTTTTGCAAACCTTAATTACGGTCAGGAAAGTAAAATAAAATAATACCAGCAAGAGATTGATAGATGTATGCTCTATCAATCTCTTGTTATCGTAATAACTTTTTAGTCATGCTCATCAACTTCTCTTTGAGAGGTTGACACTTCCATATTTCTAGTATTTGGTTTCAGCGTTTAAATCCTTTGATAAGACTATCCACTGTTCCATGAGAATGATTTGAAGTGGTTGATTGACAAGTGTTCAAGGAAATTAAGGTAAGAAAATAGAGTGTTTTTTTGAACATGATAATATAAGTTATAGTTGTAGATAAATTTATGATTGAAAACTCTTTCAATGTCTAAGCTTACACTCTGATCATAACACTTCCTGCTGCCAAATCATGAATAGCTCTTCTTTGTGGATTTCTTGAAATAGAAAGGTAAGCATACATTCCAAGAGCAACTTTTATAGGATAGCGAATGAAAGATTGTAGAATATTGATACGTTGAGATGTGTCCGCGAGCTTGCGAACTCTAATTCTAGTTAAATAGTGCCCTAAGGTGGCGCCAAATGCGGTGCATATTGGTTCATAACCTCCAAATAATAAAAGAAATGCACTTAAACGAATCTCGTCAGGAACATTTTTAAAAATACTGAAAAGATGGGTCAAAAGATACATTAGGATGATTATGAACACTAAGTCGATTATAGAGGATTGCACTCTTTCTCTAAGTAAAGGGTAGTTGTCTTTCATAGTTTTAGTTTAAAAGTCAATAAAGTATATACCTATTTTCCAATAAAAATCATTGGTGCAAGGAACTACTTCATTAGAAATGTACTGTTATTTATTAATTATGGTTGGTTGAAACAATTACCCAAAACTAAATAATTTAACATAAATAACAATTATTTTCTGCACTAATAATCATTTGTATATGATTAATTCATTTTTGATTTTTGACACGTTTCTTAAAATAAAAAGACTACCCCTATTTGTTTTCTGCACCATATCAAAGTAACATTTTTCCGTAACATATACTTGATAAGGATATTATAGAATCCATAGCAATTTGTCATATACCTGTAAAAAACTAGACTTAAAGCTCCAAGCATTTAGTGAAATGGCAAGATAGAACTCATGATAAGATACAAATCTCCATTCGGCCTTTCTGTAGTCTATTAAGATAAAAGCTATTCACCCTGTATTGATGATGATGTAGAATTTTTGAACTGAATAATAAAGAAACTCAAAATAACCAACATTCATTCCTTTAATGACGCTCAAGTGCTTGCATTTACTACCATAAAATAAAAAACAGGTTAGATATTCTTCCTTTTTTCATCATAACTAATACTTAATCAATAACTTAGACTATCACTTATGAAGGCTTAACAATCTGTACTATTTGAGACCTATGTCAGAGAGTGTATTTAATAATTCAATACAAAATTTTCAATCGCTATGCGCTATGACAACAACATCAGAAATTCTCTTGCAATTACTTATTGGAGGTCTATTAGGCTTAGTTGGGCAAATGGTACGATTTGTTGTAGGTCTTAAAAAGCTAAATGACGAAGCTTCTAATAAAAATGTCACGCTTACCGAAATGTTCCAAACTACTAGGTTTGTTATAAGTCTTATTATAGGTTTTGTGGCTGGGATACTGGGAATAGTCTCTTTATCAGAATTTAAAGACAATTTCTTTGACACAAACTTGAAAGGAACAATCATGACCCTTATAGGGATTGGATACGCTGGCACAGACTTTATTGAGGGCTTCATCAAAAAGTATATTCCTGAGCAACAACAAGCTTTAGTAAGTACCGATCCTAAAGTACCCAAAGGTGGAACATCACAGCCCGCATAAATTTGGTTTATATTCTTTCTACTAAAATCTCTATATCACTATGAAAAAGCACATCATTCTTATTGCACTTTTGTGCATCATTGCAAATACAAGCATATATGCCCAGACTAATTATCTGAACGAAGCAAAGTATATTTCAGAGGTTATTAAAAAAATTGAGGTTATCAAAAAAAACGATGCAAACATCAATGACACCACTTTAAAGTTAAAAATTGATAACTATAGGGGTAAAAAGCAACTTGTAAGTGAAAATGATAAAGCGTTTAATGCATTATACAAAAAACTTTTACCCCAAACAGCGACCAAGCAAAATACTGGTAATCAGCCCGTTATCCACGAAACCCCAAAGACTAACTCAGGTAAAGCCCCCACAGGTGTAGGAAATCAACCCAGCCCACCTGCAAATAGAATAACCCCTCCAAAAAATAATACTCAGCATACAGATGATACTGTTACTATAAAGGAAAGCTTAGTTGAAACACAACTTAAAGAAGAAGAAGCTAAAAAGGAATTAAGATATATCCTTTATATAATGAATCATGATGATGTCGACCAAACTATAATTGCTGATGTCCCTGAAAAATTTGGTGCTTTTGCAGAACAGCAAAAAATAGATAAAAATATTGATGGAACCTCAGGTGATAATTCAACAAATTTTGCCTTTCCAGAAACACAAATAATATATGGTATAGTTGACTTTACCATTAGCAGAGCAAAAGAGCAATTGGTAGAAAAATATTTGGCTGGATGGTATGATAAGCTAGATTCAGTACAAATTATTAAAGAACTGATACCCCAAACCTTAGGAACCCTAAAAGCTTTTAATGAAGAACAAAGCCTAAGCATGGCAAGGTTTGGCGATAAGTGGAAATCGGCCTTTCAGGAAGACTTACGAAATGTACCATTGGCTTTACAAAAAGAATCGTTTGTAAAATTACTTTTAGATAAAGCAAAAGTAAGCGATACAGACAGTAAGCAAGTGGCACCAATTATATCAGGTGGTAGCAAATTGGTTTATGATTTATACCTCAAGAAGCACTTAGTAAATTCTGTTAGTGATTTAAGTACTGACTACCTCTTAGAAAAAGATAAGGGTTGCCCACAACCCTTTTTTAAACAAGCCATAGTATTGACAGATATACTATTAAAAGCAGGCGGCGTAATGAAAGATAATGATACGTATAAGCCTGTAAGTGTAGAGGGATTTAAACAAATGGATACAGATGCTTGGAAAGCATTTATCAAATTATTATATACTAAGCACCAAAAAGAACTAGCATTTGCTTTAGGTAATGATAGCAATAACATTATAACCAAATTATTAGACAACAAAAATGCAGAGGTAGACGATTTTGCCAACCTATTCAAAAAGACTATCTCGTTGATAAGTACTTATCAAACCATGATTAATGGCGGGGAGAATCAAACAGAAAGTAAACTGAGTTTTGAAGATAGCAGAAAGCTATTTGAGTTAAGCTTTCAACTGACAGAACAAAGTGTAGATATACTATCGTACCTTATTAAGAATAACGGGGATGATACTGAAAAACTTATAAATTTTAAAAAGGACAGTAAGGAATATTACACAGCCATATCTGAAATAGCCGAAGGCGTGGCCAATAAACAATATGGAGATGTGGTAGATGGTACGTTGGGCATCATGCGATTAATTGATACACAGAACAAAATAACTGATGTAATAACTAAACTACACATCTATGGTAGTTTTATGATAAATATCATTAATGCCAAAACAGCCGACGAAGTAAAGACAGCCTTAGAAGAACTAATCCCAAAAAATTTATATCAACTAAAAAACACCCATTCATTTAGTATATCATTGAGTGCTTATCCAGGTATTTTTGGAGGTTGGGAGAAAATAACTAAAACAAATACTGAAGCCGCATCAATATCTGCTTTTATGCCAATGGGTATAGATTTTAGCATTGGAAACAAAAAGAAGGGTTCAACTAAGAGTTTTTCAAGTACTAATCTTTTCTTGCAATTTTTAGATTTTGGTGCTGTGCTGAACTACCGATTAAATAGCAAGGAAGATGAAGAAGCTAGCCCCAATGTTACCTTTAAGCAATTGCTTTCACCAGGGTTCTCTGTAATGAGGCATTTCAAGAACTCGCCTTTGGTAATAGGAGCAGGGGTAAATTATACGCCATCGCTCAGAACTGTGAATGTTGCAGGTAATGAATATAAAGATAATGCTTGGCGTATAGGGCTGTTTTGTGCGGTAGATGTTACCTTTTTCCATTTATATAATTCCAAAAAAATACTGAAATGAGCGATATTTATAATGGAATGCGGATAATTAGAAGAGGAACAACTAATCCGGGAACATTAGGCGGTTTTTTTACTTTTGGCGGAGATGAAATCTTTGGAATATCCAATAATCATGTATTGGCAAATCTGGGACAATGTAAAATGGGAGATAAAATATGCAAGTCTGGTTCACAAATTGTAGTAGGCTCACTTCAATGTTGGATAGAGATAAATAGCGAAAGTACAAACTATCTTGATGTTGCCTTATTTAAACTAGCCCCAGATGCAAGACCTTATTGGAGAAGGCTCTTAGATGATAAAACAGTACCCGGAGAAATTCGAATGGCCGAAGAAGGCGAAAGGGTGTACATGGTTACCAATAACGGCTCAACCAAACAAGGGATAGTTAGTCAGTTATTTATCGATAAAGAGTACTTGGTTAGCTTTGGTGATAATGAATACGCTTTTACAGGACTTTCCGAAGTAACCTCTTTATCTGCCAGTCCTTTCTCTGAACCTGGTGAATCAGGAAGTTTGGTATTTAGTAGAGCAAACAACGACGTAATAGGTGTTTTAATGGGAACGAATGAAAACAATAAAGCTCGGAGTTATTATGTTCCCTTTGTTCACGATAATCTTGGTATTTGTGCGGTGTACCCCAGTATTGAGGTTTGGAATCCCTATAAGAATTTTGCTTGACAATGTTATTCTACAAACAAATGATTGAAATATTTTATAGGTTATTTGATGAACTCAAATAAGTTGGTTTCTTTAGACTCAATGAGTTTAGATTGTGATTTAGAAATATTTTTCTAAATCACAATCTAGCTTATTTTATCAAATATGCTTCAAAGGACCATTTCCTCCTCCTAGTTGATAATCTTTTCCTCCTTCGATGGACTTAACGACGTATTCTGTTGCCCGTTCGACTGCGTATTCTACACTAAATCCTTGTGCTAAATTTACTGCTATCGCCGACGATAATGTACAGCCCGTACCATGGGTATTGTTGGAATTTACTTTTTTGTGGTCTAAAAAGAATATTTCTCCAGAAGATTTGACCAAACAATCTGACAGTACTTCCTCTTCTAGATGTCCACCTTTCAGCAAAACACTTTTTGCGCCAAATTTCAAAAGCTCCTTAGCTGCTTCTGGCATTTGATCTTTTTCTTTGATTTCTTTCCCCAGTAGCCAGCTCGCCTCTGTAAGATTGGGTGTTAGCACGGTTACCAACGGAAAAAGTTGCTCAATCATCAACTGTATGCCTTCCTCGTCCAGCAATGGGTGACCACTAGATGATAAAAACACAGGATCAAGCACGATAGGTACTTTAGGAAACTGACTCAATATATCGACCACCTCCTTGACAATTTCAAATCGGTGTAACATACCAATTTTGATGGCGAGGGGCTTAATGTCTGTTAGAATTGCCTCTACCTGTTCTCTAACCGCCTGTGCTGGTACAGGATAAATACCACTCACTCCTAGGGTATTTTGAACTGTAATGGCAGTAATCGCTGTACAGGCGTAACCACCCAGTGCTGCAATGGTAATCAAATCTGCCTGAATTCCTGCGCCAGAGGAAGGGTCAGAACCAGCAATGCTTAAAACAGGAAAGTACGTTTTCTTCATAACAACAAATATACAAATTGCCTACAAAGCATAAGACACAATCGTAACACTAATTGTTTCCGATAGTTTTATTTTCTAGGAAAAGTTATTTTTGTTGTCTCTATTTTACAAATCTTTTCTGCAATAAGTGCAAAAAGTTATTAATAAATGGTGGATCCTCACTTGAAAGTATCCACAACTTGAACAAATAGTGCTGAGATGAGGGGCAAATGTCTAAAATTGGTTGGCTGAAACAAATCCATGCGCCAGTCAAGTTTATTTAAGACTGCCATCAGTTTTAAGTTGGAAGAAAAACAGTTTCTGATATTACGTCTTGTCAAGGGCTTTACTTCACCATAAGCACCATCGCTAAAATAATAGGAAAAAGAACTCAAATCGGTCGCATTTTGGACTCGGTAAACCCACAGTCCTTCGGTTGAAACTACTTCATAAGTTCGATTTTCGGTGAAACGCCATTGTCTACCCTTGAACTTATATCCATAGGCATTATCGGAAGAATAGATGATTTTTGAACCATTATTCTTTATGCTTATAGTGGCAAATCGTTCGTGAATTTTGGAATCTTCGGGGCGATAGACTTTATTTTCGATAAAATCTTCAGCTGTTAAAAATACCCCATCTTGTGCTTGTGAAAGAAAAGAGATAAATAGAAAAAGAAGTGTATAAAGTCGATTCATGGTTCTGAAATTTGTTTTCACAAAGGTGAAAATCCAAACTCAACCCATGATTAACGAAAAATTAATTGAATGTTAAATGAGATTCAGAAATCTGAATACTTGGTAATGATTTGGTAATATTGAGTACTGTGATGTTATTAGTTATGGGTATATCCGTTATTTGAAGGCACGCATCATAACTAGTTCAAGACTAAGTCTTGGACTAATTATTTTAACAGTTTTGAAACTGAAGGAATTACTAGTCCGTGGCGGAATTCCGAACTAGTTATTAGTCTTGTACGAAAGTTTACGTTGTTTGTTTTAAAATAAAATTGCTGTAGTGGCAACCCTTGCGGTTGCCCAACTCAACATGACAACCGCAAGGGTTGCCACTACAGCAAAATACTTATGATAATAACGCTTCTGAACAACAGAAAATCTTTCGTACTGCCAGTTATAGCCAATTAAATCATGTGGTATTATCTACTGAGAAAAAACTTCCTTTATCCTCTTTTCGGCATAGCCAGGAGAAGTGGTCATCCCCTTGCCCCCAATGCCCGTAGCGATATAAATTTTGTTTTCAAGTTGATGCTCGTAGATACCTCCATCGGCAGTTTGTGAGTAATAGCCAGCCCAATAATTTTGAATATTCCAATTTGGTAATTTCATAATTCGTTGTGCTTCTTTCAAGATCAACTGGTTGATGTCCATATCAATGCCGAAATCAAGCGTGGCATTTTCGTTTACACTAGCATATTCATGAGAATCACCAATAATAATTGAGCCATTAAAGGCTTGTTTAAATAGAATGTGAATTCCCCAAGCATTATACGGTTTTTGCCATTCTGGTTGTGATATTTGAGGATATGAGGCACAAGATTTAAAGCTGTCATAACGACGAATGCTCAACCCAGACAAGATATTTCCTTTAATTTGGACATCTTTTAAAGGATAAGTTGACATCATATTGAGTTTGCTCACTTTCATGCCGCTGTTTTCAAACAAGCTTGGAAACAATGCCTTGAAATCTCTACCATTACAAATTGTTACTTTTTCAGCATAAAACTTTTCACCTTTTGAGCTAACGACTTCACAAATCCCATTTTTTATCTGACAATCTACAATTGTGGTATTATTTACAAAATCAAGACCCCATTTTTTGATGAGTATTTCTCGTACACGATGTACCATTGTTCGTGGTTCTACCGAAAATTCATTAGGAAAAAACAAGCCTAGTTTGTAGTATTCATTTTGAAGCATCGGCATACGCTCAAAACAAACTTTTCTATTCATAAGCTCACAAGCGTATCCTCGAATTTTGAACAACGCACGCGCCTCCTCCAACAACTTAGCTTCATCATCATCTGAAGCAAAATAGTAGGAGCCATTTTTACGAGCTGTAATATCTGTCAGGTCTTGAAGATTTTGATATATCTCTAACGAACGTCGACCATATTCAAACCATGTATCAAGGGCTTGTCCAGAGGGCACTACTTGTCCAAAATTTCTTACGGTAGCTTCCATCGGTTCTGAGTCTTTTTCAATCATCAGCACCGATTTCCCCATTTGTAAAGCATGGTAAGCATGGAACGTTCCAAGATTTCCTGCTCCCACCACAATCAAATCATATTTTTTCATTAGTCGTTTTTTAGGGACAAAGTGTCAAATGCACAAAGTGATTTGTCTTCACTTTGTGCTTATAGAGCATAAATAAAAAATTGTCATTTAGCTCACAGTCAGCGTGTTTTTACTACCTATTTTTGTTTAGATAGTTGTGCAGAAGCACTTACTCGGCTAAGCTCTTTTCGGAAATCTCTTCAATGATTGGTTTCAAGGCCAGCAGGTTAGGCAACAAACCATCATTTCTATGAATATTTAATTGACTACGTGTATGCGTACCGTTAGTTACACCTAACGACAAACGTACCCCAGCGCGCAAACCTGACTTGAGGTCTGAAGGAGTATCACCGATATTAATTACACGTTGAGCATCTTTTACAGCTAACACCTCCATAGCCTTCTGAATCATAAAGGGTTCGGGACGACCTTTGAGCACGTCGTCGGGTGTAATCGAGACATCGATTATTCCTGAGCCATCACTCTTATAATGATGATCGAGTCCTTTTAGCCAGCCCAATTTACCCAAAATGATATTAGCTACCTTTCTATAAAAACCTGTTGTTAATGCAATCTTTATATCTTGACTTTTCAGATATTCGAAGATTTCTAAGCATCCTTCAGTTGGGAAAATATCATGTTCCAAATAATGATCTTCCAATATCGAACAAAACTCTGTGTACGATATGTCCACATACTCCGACAATTCTGGGTGCTTTTCACCCAATAATTCTACCCACAACATCTCAAAAACTTGTCGCTTGGCATAACCTTGTAAGGCCAAAACTCGCTCAGGCGTTACACTTAATCCTGTACGGGCTGCCGCTTGCATAAAGCATACTTCTACCTCATGGCGGTCGGTAACTGTAGTTCCTGCCATATCAAAAACGACTAACTCAATAGGTTTCATAAGAGACGAATATTTTATTATTAACTAGAAACATATACCAGAATGGCAACGCCAACTCCGTGAATCAAAGGTAACAAGAGTACTTTTAAGCAAATATTAAATGTCCGTTAAGCCTAATTAATAGACTGAATAACAAGAAGTTTTATTTGTATCCTTGCCAAAAAAAGTTTTCGAATTAGTCAAATCTTCTGACTAGTCGTTTTACTCAATCACCTGAACTTTCATACTGTAGTTTATCAAATACATTTTTTCATGCGTGCTAGTTTACAATCTTTGTTAAAAAAGAGTTCTCCTTTATTTAGAGGTATATTTTTGGGTACTATGGCATTTAGTACTTATTTCTGTATGTATGCCTTTCGTAAGCCCTTTTCTGCGGCGATTTATTCAGATTTGACCTTATGGGGTATCGACTACAAAATTATTTTGGTAGTTGCTCAAGTATTGGGCTATGCTACCGCCAAAGGCATGGGAATAAAGGTGGTGGCAGAAGTAAAGCCACATCAGCGATTGTTATACATTATCGGTATGATTTTGTATTCCGAAATCTGTTTATTGATGTTTGCGCTTGTACCTGCCCCTGACAATTGGATGTTTATGTATCTCAATGGTTTGGGCTTAGGAATGATTTTCGGTTTGGTTTTTAGTTATTTAGAAGGTCGCAGAATTACAGATTTATTAGGTGCAGGCTTAGCGGTTAGTTTTATCGTTTCTTCAGGAATTATCAAATCGGTATCCAGATGGGCATTGTCCTTGGGGATAGATGAGTTTTGGATGCCTTTTATGGTTGGGCTATGCTTTTTCCCTGCCTTAGTTATATCTGTTTGGTGTATGAATTTAGTACCAAAACCAGATGAACAAGACAAATTAGAGCGTGTAGAAAGAGTACCGATGTTTGCCAAACAACGTCGAAAATTTATGAAAAAATACGGTCTGGGAATGGTCTTACTTGTCAGTATTTATGTATTGATGACTGTATTTAGAGATATACGAGACAATTTTGGAGTTGAAATTTGGCAAGAATTAGGGGTGACTGACATCAAGATTTTTTCAGAAACCGAAATTATCATAGGCATAGCTATTAGCTTGATGACAGGCGTAGCATTCCTAATCAAAAATCATAAAAATGCTTTGTGGTTTAATCATGGATTAATTCTGGGCGGATGCCTTCTTATGCTTTTGGGTACCTTATTGTACAATGGAGGCTCTATTACGGGCTATTGGTGGATGGTCTGGAACGGGCTTGGCTTATATATGGCATATGTACCTTTCAATGGCATTCTATTTGACAGATTATTGGCAGCACTCAACGAACGAGGCAACGTTGGTTTCTTATTTTACACCGCAGATTTCTGTGGATATTTAGGAAGTGTACTAGTATTACTCGTTAAGAATTTTGGAAAAAATCCTATTTCTTGGCTTGACTTACTCAATGCTTTTGCACAGCTTTTACCTACACTTTGTATTGTTTTGGTGATATCATCTTACTTCTATTTTAACCAAATTTTCCAACAAAAAACCAAATCAGGTTTACGTTTCTTGGGAGCTTAAAACCCAACTTAAAGGCAATAAAATGCCGATTTTCTGTAATTTATCTACACTTAACACATTACTAACACAAACAACGAATATAGCACATATTACACCTCTAAAGTTTAATCAAGCTTAATACTAGCTTGAAGGTGGGGTTATTTTTTGATTGTAGGTTTGCATCGTTTTTCAAAAGGAGATTTCAACGAGTCCTTGGTTTTGTCCTAACCCATAAAACTCAAACCCCTTGATTCGTTTTACCCAATTTCTTTCCTCTATCACAAAACAAAACACACAATCAAATGAAAAAACTTTTACCCATGCTAGGGAGGTTTCAACGTAATTTTACGTGGTTTATGACCTCGATGTTTGTTCCAGTTTTAGTGCTTTGTTGCTCAATGACTACACTCGGACAAATCACTGGTAAAGTAAGTGCTGCAGACGACAATTCTCCACTTCCAGGAGTTTCGGTACGTGTAAAAGGTAGCGACAAAGGTAGCTCGACTGGTGCTGATGGTGGCTACAAAATCAATGCAAAGCCAACAGACATATTGGTTTTCAGTTTTATTGGTTACACTTCACAAGAAATTACAGTAGGCAACAAAACTTCTATTAATGTTAGCCTAGCACAAGAATCAAAAATGCTTCAGGAAGTTGTTACAACTGCCTTGGGTATTTCGAAAGACAAACGTACCCTCACCAATTCGATTCAATCAGTTCAGGGCGTTGAATTAATCAAAGCTCGTGAGCCAAATGCTATCAACTCGTTGAGTGGTAAAGTAGCTGGTTTGACCGTTGGTGCTTCATCTGAAATTTTGGGTCGTCCAAACTTGGTATTGCGTGGTAACACTGATCTTTTATTTATCGTAGATGGTGTACCTATCAACTCTGATACTTGGAATATTTCGGCAGATGACATTGAAACTTATTCGGTATTGAAAGGTCCAAACGCGGCGGCTTTGTATGGTTTCCGTGGAAAAAATGGAGCAATTTTGATTACTACGAAGAAAGGTTCTAAAGATAAACGTGGTTTTTCCGTTGAGTTTAACTCTTCAACGATGATAGAAAGTGGCTTCAACGCTATTCCGAAAGTTCAGGATTTGTATGGACCTGGAGACCACGGAGTTTATGAGTTCGTAGATGGTCGTGGTGGTGGTAAAAATGACGGCGACTACGACATCTGGGGACCAAAATTTGAAGGTCAATTGATTCCTCAGTACGACTCGCCAGTGGTAAACGGTGTTCGTCAAGGTACTCCTTGGATTGCTCGTGGTAAAAACAACTTAACTCGCTTCTTGCGCGATGGTTTGCAATCAAACAACAACATTGCCATTTCTTCAAGTACTGAAAAAGCTGATTTACGTTTCTCATTGTCAAACAGCTACCAAAAAGGTATCGTGCCAAACACGCAGTTGAATTCTATCAACTTCAACATGTCGGCAGGTGTTAATTTCTCTAAAAAACTTCGTTTGGAATCTAACATCAACTTCAACCGCCAATCAACACCAAACGTACCAGATGTTAACTATGGACCAAACTCATTGATTTACAACATGGTAATTTGGGGTGGTGCAGACTGGGATGTTGACCAATTGCGCAACTACTGGCAGCCAGGCAAAGAAGGTATTCAACAAATCTATGCTGAATACCAACGTTACAACAACCCATATTTTGTAGCTTACGAATGGACAAGAGGTCATTACAAAAATGATATTTACGGTTATGCTTCATTGAACTATAAAATCAACGACAATTTCGAATTAACAGGTCGTACTTCAGTAACTTCTTATGATTTGTTTAGAAATGAGAAACTGCCTTATTCTGCCACAACGTATGGTCGTGAAGAAGCTAAAGGTGACTATCGTGAAGACAAACGTACTTTATTCGAAAACAACACTGACATCTTGTTGAAATATAGCAAATTGTATAACAATGTGTTTGATGTAAAAGTATGGGCTGGTGCCAACATTCGTAGCTTTAGCTATCGTTCAAGCTTTGTAACAACTGACTATTTGAACACACCAGGTGTATATACTTTTGCTAACTCACTTCGTCCTGTGAAGGCTTATAGTTTTGCATCAGATATGGAAGTACAAAGTGCTTACTACTCGGCTGACTTAGGATACAAAAGCTATATCAACCTATCGGCAACAGGTCGTGTTGACCACCTTTCTACTTTACCAAAAGGTAACAACACGTTCTTCTATCCATCATTTGGTTTGAGTACTGTAATTTCTGATTATGTGACATTACCATCTGCCATCTCATTCTTGAAGGCACGTGCTTCTTATGCCAACGTAAAAGACGGTTTGACTCGTTCAACAATTGGCTCTACGCCAAGTGGCTCGTTCCCTGTAGGCTATGGCGTTGACTATACTTCATCTTATGATGGACCAAGCTATGCTAACTCAGTTGGATATACTATCGCTCCGGGATATAACTTGTTGCCATCTTCTTCTTACTCTGACAAATTGGATAATGCAAGCTTGAAACCAAACTCAACCGAGCAAATTGAAGCAGGTATTGACTTAAGTTTCTTGAAAAACAGACTTTCTGGTGAAGTAACTTATTTTGTCTCGAACGATGGTCCACGTATCTTCAACCGTGATTTATCACAAACTACAGGTTATACCAATGCTATTGTAAACGGTATTCGTACTCAAAAAACAGGTTGGGAAGTTTCGTTAAAAGCAACGCCAGTAAAAACACAAGCATTCAAATGGGATATCGTATTGAACTGGTCAACTTATAAAGAAGTATTGAAAGAAATCTACGGAAACATTTCTTCATTGCCATCTAACTACTTTGTAAGCGGTAACCCTTCAAACATCAACCTAAACATTGGCGACAGAATTGACCCAGTAATAGTATCGGCTTATGCTCGTACCGCTGATGGTCAAATCATCAACGATGCAGGTGGTCGTCCGATTGTACTACCAAAATCGACATTCCAAGGTTATGCTAATCCAGACTGGGTATATGGTATCAACAACAAGTTTAGTTACAAAAACTGGTCAATGAATATCTTATTAGATGGTCGTGTAGATGGCGTAATCGAAGACTATATCCGTCGTCAGTCATTCCGTGGTGGACGTAATATCGAAACGGTAGAAGGTGCTTTGGGTGCTGCTCGTGAGCAAGATGTAAAAGGCATTAAATCATACATTGGTGAAGGTGTAAAAATCGTAGAAGGTACGCCAACTTATGACCCAACTACTGGTGCAATCACCAACATGAACCAATTGAAGTTTGCTTCAAACGATATTAAAACTTTCGTACAGGATTATATCAGCCGTTATTATTCAACATCTGAAGGTAACATGATGAGTAAGACTTTCTCTAAAATTCGTGAGATTACCATTTCTTACAATGTTCCTGCACATTTGTTGAACCGCACTCCATTCAAGCAAGCATCAGTTTCATTTGTAGGTCGTAACCTATTCTACTTCGTAGATAGCAAACACTCAGGTGTAGACTTAGACCAATACACAGGTTTGAGTACAAGTACAGGTCTTCAAACGCCAACAATGAAGCGTTTCGGGGTTAACCTTAACTTAGTATTCTAAAAACTTGGAACAAGCGATTATGAGTGATGAGTTGGGAGTAACGAGTGATGACTTTTAAATACAAATACTGATTTTCAAAAAATTGAACTCTAAACTCATCACTCACAATTCATCACTAATATCTAACTTTTAGCAGTTTTAAATTCTTTAGCATTTACAACAATGAAAAAATATATAGCAGCACTTTGCGTGGTTGGTTTACTTTCGAGCTGTAATGATTATGCAGTTTTGGAGAAAAACCCCAACTTACCAACATCAGTTCCCGCAGAACTTACCCTCAGAACAGTTCTTAGCAATATGAACGAAGGCGCTTGGAACGACGCCATGCGTAGTAACCAATTTTACTGTTCTAATTACAACTATTATAGCAGTAACGAATACAATTGGTCTGCGGCTTCTTTACAATTTACTACTTTGAAAAACGTGGTAAAAATGGAAGGCGAAGCGATTCGTTCTGGCGCAAAAGCTGTAAACCCTTACGCAGCCGTTGGTAAATTTTTACGTGCTTATTATTATACAAAAATGACTTTGGCGGTTGGTGATTTACCTGTTAAAGATGCATTGAAAGGATTAACGGTTGACCAACCTACTTACGACACACAAAAGGATGTTTTTGTACAAGTATTAAAATGGTTGGAAGATGCTAACGCAGACCTTACTACTTTGATTGCGGCGAGTGACAAGTCTTTGACAGGAGACATTTATTATAATGGCGACTTGACAAAATGGCAAAAAGCGGTTAATACCTTGAAATTGCGTGTTTTGATTCATTTGAGCAAAAAAGCTGATGATACTGATTTGCAAGTAAAACAGCAATTTGCGAACACCATTAGTAACCCAACGAAGTATCCGTTGATGACCTCAAATGACGATGCTTTGCAATATGTTTGGAGTAGCAACAACAAATACCCTCGTAATCCAGATAACTTCGGTAACAACGCAACACGTGAAAATATGTCGAAAACCTATATCGACATTTTGAAAGAAAACAACGACCCTCGTTTGTTTATCGTAGCAGAGCCTGCTGAAGCAAAAATCAAAGCTGGTATTCCTGCGACAAGTGTAAATGCTTACGAAGGTGCTAGTTCAGGCGAAGATTTGGCAGATATGTCAACAAAAGTATTGAAAGGCGAGTATTCATTCCAGAGTCGTAAACGCTATTATAGCAACTATGTAGGTGAAAACACTTTCATTTTGAGTTATTCTGAAATGTGTTTTAACATTGCCGAAGGTATCAACCGTGGGTGGGCTACTAGCGATGCTCAAAGCTGGTATGAACAAGGTATCAAATCATCTATGAGCTTTTATGGAGCTGCATTACCTGCGGATTATTTAACACAATCTACTGTGAAATACAAAGGAAATAATGCTGATGGTTTGACTCAGATTTTGAAACAAAAATATGTAGCATTCTTTCAAAATTCTGGATACGAAGCGTTCTTCAACCAACGTCGTACTGGTATTCCAAGCTTCTTGATTGGACCAGGTACAGGTAATGGTACAAAAATTCCAAAGCGTTTTCAATATCCACAGTCTGAATTTACTACCAACAAAACAAACGTTGAAGCAGCTTTAAAACGTCAATTTACAGATGGTAAAGATGACATCAACTATGATTTCTGGATTTTGAAATAGTATTAAATTCTTATATGGTGAATTCATTAACCTAAAGAGTATAGTCGGAGGAAAATTGGGAGTTCATAAAATATCGCATAACAATCGTTATCGAGTAATAACCTCCAACTGAGTGGTTAATGATGCGTAGAAATAGTGAAGCCCTGCTTCACTATTTTCTTTTTAAGGGTAATTGAAATGATGAATGAGAGGTGTACGATTGCGGATATGGGATGTTGGATTTCGGAAATAAAAATTACTCTCCAATTCACGATTAGCTAACTCACAACACACTAATAACATGAAAAACAACCCAGAACAAATCGTAGAGGAAATTTTCACTTTGTTTGACCAACAAGGTGGCAACGAATATATTGGCGAACCAGTCACTATTCTTGAGCATAGCTTACAAGCTGGACAATTGGCTCTGGATGCCAACGAAGAACCTTTGGTGGTCTTAGCTTCTTTTTTTCATGATATTGGACATCTTCTTCCTATGCAGGAGTCCGAGGATATGGAAGGGATGGGGCATTTGAGACATGAGGTTATTGGGGCAGATTTTTTGGTTTCAAAAGGTTTACCTGAAAGCATGGCTATGTTGGTCAAAAGCCATGTGCAAGCCAAACGCTATTTAACCTTCAAGCATCCCAAGTATTACGAGCAACTTTCGGAAGCAAGTAAAACAACCCTCAAATACCAAGGAGGCGTCATGACTCCAGATGAAGCGGAGGCCTTTGAAAAACATCCTCTTTTCAAAAAAAGCTTGCAACTAAGAGCTTGGGATGAACAAGCTAAACTTACCGACTGCGAGGTACAACCTTTAGATTCTTACAAAAAACTTTTATTAGCTTTTCTCGTTACACAAGTATAGGTAAGAAGACGTTATTGGTTAATTGTATATCAGTTATCAGAATATAATCATAATTAAAAGGCTTTCGTCAAATACCATATCAGATATACTATTAATTTAATCTTTCCTGCTACTTAGCCGAAATAAAATGCTTTAGGTCAACAAATCAAAAACCTTTATATAAATGAAAAAAATATGCGTATTCCTCCTCCTATTATTGGGTACTTTTTACTCGCAAGCTCAACACAAAACCGAAAAGGTTATCTTGATTACCACCGATGGATTTCGCTGGCTAGAAGTATTTAATGGCTTAGATACGGCACTGCTTAATCAAGAAAAATACACCAAAAGTAAACGCGATTTAATCGACCGATTTGGAGGTTCACCACAAGCTAGTCGTGCGAAACTATTACCATTTTTGTGGAATACCATTGCTTCAAAAGGGCAAATTTACGGCAATCGTGAGTATAATAATTTTGTCAATATCACCAACCAACAATGGTTTTCGTATCCTGGTTACAATGAAATACTGACAGGTGCGCCCGACGACGAGCGCATTACCAGCAACGACCATATCGACAATCCAAATGAAACCGTTTTGGAGTTTTTACATAAAAAACCTGCCTACAAAGGCAAAATTGCTGCTTTTTCTACGTGGGATTGTTTCCCTTTTATTATCAATGAAAAAAGAAGTAAAATCCCTGTAAATTCAGGAAAGGAACTGGTAAAAAATCCAAATCCAAGAGAAAAACTACTCAACGAAATTCAGGAAAGCACTCCGAGCGCCAATGCCGACCGTCACGATTTCATTACCTATTATCTTGCCAAAGAATACCTTGTAAACAAAAAGCCGAAGGTACTTTTTATGGCATTTGATGAAACAGATGACTATGCACATGCAGGTAATTATGATGCCTATCTGAAAGCTGCAAACAATTTTGACCGCTATTTGGCAGATCTTTGGAAAACGGTTCAGTCAATGCCCGAATACAAAGACAAAACAACCCTTATCATTACGTCTGACCATGGACGTGGACAATATCCTAAATCAGGTTGGACAGATCATGGTTTTAGAACTGCCTATTCTGATCAAATATGGTTTGCTGTGTTAGGGCCAGATACCCCTGCAAAAGGTGAGATAAAAACGGCTGGGCAGTACTATCAAACACAGTTTGCCAGTACGCTTGCTAAGTTTTTGGGTGAAAAGTTTGCACCCAATGATAAGGTTGGCAAACCTATAAAGGAAGTAATGAATAAGTAAAAAATAAAATCACACCTTTGGTTCAAGTCTCCGACTTGAACCTTTTGTTGTTGTAATTTTCAAACTATAATCATAAATATAAGAGACTTTACTCCCACTCGATTTTATAAATTCTTTACCAATAATTTACCGTTCAAAAATGTTAATCTACACTTAATATAAGAGTAACGATGAGGTAATTTCTGGTTGATAAGTTTGTGTCAAATTTTGAGAAGCCCAATTTCTTATCATCTCAAACGACAACATTATTAGTCCTAGATTAATTACTTATGATCGACATTTCTCTTAAAGTACTGGTAGTTGATGACGACCCAGATATCTTAGAATTACTCCAATACAACCTTGAAGGCGAGGGGTATCAGGTATTCACGGCTGAAAACGGAAAAATTGCAGTAGAAAAAGCCAAACAACATATCCCTGATTTGATTGTGATGGACATTATGATGCCGATTATGGACGGAATCGAGGCGGGACGTATCATCAAGCAAATGCCAGAATTAAACAAAACGTATCTCTTGTTCTTGACCGCTCGTGCTGAAGAATATTCTGAAATCGCTGCTTTTGACATCGGTGCTGACGATTACATTATCAAACCTGTAAAACCAAGAGCCTTGTTGAGTCGTATTAAAGCCATGCTGAAACGTGAGTTAGCCGAGGGAACTGGTACCGAAAAAATCGTTATCGAGGATTTGACTATCAACAAACAAAATTATTCTATTGCGGTAAATAACAACTCTTGGGTATTGCCGAAAAAGGAATTTGATTTATTGATGTTCTTCGTCACCAATCCCAACAAAGTTTACTCTCGCGACGAAATTCTTTCTAATGTTTGGGGTAGAGGTATTCACGTGACTGAAAGAACAGTTGATGTACATATCCGTAAAATTCGTGAAAAAATTGGTGATGATTACATCAGAACCATCAAAGGTGTAGGGTATCTTTTTGCCAACGCCTAAAAAGAAACAAAACCGAGTATCCATTATTACAAAATTATACCAACAGATTAGCCAGTCGTATTTCCCAATCCTTTCTGGTCTTCCTCTATTTAACCTGCCATTTTTCATTGGCTAATTTGTTGGTTTTCTTTCGTTATCGCCTCCATTACAACAATTAACAAAAGCATAATATACACACAACCATAAGGTTAAAGTAATTCCTCAATTTTGGTCATAGTTAAAACAAGGCAGAAAATGCACTAAACGACTATCCCGAAATATCGTTTCTGTCTGCTTGAATTGGAATAGATAGATATATGAAAACACCAGCTCAATATAAAACCATTATTATTTCAGATTTACACTTAGGATCTGAGGGGGCAAAAGCGAAGGAGGTTGTGGCATTTTTAAAATCAACTTCATGCGACACGCTTATCATGAATGGCGACATTATCGACGGCTGGCAACTCAAAAAAGGAGGTTCTTGGAAAAAGAAGCATACCGCATTTTTTAGAGTAGTACTCAAAATGATTGAAGAACATGGAACCAAAGTAATCTATTTACGAGGCAACCACGACGATTTTCTTGACCAGATTATTCCTTTTCAATTAGGAAAGCAATTTAGTATCCGAAAAGACTATATTCTTAAATCTGGGAAAAAGCAGTTTTTTATCACGCACGGGGACATTTTCGACTCCGTGACATCCAATATGAAGTGGTTGGCACACCTAGGCGATATAGGCTATACCTTCCTTCTGGGCCTTAATAAGCTCTATAACCGTTATCGCGCATGGAGAGGTATGCCATACTACTCCTTTTCTCAAAAAATCAAACAGCAAGTCAAAAAAGCCGTCAATCATGTGTCGGATTTTGAAGAAAAACTAGCTGAATTAGCCCTAGCAAACGATTGTGAAGGCATTATATGTGGGCATATCCACAAACCAGAAATTAAAGCCATTGGCGAAGTAACCTATATGAACTCAGGAGACTGGGTTGAATCATTGAGTGCACTCATCGAAACTCATGCAGGAATATGGGAATTGATGTATTACGCCAACGAAGCATTGCTTTTAAGCGAAGAAGATACCAACGAATTGATTTTAAACGAGAACAAAAACTAATGCTTATCCCAATAAGCATGATACCAAAAGCCACGAAATGAGTAAATTTCTGTTTGTTGTACAAGGCGAAGGAAGAGGTCACTTGACTCAGGCGATCTCTCTTTCTGAAATATTAACTTCGGCAGGTCACGAAGTTGTAGCAGTATTGGTGGGCAAAGGGAATAATCAAAATTTACCTGCTTTTTTCCAAGAGTCTATTCAAGCACCTATTCAGACATTTCCTAGTCCATCGCTCGTTTATGGTCAAGGAAAGGCATTGAGAGTTTGGGATACGATTAGCACTCATATTCTCAAATTTCCTTTGTATTGCAATAGTGTAAAGTATCTGAAAGAGCAAATTGATTACTATCAGCCCGATGCTGTAATTAATTTCTATGAAATGATTTGTGGTTTGTATTTCAGTACATATCGTCCCAATATCCCTTGTATTTGCATTGCGCATCAGTATTTGTTGCTGCATGAGCAATTTGATAATATATCAAAACATTGGTTTGACCGTTTTTTACTCAACTTCAATACCAAAGTAACGGCTTTAGGAAGTGCTCAAAAGTTGGCGTTGTCATTTGACAAAATGGAAAATGACCTAAACCGCAATATTGCGGTTGTGCCACCACTATTACGTACAGAAGTAAAAAAACTTAACCCAACAAGTAAACCGTTTGTATTGGCATACATCACACATCACAAATTGGCGGAAGACATTGCCAATTGGCACGAAAATCATCGCGATGTGCAAATCCATTGTTTTTGGAATAATCTAGATTTTTCGGACGAATGGGTAGTAAGAGAAAACCTCACATTTCATCAGGTAAACGCTGAGAAATTTTTGACCATGATGGAAAATTGTTCGGGGTTGGTATGTACAGCTGGTTTCGAATCAGTTTGTGAAGCTATGTATTTGGGCAAGCCTATTATGATGGTTCCTGTACCTAATCATATCGAGCAAATGATAAACGCGCACGACGGGCAACGTGCTGGCGCTGGAATAGCGGCAACAGAATTTGATTTTTCTAAATTCTTAGCCTATTTACCTCAACATCAAAGCATTCAAAACGAATTTATCGACTGGCAACATCAAGCCAATCGCCTTTTCCTGCATTATCTCGAAACCTTGACACAAAAACCAACGCAAATTTTCACCTTCAAACCTTCTGGTTCAAGACTTGGTTCGTGGTGGAGACAGTTGGCTTTTAGATAGTAACATTAATTAGCACTCTCTCAAAATCCCGTAGCGAGATACAATTCGTTACAATATCTTTAGCATTTAGAATAGTTATCGACAAAAGCCAACTTCTTTGAGGTTGGCTTTTTTGTGACCCTTCCATAAATTTAACATTGAACCTATCTTTAGAATTATAACTTTGTGCAAGATATATTTCAGTGTTGAGCAACAATTAGATTTTCAGAGTAGTTTTTGAGTAAAGGCATATTGCCAACACCCGAAGACTATTTTCAAAATATCACCAATATGAGTCCATTTTAATTACATAGTTAAATGGAATTTAGTTTAAAAGGCTGTGATTGATAATCACAGCCTTTTTTGGTAAATCTATTTGACCAACACAATTTTTCCGATATGTGCCGACGATTCCATGAGTCGGTGTGCATCTGCTGCTTGAGGAATTGGGAAGCTCGCAAAAATAGGAACTTTGAACAATCCTTGTTCCAAAATTGGCCACACTTTCTCATAAACTTCGGCAGTTAAACTGGCCTTGAAACTTATTTCTCTTGCACGCAAAGTACTACCTGTAATGGTCAGTCGCTTTTGCATCATTTTCAAAATATCAATCTGAACATTCTTCCCTCCCATGGCATTGATATACACCAAACGTCCATCGGCTTCTAATAAATCTATATTTTTGGAAAAATAGTCTCCCCCAATCATATCCAAAATAACATGGATTTTTTCATCTTTTAAAACCTCCTCAAAATTTTCAGTCTTATAATTGACAAATCTATCTGCACCAAGTTCAAGGCAAGCTTGACCTTTTTCCTCATTTCCAACCGTTACAAAAACCGTTGCTCCAAAAGCTTTTGCCAACTGAATCGCCGTTGTACCAATACCACTACTTCCTCCATGAATCAAAATGCCTTCGCCCGCTTTTAAATTTCCTCTTTGAAAAACATTATGCCAGACTGTATAAACTGTTTCTGGTAAACACGCCGCTTCTTCCATTGAAAAACCTAGAGGAATCGGTAAACAAACCGACTCATGAACATTAACTTTTTCGGCGTATCCTCCACCAGTTACCAAAGCGCAAACCTCATCGCCAAGTTTCCAACGACTAACATTTTCACCAATCTCAATCACTCGACCTGCTACTTCTAAACCAGCAATATCTGCGGGTGCTCCTTTGGGTGCAGGATAATGACCTTTGCGCTGCAATACATCAGGTCGATTGACACCAGCGGCCAATATTTCTATCATTACCTCCTCTGCCCCACAAATAGGGTCTGGATATTCGGACCAAATCATGTTTTCAGGGGCACCAAAAGCTGTTATTTTTACGGCATTCATGTTGTTGATATTTGAAGTGAATAAAAGCAAAGATCTCAAGTGCAATAGCTAGTCTTTACTCCTTAACAATTTAATAATCTCTTATAATTTGAACTTTTTCAAGAAACCTGTAGTTTTATATTCAAATACAAAGCAAAAGTGTTTTGTAATTCATTAAAATAAGCAATTATTAATCAAGCAATTACAGAAACAACTTTTGCTCATATTATTTACTAAAACAAATAAAAATATGGCAAAACAAAGTTGGAGTGCATTAAACCGTCACACAAATTGGCGAGCACACAGAGCAAAAAAACAAGACAACCCTCGCTACATGCACACGTTTCAAAAAAGCGAGAATCACAATCCAGAAAATGACAAAGTGTCTTATGACTGGATTTAAGATGAAAAAATGAGTTGCAACCCGATCGTATGATTGGGATTTTTTGTTTTTAGAGGGTTCTACTTTCCTACAAATCACGTAGTTTGGCTAAATATCCAAACTCTTCCTCAAGCTTTTTTGTCAATCTTTCAAACAAACGATAATACGCCTGATACTTGGCATGATTGCCAGAATTGGGTAACCATTCTTGGTCAAAATTCAATGATTCTGTAGCTGTTTGCAAATCTCTGAAAATCCCCATTTGCGTCAGCGTCAGTAAGGCAATTCCTTGTCCGACACCATCGTAGGAGAGATTCGCCGTAATTCTTTTACCGAAAATATCAGATAACATTTGAACACATAAAGGGTGCGAAGCAAAACTTCCATTAATCCGAATTTCATCGATTTCCCTAAAGGTTGCCAACATTTTTCCAATACTATACACTCCGAACAGAATACCCTCCAAAGTCGCACGCGCCAAATGCGATTTGGTGTGATTAATGTGTAATCCAAAATACGAGCCTCTGGCATTGGCATTCCAAACAGGTGCTCGCTCACCTAGCAAATACGGTAAAAATACCAATCCATCAGCACCCAAAGGAATTGATTCTATTTTTTGAAAAATTTCATCCAAGACTTCTTCTATATAAGCATGCTCTGAAAAGTCTCCAAATTCCTTCGCAAACCATTCAAATACTACCCCTGCGTTGTTACCAGGCCCTCCACTGATATAACAGTTGTCGGTCAGTAAATAATTAAAAACCCTTTGTTGTTGGTCTTTTAATAGCTCCTTTCCTGCAATCCTGACAGCCGAACTGGCACCTATCGAAATTACCGCTTTCCCTTCTGAAATAATCCCAGCACCGAGTGTTGCCAAACAGCCATCTGTTGCCCCAAGAATCACTTGAGTATCTGTAGAAATCCCCCAAGACTTCGCTATTTCGGGTTTAAGTGTTAGGGTATTATCCATTACCGAACTCACTTCGGAGAGCTGATTAGTTGAGATGTGCGCAAAATCCAAAGCTTCGTTTGACCATCCTTTAATGGTAATATCAAACAATCCTGTAGAGGAAGCCATACTTTCATCGACACGATATTGCCCTGTAAGCTGGAAAAGTACGTATTCTTTTAGCGAAATATATTTTGCTACTTTTTCTAAAAAAATACCACGGTTAGATTCCAGCCAAGCGATTTTCATGAGTGGCGACATGGGGTGGATTGGTGTACCTGTTTGCGCATAAATCCTAGTATCAAGTCCTATATCTTGAAGTTTTTTGACTTGATTTTGTCCACGATTATCTGCCCAGATAATTGCTTGTCCCAAAGGAATCCCTTTGGCATTGACAGGTAAAACACTGTGCATCGAACCACTAAACCCTATGGAGAGTATCTTGATTTTATTGGGAAGCACAAATTCATTAATCAAGGTTTTGACAACAAATAAAGTCGTTATATACACCTGTTCAGGGTCTTGTTCGCTCCATTCTGCAACAGGATGAAAAGTCGGATACGAACCTTGTTTTTGATACAAAGCTTTTCCGCTTAGGTCGTACACCTGAACTTTTACAGAGGTTGTATTAATATCGATTGTCAGAATGGCTTCCATAATTATTTAGTATCGATTGTTGAGAAAGAATATGTAGTTTATATATGGATTTTGCGATAATCTCTTGGTGTATAACCCGTTAGCTTTTTGAAGGTAGTTGAAAAATGCTGTGACGAATAAAAACCAGTTTCCAAAGCAATATCAGTCAATGACTTATCGCTACTTTTAAGCAATCTACTAGCCTCTGCTATTCGAATATTGATGAGGTAATTGAGAGGTGAAAAACCCGAAAAGCGTTTTACTTTTTCTGAAAAAGCTGTATTTCCTAATCCTGCTAGTCCTGCCATTTCTTCTAAGGTCCAAGGGTGTTCCAAATTGGCTCTCAAAGTCTGTTCTAATTGCAGAAAAGTCTGTGAAAAATCTTGGTTATTCCGCTCGGTTTTACCCAACGTTCTCGCCCAAGTAATCAAAATTTCATCCACGATTTGAGGCACTCTGGTACGATACCCAAAGGCTTGTTCTTGTACCTCCTGCCCCAATTCCATGATTAACTGACCAATCGCAGGATTACGAGGAATAATAGGCTTGGCATTAGACAAAAACAGTTTTGAGATAACCACCTGCTCACTGTACGAGATTTTGCTCCAATCGCCCAAAATTAAATGTCCATCTTTGGTCCAATGGTTGGGCAAAATACTGAGTTGCATAAATGCGCCAATCTCCAGATATCCCCTCGGATTGCCAAGTGCCTGCCAAGGCTGAACTATCAACGAATCGTTGGGATATAATGGGTAGGTTTTATGCTCCAGACTCCACTCGTATTTGCCTTCGGTAAAACTAAAAATCCCTATTCCTGTTCGCAAACCAACCTCCCATGAATCAAGAATAATTTGTTGTACTTTCTGAGAAAGCAAACAAGACAAAAAAGGAAATTCCTTTAATTCGAGCGATTCGTTTTGTATATAGTAAAAGTTGGAATTCATGAGCTAATCACAAGATATGGCGGAGAAAAAACCATCTTGTAATTTAGGTAGGTTCATCGGTTTTGGACATAGCAATGAGGCACAATTTTTTACTTTTCTACTAAAAATAAAAGAGAATATAATTTTTCGAATTATAAATCTATACAAACTTTCACTAAAGCTCTCATTTATAATGAGTTCAATTTGTGAAGCCACAAAAGTTTACAAAGAAATATTTCAAATATTTTACACCGAAAAAAAATGAAAGTTTTAAACAAAATAATGCAAGAAATTTGAACTATAGATTTAAGTAATCGTGCAGAATAAGATTAAAGTTTTGTGTTGAGGCAACAGGCACAAGGCAAAGAGTGTTAAAAGGATTTTGAAACACTTTTACAGACTATGAATATGTACTCTGATTACAGGACAAATCGAATAGGAGGCATTCATGGGTTTGGACTTCGTCAATCAATTTTATTAATACAGTTTTAAACTGTTTAAAGGTGAGTCCAAGGCTAAGTCTTGAATTAGGAATTTTAATTTTGACCAGCAATAAGATATATTTCTTCTAAGTAATCGTGCAGAATAATATTCAATCAATTAAAGATGTAAGGTATTTATAATTAAAATTTTACATTCACAATTCACAACTCATAATTCTGCACTAATACTTATAACGGATATACAATTCACGAATAACGTTTTACAAATTACTGAGTACAGTACACCTTATCATTTATAAACAAAATATCCCGAAACTTTTAACAAATAAACTTATGCAAATTGGATTGGTAGGCTTAGGCAAAATGGGTTTTAACCTTGCGTTAAATTTACATAGAAATAGATTTGAGGTAATAGCCAACGATGTAAACCCTGATTTTGTAACACAAATTGCTCAAAATGGAATTTCTACAGCTTCTAGCTTAGAAGATTTAACTAAACAGCTTTCAGGACGCAGGGTAATCTGGTTGATGGTACCAGCAGGCGAGATTGTAGATGCTGTCATTGAGCAATTAATTCCTTTATTGAACCCTTCAGACATAATAATAGATGGCGGAAACTCTTTTTTCAAAGATTCTTTGCGTCGTTACACACATTTGAAAGACAAGGGTATCGACTTCCTTGACTGTGGTACTTCGGGCGGCACCAGCGGTGCTTTGCAAGGCGCTTGTACCATGATTGGAGGAGATACCGATGTCTTCAAATATGTAGAAGAAGTTTTTCAAAAAATATCTATCCAAAACGGTTATTTACACACAGGGCGAGCAGGAAGCGGACACTTTACCAAGATGGTTCATAATGGTATTGAGTACGGTATGATGCAGGCCATTGCAGAAGGCTTCGAAGTATTTGAGCGTTCGCAATTTGACATTGATTTTCAGAAAACTGCTGAATTATTCAATCATGGCTCAGTTGTAAGAGGTTGGTTGATGGAATTGACAGCCAATGCTTTTGCAAAAGACCCGCAATTGGATGCCATAAAAGGCGTAATGCACTCTTCAGGCGAAGGTAAATGGACACTTGAAACGGCATTGGATATGGGTGTTCCTACGCCTGTAATTGCGCTCTCAGTGATGATGCGTTATCGCTCTCAAATGGAAGATACTTTTTCAGGAAAAGTAGTCGCAGCACTTCGCAATGAGTTTGGAGGACATGCCGTTGAGAAAAAATAGTCGTGATAAGCATCCGTAGAATTTAAAATTTGAATGCTTATGGCGCATTATTATGCGGGTATTGATTTGGGCACTACTGCCACAAAAGCTGTAGTTTTTAATCAAAAAGGGGACGTTTTGCATCAGGTGAGTCGGGAATACCCGATGTATCACCCCCAACCAGAATGGAGCACCCAAAACCCTCAAGATTTACTCACAGCAACAAAAGATTGTATAGAAGATATTCTTGCTAGATTTGAAGTACGTTTTATAAGTTTCAGCGCAGCAATGCAAAGTTTGATATTGGTCGATGAACAACATCAAGCATTAACAGACTGTATGATTTGGGCGGACAATCGAGCAGCAGATATTGCAGATAACCTAAAACAAAATGCAACTGGTCAGCGGTTTTATGACATTTCGGGCATTCCGATTCATAGTTTTTCGCCCATGACCAAAATTGCATGGCTTAAGGAACATGAACCAGCATTACTAGCTTCGGCGCATAAACTAATTAGCGCCAAAGAATATATCTGGTATCACCTGACCCACGAATACACAATTGATACGACCCTTGCCTCAGGGACTGGGCTTATGGACATACATTCGCTGCAATGGTCGGAGGAAATTTTGAACTATCTTAGTATCCAAAAAACACAATTGTCTATAATAGTAAAATCAACCCATCGAGCTTATTGTAAGCAATATGGTCTTGAATTAGTAAGTGGGGGTGGCGATGGAATTCTGGCTAATTTAGGCTCTGGAGCAATTACTCCCGACAAAATGGCGCTTACAATAGGCACAAGTGGAGCGGTGAGGGTGGTTTCGAATCAACCTTTTATCGACCCCCAGATGAGAACACAATGCTATCATTTATATGGTACGGAGTATCTCAAATTAGGGGCGGTAAACAATGGTGCAGTAGTTTTGCAATGGCTCAAAAATAATATTCTTGAGTCTACCGAAACCTACCAAGAATTATTCGAAAAAGCCTCTAAAGTACCAGTTGGTTCTGAAGGATTGTTATTTGTGCCTTATATTTTGGGTGAAAGAGCACCCATTTGGGATGCCAAAGCCAAAGGACTCATGATTGGCTTAGACATGCAACATACCCAAGGGCATATCATTCGAGCCAGTATGGAAGGTATTCTATTTGGGTTAAAACAAATTGCAGAGGTTTTAGTCCCTCAAAAAGAAAAGTTATCCAATATTACTTTGATGGTCAGCGGAGGCTTTGCCAAAAGTAATTTTTGGTTACAAATGACTGCTGATATTTTTCAAATGAAAGTAGAAGTCAGTAATACCATTGAAAGTTCGGCATGGGGCGCTGTGTTACTAGGTTTTCAATCATTCGAGATGGAGTATCACAACGATATAAAAAACGAAATCGTTTTTTATCCCAACACGCAGTATAATCATGTCTATCAACAAGGGTTTGAGCGATTCAAAAATGTTTACAAGCAATTTCTAAACATTGCGATAACTTAAAAACTTCTTTACAAACTTAGCTATCACTATCTATCCCCCTAATAAACGAAAAGGCTTAATCGTGAGATTAAGCCTTTATATTTTTATCTAAATGCCAACACATCTTTGTGTTTTTTGAAAACCTTTTTCAAAAAATGGTCAACATACTCAACCGTTGGGTCAAACCATGGCGTAAACAAGCAAAAAGAGTGTGGGGAATCTTTAAAAGTATGTACTTCTGAATAAATATGATTAGCCTCCAAAATTTTACGATAATCGTCTCTTCCTGCGTGCATTCGCTCTACACTACTATTGATAAACAAGGTTGGTGGCGTATTTTTTCCAGTATAAGTCAAGGCTGAGCCTTCTTTCCAAAGCGTTGGATTTTCGTCCTTACCGTATCCAAACCAGTAGGTAGCGGCAGAGGTTCTTTTGGAATCGTCTCCCTCACCCGATTCTGGATGAATAAATGCTACAATACCATCTATGTCAACAATTGCCTGTACATCGCTAGAAACACCCGTAACACCTTCGTTTGCTTCAAAGGTCTGAACACCATTGGTATTACCCACCAAAGAAGCCAGTTGTCCACCAGCCGAAAAACCTAAACTTGCAATCTTGTTGGCATCTACATGATATTGCGAAGCATTGGAACGAATCCATCTTACGGCAGCTTTCAAATCTTGCACCGCAGCAGGATATAATGCTTCTGTAGAAAGACGATATTCTGCCGTAAAAGTAGCATATCCTAATGATGCTAACTTTTGAGCCAAAGGAATATGTTGTGCTCTATTACCAGAACGCCAACCTCCTCCATGAATAATCAAAATAGCAGGATGTGGTTGATGATGCTTTTCTTTGGGATAAAAAGCATCCAATTTCAATTCCCTATCACCGATTTTAGCATACACTATATCCCGTTTTTCTGTAACATTGGCATACTGGTTTTCGATAACCAAAAGTGCATTGGGATGTGTTTTAAGGGTTGTTTTTAAAGCTGAATAGCTATTGTAGGAATTGTCTTTCACACCCGTTACCCCAACGGTCGATTGAGCCAAGGAAGTAATAGACAGTGACACTGAAAGAGTAATGGTTAGTAGCGCTTTCACAATATTTATAAATATTTAAAGATTTTTTACGGTTATTACAACAAAGATAAAGCTTCTTTTATTTATCTGACCAGAATTTAGATAATTCTTGTGTTATTTTTCCTGCAAAAATCTCTGATTTACTGTAGTTTAAGGCTTCCACTTTAGTCAAATTCTTAGACCATTTTACCCGATTTGCCATGTTTGCACCTTTTCCTGTCGAATTATATTCAGCATAAAATACTGTTTTTTCGGTTGATGGTCTACCCCAGTTATTCCATCCTTCTGCTAAGATATGACTGCCAATTTCACAATCGATAAAAACAGTTTTAGCAAAATCTCTCCAAGGTCTGCCCAAATACACTTTGGTGACGTTGGCATCAGCAGTGAGTTTACAATTTTTGAAAACATAGCCATACACCACCCAATCAGGTGTCGATGCTGCCGAAACGTATCCATCTGCCTTTGAGTGAATATGACAACGTTCGAAAAGTGCCGTAGAAGAACCAAAAATAAAATCGACAGTTCCTTCGATATAACAATCTTCAAATAGCTGTCGAGCGTTTTCTCCCGAGGCAAAAATAGTATCTTGATTTCCTAAAAAGCGACAATTCTTAAAAACGCATCTATCGCCTTCGACATGCAATGCCACCGCCTGTCCTACCCTTCCAGCGGTATTTTCAATCGTTAAGTTTTCAAAAGAAAGGTTATTGCCCATCACTCGCAAGGTATAAGAATCAAAAGTCTCCATTTTACCTTTTCCTGAGTAATCGTTGTAGCTGATAATCGTACTATCCTTGTCTTCCCCAACAAATTTGATATTAGTCAAGGTACTCGGAATATCTAATTTTTCTACATATTTACCCTTTTTGATTTTTATAGTGATGCCTTTAGGAAGATAGACTCTGACAGCGTTGATAGCATCTTGGATATACTTAAAATCGCCAGTACCATCTTTTGCTACTACCAAATCATGTTGGACTTTTAGGGCTTGTGCATTAACGCCAATAATACTCAGACAAAAACAGATAGCAATACAAGTGAAGATTCGTTGGAACATAAATTAATTAGATTACAGGTTTTTACATAAATTTCTTTTAAAAGAACCTATAAGTAATTTTTTACTGGAAAGTAGAGCTTGTAAAATGGTAAAGCTGTTGAAGAAGCTTAAATGTAGATTTGTGAATGGCAAACTGTGAATTTGAGTTGTATAAAGGATTTTATTTTTGTTCAAAAAAGTTCTTATTCATTGTTTTTTCGGGTGTAGATGCAACCCTTGCGGTTGCCATGTTGAAGGAGGCAACTGCAAGAGTTGTCAATAAACTAAACTTTCGTACAGCACTAATTTTGAATTTAAAAGATTAGTTAGCGGATTACTCTATTTCTTGAAAACAAATTTTATCCTGCACACTAACTATGAATCTGTTGTGTAACAAAAAGATATTTTCCCTTAGCGGGCAACTTAAGTCGCCCGCTAAGGGGAAAGATCTAGACTGTTTTGACTAGTCCCATCGCTGGGTCGGTAAAGCTTGATTTACCTGTTTCAACATGCCCAGCGTATCTTCTCAAAAAGACAGCATCGTCTTTTACTTTTACCGAGAAATCATACCAGTTATAACTTTTGGTAAGATTTAAGACTAATTTTTGCGATTGACCAGCAGAAACATTAATCGTTTTCAAACCCGTTTCATAAGATTCATCGATAATCTCAACAACAATATCTGCCTTTGAAATATTCTCTAAATTCAACACAACATTGCCCGTTAGGATTTCGCTGGTAGAAGTCGATTCGTAGGTCAAACTTGTTTTTAACTTATCTGACGCATCTCCTTTAAACGTTCTAAAAAAGCCATTGGGAGCATAAACGTCAACAGCGTATTGTCCTGACTCAGACTCAGACAATTGCCAAGTATCTTTCAATTGATCGCCAGCTTTTACGGCATAATCTCTTGCCAACATCGTCTCATAACCTAGAGATTTTCCTTCTGTATCTTTCTTTTGATAAGGAATCGTTGAATAAGCTTTGAAAGGTGAACCTTTGGTGCTTTTACCAAAAACCGTCGTTCCTGCCTTCATTTTGAGTTCAAAAGCATCACCTTTTAACTGTCCATCTACATATAATTCGTAAGAAATAGCACAGGCTGGTCGAATACCTTTTTCTTGTTGAGGCATCCATTTTGCTACTTGAGGATTTTGATTAATTGCCTCTTGCTCGGCTTCGGTCAGTACCTTATAACCCGATGGCAGTTGCTTAAACTGCGCTTGGTGGACAGCTTGTATAAAAGGCTCTTTCTCTACAAAACTAGGCAGAGGAATATTTTCGCCATTGTATGACTGAAAAACAGAAGTCAAATCTCCACAAACGGTTCTTCGCCATTCAGTGATATTGCTTTCATGTATATTCTTCTTTGTTTTTTTAGAAACAAATTTTTCCAAAAACTGAATCACAGAAGTATGATCAAAAACCTCTGAACATACGCGACCGCCACGAGTCCATGGAGAGGCAATCAAAAGTGGTACTCTAAAGCCTAATCCAATAGGTCCTTTGCGAATATCCTTGTAAGAACGTTGCTGTTCATGCGCAATATTTACTCGCTCTGCTGAGGCATCAATACCATGCGATACCTTTCCAGCGTCTTGCGCCTGATGGTCTGGAGCAACATAAGGCGGAATATGGTCGAAATAGCCATCGTTTTCGTCATATGCCAAAATAAAGATGGTTTTCTTCCAAACCTCTGGATTTTTGGTTAAAATATCCATTGCCTCTGACAAATACCAAGCCCCATACCATGGTGCACCTGGGTGGTCAGAAAAGTTTTCAGGTGCCACCAACCAAGAAACCGTTGGCAAATTGTTGTTGTTCACATCCTCTCGAAACTGATACAAGACATCGCTTTGAGGCACTGCCATTTCACGCTCTTTGCCTTCAAAATCGTATTTGATATGACTTAATTTTCTATAATTAGGGTCTTTTCTGTTATTCGTAAAAGCACGCTGATGTATGGCTTTTTGAGTATCTGTCAAATCCTTGAACTTGTCAGGATGATAGGTGACTAGGTCTACTTTGATTTGTGCAAACCAGCCTTTTTTCGAATCGAGTTGTCTTTGAGCTTTTTTATATTCAGCACTCGAGGCATCTAACGTTGGAAGTTTTTGTTCCAAAGTGCTGATTTCTTCTGGCAAAACTTTCTCCATTTTTTGAATATATTCATAATATTCTGGAGCAAATTTTACTTTATAATTCTCAAACCACTCAATAGGGTTATCAGTAAAGTTAGAAAGCCAAGCATCCTCCTCTCCTTCTAAGCCTGAGGATAAACTGATTTCATTTTGGTAAATTTTCCAAGGTACATTTGCCTCCTGAAGTCTTTCGGGAAAGGTTTTCCATTTAGCCCATTTTTCATAATCAATATCCTCATTCTTTACATTGGCCTTAGAATTGAAAGAAGCTTTTTCGCGAATAGTACCTGACCATAAATACAAACGATTGGGCGTTGTTCCCGTCAAAGAAGAGCAGAAATTTTGGTCACAAATGGTAAAGGCATCAGCCATGGCATAGTAAAAAGGAATATCCTCACGATTATAATAGCCCAAAGTCAGGGGCATATCTTTATAATCTTTGTTACCAGACTGCTTCGCTCCCAACCAACCGTTATTCTTTCCATTGTTGAGTGCATCGATTTGATTTTCCCACGAGTGTGGCAACGAACTCATCCATGTAGCTTTTGAATCCTTTAGATTTAGTCGGAAAGGGGTGTAAGTCTTGCCATCTTTTGTAGATTGTAACCAAACTTTACGTTTATCACCATCCGTCAAAGCGCGAGGGTCATTAAAGCCACGAACTCCCTGTAGGGTACCAAAACAGTGGTCAAATGAGCGGTTTTCTTGCATCAAAATTACCACGTGCTCAGCATCCCAAAAAGAACTACCTTGGGCAGGGTTAATTTCCAATGCTCGTTGAATAGATTGAGGTAGTGCGCCAAAAAATCCAGCGCCACTAGCTAGAAAGGAGGCTTTTTTAATAAATTCTCTTCTTGATTCCATAAGTTTTTGTTTCAATTGGGTAAGCATACTTAGCCTTTTACCATCGTTTGTGTTCGATTAGTACAAATCGCTAAATTGACCATACAATTTCAAACTCCTGTATCATATTGTTGTCATTTTCAATATGGTACAGGAGTTAAAATACAAAACAAATTTAAAAGAAGAAGGTTATCGTTACGATAAATTTATGATAACATTAAATTATTGGGAAAGCCTTTAGGTTCGGCAGACCAAGGAGATGCTTTTTTGACGATATCATGTATTACACCATCTAATTCACGCGCCGACACATCTACCCACGAAAGTAGCTCTGAGGAAGGTAAAGCTCCTTGAGTATCATGCATTAATAAATCGACTGCTCCCAATATACGTGCTAATGGTGCTCGAACACCATGTGATTGCATCCATGCGATTTCACGGAGTTTTTTATTTTGCTCCTCGATGGCACGTACATACTTCGTATTTTCTGTAATATCTTTTGAAAAGCAGGATACCCCAACAATTTCATTATCTCGATAAATAGGATATAAATTGATTTCCGAAATCTCTATTTCACCTTTAATTGGATTAAAGCTTGACACTACTTCAAAAAATGACTCTCCTCCTAATGCTCTTTCATAAAGCGAATCCCACAATGCAATTTCTTCAGGTGACCACTTTTCATTTAGCGCTAATGTTCCTACCTGTGGTTGTTCGTCTATTTTATCAGATATTCTTCGAGCAAAAATAGAGTTAAATGTAACCAATCGTTTTTCTGTATCAATCGACCAGATATAGTTATCGGTATTGTTAATTAATAGCTCCAAATTGGACTTCATTACCTCTATCTTATTCTCTTGCTCTTTTAGCGTAGTTATGTCTCTATACGAAACAGCCATACCATCGTTGAGGGGATTACAACTAACTGAAAGCCATTTTTTTGATTGCGCTTCGTACTCGATAAAAGAGTGTTCTCTATTTTCGTCTTGCGCTACCACATGTTGCATAAAGAATGGATGATAGGGATGAATATTAAAAACTTCCCATAAATACATCCCCATTTGCGACTGTGCATCCATATCAAAGAGCTGTTCAGCTGCCTTGTTGGCGTATTGAATTCGCCACTGATCATTTACGATAAAGTATCCGTCGGTAATACTCGATAAAATCCTACCACTATTTTCTGCTTCTAGGAGATACTGTCTTTTGGCTGATTGCTCTTGCGTTATATCCTTACCAATTAGATAGGCTAACTCGGTGTTAGGCTCATACGTTGAGCTCCACTCAATCCAACGAATACTTCCATCTTTGGCAACACAACGGTTGGTAAAAGTAGCACTAGCATTATTCTCAAACATTAAGTCCAAATCAAACCTTGCAGCGCCTAAGTCCTCTGGATGAACCACTTGTAAAAATGGCTTTGCATGGAAATCTTCTTTCTGATAACCTAACTCTTTACAAAAACGAGGATTTACTTTGATAAAACCACCATCTCGACCAATCGTACAGATATAATTATTGGAGTGGTTAAAGACATTATCCCAGTCTTTCAGGGCATTTAGTTTGACGATTTTTAGTCCTAAAATATCAGCCACACTTTTACAAAAAGAAGTATGTCTTTTATTGATCAGAGCAATATCTTGGGTACAAAGTGACAATATTCCTACTACCTTATGCTTACTTTTGAGTGGTAATACAAATGAGTTGCAGTCAATAGACTTTCCTGGAACTATTTCTCGCACTTGTCTACCACGCATGGCTTGTCCATGACGAAAGACTTGGGTTTCCCAATCATCAGAATGTTCTAGTCGAATGGAAGGTGCCAAAGATAGACTTTCATTGAAATTATGTGTTCCTAAGCTCACATTTTTCAAGTATTTACCTGTACCATCCACCACCCACAATAAGGCTGTTTGATAACCTGCTTGTTCACAAACTCGTTTCAGTACCATTTCAAATGGTTCATTAAAGGTTTGTGTTTGACCTAGCAGTCTATATATTTCATTTAAACAAAGTGTTTCTTGATTTTTTTGGTAGTTGTCTGTAATGTCCAGCAAGGTAGCCAAATGATTACCACCAATTAGCTTTCTATGTAATTGATAACTTGCAATTAGTTGGTTATTTTCAAAATCTCTTATTTTGGTAATGCCTTTTGCTTGGTTATGATCAAGGAAAGTCTGCCAAATCTGACAAAATGATTTCTTAAAACCATCCGTCATCAAAGGCTGAATTTTAGCATCCATTAGTTGATTATCGTAAGCCCTAAAAAGCTTAACTGCCGAGCGATTGGCATCTACGATTTGTCCTTCATCGTCAAAAACCAAGATAGCTTCTTGCGTTTTATCAAAAATTGTTTCAAACTGGATAAGAGAGGAACGTTCTCGATCTCGAGATTCAATAAGCTGAGTAATATTGGTAAAAATCACCAAAGAGGCAGGATATTCATTTACGATAATATTGTATGCTGAAAACTCTACGTGTAAGGTTTGATTGTCGGGTAAACACCATCGTACTACTGTTCGTTCACCTGTTCGTGAAGCCATATTGGTTTCCATGCGCTCCATGTCATCGGCATGACACAGCTCCGTGATTTTTCTTTGCTTGAGCCAATCTTCCTCCGCTGAAATAGTATCTTTTGTGGCTTGATTAACCATCACAATTCGATTGGTGTAAGCACATGTCACAATCATCGGTATTGCCGAGGTGGTAAATAAGCTCTGATAAAGGTCTACGTATTTGGATAGTTTTTGTTTGCTTTCTTTCTTTTTCTCATAAAAAGTCAGCACTCGCTCTAGCCAATCTTCTGTGAGTTGACTATCGAGCAAATAATCTTCATATTTAAGCTCATTTTGAGCTTTTAGTTCGATTTTATTGTCTTTGGGAAGTATTAATACAATGTAGAGGGGAGATGACTGCTGGCGGTAGTCGTTGTAATACTGTATATCTGAAGATGTAAAACTGGGCAGGTAATAAAAGACAATCGGACGGGTTTGGGAAGATTGTGGTTGGGTAATTTCTTCAATTGGAAGATGCTCATGATCGGTACAGAGTCCCTGAAGGCACGCTATTATGGACTCGGGTATGTCTCGTACTGAATTAGTGGCGGTAAAATTTTTAAATGAGTAAAGCAACATAAGGATTCACAATTATTAGAGAGTAGCAAGGATGCCATTTTTTTATATTTTCTTTTAACAATAATGCTCGATGTAAATATAGAAAAATAAGCCATCACCACAAAGCTTTCTTCAAATATTTAGGAATTTCGTCTTGTAGCTAAAAATATCCGCATTTAATTAAATTACCATAACCAAACTTTTGTTTGAAAACCACTCAAACCTCTGACTATCAAGTACTCATTTGTATTTTAATTTTAGCATACCTATCCAAAATATAAAAACAAGTTTTACTACCCTATAACAAGGGTCAGAGTATTCCCAATGAAAAGCTGAATCTCTCCTACAAAAAAAGTACAACGATAAATGCTAAATATACCATCTTGCACTTCACTAATGGTAATAAATTAATGTACCTACAAATAAAATACTCATTTGATTCTTGAATTATTTAATTTTGAATTGCATAAAAGTTATGCCCAGTGTATCGCTGGAATCAATGATTATTAATACAATTTAGTGCAATGAAAGGTGTAGAAATCGTAAAGGCGTACTACAATAGCTTTAATCAAAAAGATTGGCAAGGAATGTTAGACTTGCTTGATGAAAATATCCGTCACGAAAGTAACCAAGGCGATGTGCGTGTGGGAAAAGATAAATTCACAGCATTTCTTCAAAAAATGGACGATAGCTATGAAGAAACACTTACTAATATGGTTTTTCTAGCTGAGGAAACGGGCACACGTGTGGCAGTAGAATTTGTGGTAAACGGTATCTACAAAAAAGGGGAAGAAGGCCTTCCAGAAGCGCATGGACAAACTTATGTATTGCCAGCGGGTGCTTTTTTGGAGGTTAAAGACGGAAAAATCACACGAGTAACAACGTATTACAACCTTACACTTTGGATTGAATTAGTGTCAAAGTAACATGGAATTTATCAGAAAAGTAGGCAAAGAAATCGAAAGTGCTTTTGTGGATTTAGCAAAGCTCCGAATTGAGGTTTTTCACGACTACCCTTATCTATATGAGGGAACTTTAGACTATGAGTTGGAGTATTTGAAAACTTACGCTAATTCAGAGAAAGGCTTTTTATTCGCGGTGTATGATCAAGGAAAAATGGTGGGTGCTACCACGGCAATTCCCTTAGTGGATGAAACAGAAGAGGTACAAATACCGTTTATAGAACAGGGTTTTTCACTGGATAATATTTTCTATTTTGGAGAAAGTATATTGCTTAAATCGCATCGAGGAATAGGACTTGGACATCGTTTTTTTGATGAAAGAGAAACATTTGCTCAGGAAAATGGATTTCAAATTGCCACTTTCTGCTCAGTTGACCGTGGCGAAAACCATCCTCTAAAACCCTCAGAATACAGATCAAATGATGTGTTTTGGACTAAAAGAGGTTATACGCCACAGCCACATCTGGTTTGTGAAATGAGTTGGCTAGATATTGGCGAAACGCAAAGCACCCGAAAGCCCCTTCGATTTTGGCTCAAAAATCTGTAATCATTTTCACCAATAAACATTTTAATCCATTCGTATGAAAGTTCGTGTTGCAACAGCACAATATCCCATTACGCAACATAGCTCGTTTGATGCGTGGGCAAATCACGTACACGAATGGGTGGCGGAGGCTTCGGCAAAAGAAGCCCAACTGTTGATTTTCCCTGAGTATGGAGCCATGGAATTGACGAGTATTTTACCAGCCAATTTACAGTCTTCCCTTCAAGGGCAAGTGATTGAGTTGAGTAATTTACAAGAAAAATTTATTGATGTCTGGACTACCGCAGCACAGCAAAACCATGTGACCATTGTAGCGCCTAGTTTGCCTGTTATTATCAACGGGCGTCCTGTCAACAGAGCCATGGTTTTTTCAGAGAAAGGCTATGTAGGTTATCAAGATAAATTTTTCATGACTCGTTTTGAAAATGAAGAATGGGGAATTTCGAGTGGCGAAAAAGTACTCACCATATTTGAAGCCTCATGGGGAAAATTTGGGATTCAAATTTGTTATGATGTGGAATTTCCGATTGGTAGTCAGTTGCTTGCCTCAGAAGGTGCCCAATTAATTGTTGCACCAAGCTGCACCGAAACCATCAGAGGCGCTACTCGGGTACATATTGGTGCTAGAGCCAGAGCTTTAGAAAACCAAATTTATACCGCTGTATCTCAAACGGTTGGAAATGCCCTTTGGTCCCCAGCAGTCGACATCAATTATGGATATGCGGCTTTTTATGCCACTCCTGATAAGAATTTACCAGAAGAAGGTATTATTTCTTTGGGTGAAACGCAAAAACCAACTTGGCATTACCAAACCTTAGATTTTGACTTACTAGAACAAGTAAGAGCCGATGGACAGGTGTTTAATTTTAGAGACCAACAAGGTATTGCTACAAAACTTTTGTATCATAAAATTGAATTGAAAAAAGTTCAAGTTTAACGTATGTTGTACTACTTTAGGCTATAAACATTAACCACTATATTATTTCGATCGAAATAATATAGTGGTTTTTACTTAATACCTATCGCCTCAAGCATAATGATGTAATTTAATTTTGCACAAGGCTTACAATCCCTAATTATTCATATTAGTCCATAAATACCTCAAAAGCACTTGATTACGGATATTATTCTTCAGGAAATGAATCTTATTTTACAGGTTATTTCCTAAAAAATTTTATCAAAGACAATCTCCTCAAAAGTAGATCACAACACTGCCATAAATTTCTCATCTCCGTATTTTGTCATTTATCCTCAAAAACTAACAAAAATCATCCCTAATACTAGGGATTTTACACTCTTTTATAGGAATTTCTAACTATAGTCATTTGTTTTTATATTTCATTATTCTAACTTGCCGTTGCCTTCAACATCAAGATTATTGCTCCAAACTCATCTTCTGCTTAAGTGATAACTATTCTCAGAGAACCATCTCTGTGAATAGCCGTATAACATCCGTTAACAATGGTAAAATAACTACCTCAACCATCGCTCAATTTATAATGTATTCCGCCTACACGGGTGGAGGTAAGGAATTATTTGATAACCATTAATACACTAGTACTATGAATCAGGGGAAGATTGATTTATTTGAGGAAGTAAAACACAATCCAATATTTTTTGATTGGATTATTTCGAATGGTTTTACAGGATACGGTTTCATACAATCCAATGAAACTAATGCTATTTGGTTTAACACCGCACTTATTGAATTTTTCAGTAATAATTCCTTACAGTTGTCTGAGCTTCGGGTAAGAACTCAGGAATTTGCGCCATTTTCGATGGACACTTTCACGCTCCAACTATCAAGTTTGCAGAATAAAGACTTCAATGTCAAAACTCAGTTATTTCATTTCAACAACTCTGATAAAATTGCTCTAGGGTTTAATGTCGAGGAGGTAGTAAAAGAAGAAAAAACAGAACTCGTAAACTCAATTATTCAAAACAGAGCCTATTATGTTGTTACCACTGATTTGTTTGGGAACTACAGTTTTGTCAATGAGCACTTCTGTAAAGTATTTAGCTTTTCAAAGGAAGAAATTATTGGACAAAATGCTCTCCTAAATATCATTCCTGAAGATCATCAAAAGTGCCAAGATGCAGTTGGACTGTGTTTTCAGTTTCCCAATAAACCACATCCAGTAATATTAAGAAAACCTGACAAAAATGGCGAGGTAATCGTCAATGCTTGGGAATTTAGTGGGCAAACAGATCATCAAGGCAACGTTTTTGAAATTCTTTGTACAGGCTATAATATCACTGATCAAATCAGAATTCAAAACGACCTTAGTGTGCTCGTAGCTACTATGTCAGATATTCTTATGGTAGTGGGGACTGATTTCAAAATAAAGTATCTATCAAACAGCTGGGAAAGAGTATTAAATCAATCTGTAGAGGGCTGGATGGGGTTAAACTATTTAACATTAATTCATGAAGATGATAAAGAAAAACTAGCATCAGCGATCAAAAACATAGGAGAGTCTCAAACACAAACCTCGATTGAATATCGAATATTAGATTTTTCGGAAGAATGGGTATGGCTTCGCTCCTCTATCAATTATGATGCTGCCACCAAAAATTTAGTCTTTACAAGTCAAAATATTTCAGAAAATAAAGAAAAAGAAGAAAAGCTCAAGGAGTTGGCATTGGTTGCATCCAAAACCACAGATGCTATCATCATTGCAGATGCTAAAGGCCGAATAACTTGGATAAATCAGGCTTATCAAGATTTAACAGGCTATTCACTCGAAGAGGTAATGGGACGGAAACCTTCGGAATTGATTCATGGACCTGAAACGGACGCTGAAACAGTTAAAAGAATCAGAAACGCCATCAAAAATCAAGTTCCTATTTCTGAGGTTATTTTGAATTATACAAAGGATAAACAGACTTATTGGATAGACATGACCATAAATCCTGTTTTTGATGAAAATAATCATTGTACCAACTACATTGCCGTGGAGCGAAATATTTCTGCCAAAAAAATTGCAGAAGATGAGCTTCAAGCTACAAAAGCATCCCTTCAGCAAACCAGTGAAGTAGCACTAGTCGGAGGATGGGAATTGAGTATGCCCAACAGAAACCTCTATTGGAATGACATCACTAGAAGTATTTTTGAAGTTGAACAAGACTTTATTCCTGCCTTAGAAAAAAGCGTAAATTTCTACACACCAGAATATAGAAATTTGCTACGTGAATCAGTAGAAAATTGTATTCAACACCAGCAAAGCTTTGACATCGAGGTAGAAATATTTACACAAAAGGGTGTAAAAAAATGGTTAAGATTGATTGGTAAAATGGATGTTGAGTCCACGCCTCAAAAAGCCTATGGTGTAGTTCAAGATATTACAAAAGTAAAAATTGCAGAGGAGGAAGCGAAAAAATCAACTTTGCTACTTCAAAAACTATCAAGTCAAGTGCCTGGTAGTTTGTACTTATATGAATTTTCTGAAAAAACTGGAAAATTTTCGTTTCCGTATGTCTCTGCTGGTATTTCAGAGATATATGAGGTAACACCAGAAAAGATAATACAGAATCCTGAGTTAATTTTCAGCAGAATCATTCCTGAAGACCAACAACGGGTGATTGACAGCATGAAGTTTGCCCTAAATTCATTTACTCCATGGGAACAAGAGTTTAGGATTTTAGATTCTAAGGGTAATATAAAATGGCTAAGAGCTGCTTCAACTCCAGAAAAAACAGAGGACTCATCGCTGTGGCATGGATACCTGCAAGATATTACCAAAAGAAAGGAGTTTGAATACCAGATAACTACTTCTGAGGAAAAATTCAGAAGTTTATTTGACTATACGTCCGATGCAGTTGTACTCTATACCCAAAATGGTATTATGGACTGTAATCCTGCAACATTGAGATTATTGGGTGTATCTTCTAAAAACGAACTCTTAGGAAAGCATCCGATTGATTTCTCTCCCGAATTTCAACCTAATGGTTTAAGGAGTGTTGATATGATTCACGATGTACTTTCAGAACTTGCTCACAGGGATTTTTATGGGTTTGAATTTTTGCATAAAAAAATGGATACAGGTGAGTCTTTCCCATGTGATATCCTCTTAAACTCCATTAATATCAGTGGAACAAGGATTATACAGTCAGTGATTAGAGATATTACCTCTCGTAAAGAAACTGAGGCGCAATTGATGAGAGCTAGAGAACAAGCAGAAGCCGCCAGTCGCTCAAAATCAGAGTTTTTAGCAAACATGAGCCACGAAATCCGTACGCCTCTAAATGGTGTCATCGGATTTACGGATTTGTTGATGCGTACCCAATTAGACGAAACCCAACATCAGTATATGTCGACAGTCTATCAAAGTGCAAATGCTTTGCTTGATATTATTAATGATATTCTAGACTTTTCTAAAATAGAAGCTGGCAAATTGGAGTTAGCTCCAGAAAAAATTGATATACTAGAATTGGGCGGTCAAGTGGCAGATATGATTAAGTTTCAAGCGCACCGCAAAGACTTAGAAATGCTGTTGAACATTTCTCCATTAGTCAATAGATATATTCATGCTGACCCTGTTCGATTGCGCCAAGTGCTCGTCAATTTGCTGGGTAATGCTGTAAAATTCACGCAAACAGGAGAAATAGAGCTAAAAGTGGAAGTATTATCTTCAAGCCCTAACCACCCAACCTCATTTAGATTTTCAGTAAGAGATACAGGTGTAGGTATAGAACCTAAAAATCAGCAGAAAATCTTTGAAGCATTTTCTCAAGAAGATGCTTCAACTACTCGAAAATTTGGAGGAACTGGGCTTGGATTAACCATTGCTAATAAATTATTGGCATTGATGAACAGCAAATTGCAGTTAGAGAGTACCCCTGGACAAGGAAGTATCTTCTATTTTGATGTAGCTTTCGAAACTGAACAAGCGGGTCCTATCAAGACAAATTTACCTTTATCTATCCAGAAAGTATTAGTTGTTGATGATAATGATACCAATAGACTCATTATTCAGGAAATGTTGACCCTTAAGCAAATACAAGCGGTTTGTGTTAAAAATGGAATTGAAGCATTGGATAAATTAAAGTCAGGTGAAAAATTTGATGTTATTTTAATGGATTACCACATGCCTTATCTTGATGGTATCGAAACCAGTAGAAATATTCGCAAAAAACTAGAAATTGAGGCCAAACAATTGCCAATTATTTTGCTATCAAGTTCTTCAGATGATGATAGTCTTCAGGTGGCTTGTCATGAATTATCGATTCAACAAAGATTGGTAAAACCTATCAAGATTCAGCAATTCTATGAGGCACTTTCGAAACTTCACGCTAGCGAAGGTACTCTTCAAACAAGCAATGTAGAGCTTTCTGACGCGACCCTTACAGAATCGTTTCAGGCTAAAATGGATATTTTACTCGTAGAAGATAATCCTGTAAACATGCTTTTGGCAACTACTTTTTTGAACAAAATAGTACCAAATGCCACTGTAATCAAAGCCAATAATGGCGCAGAAGCACTAGTAAAATTTCAAGAAAAACGACCAGATATTGTGTTTATGGACATTCAAATGCCTGTGATGAATGGCTATGAAACGGCTACTGCTATTCGAAAAATAGAATTGAGTCAAAACCCGATTCCAATTATAGCCCTCACGGCTGGCACTGTCGTCGGCGAAAAAGAAAGATGCTTGGAGGCTGGTATGAGTGATTATATTACCAAACCTGTTTTGAAGGCAACTATTCAAAAAATGATTACTAAATGGGTCTTGGAGCAACCCCAAAAGGAAACTTCTACACTTCCATCAACAGAACGCATAGAGGTACATTTTGATAAAAATGAACTGATGGAAAGAACAGGAGCCAACAACGAATTGATTGGGCAATTGATGGAATTAACGTTTGAGCAAACGGATAGTTTTTTAATAGAAATCCAAAATGCATTTGAAACTAAAGATTGGTCGTTGGTTCAATCGCTGGCGCACAAACTCAAAGGAACAGCTCTTTCAGTGAGTTTTATGAAACTTGGTAATATTGCCCAAGAGTTGGAAGAATTACCAGAACCAACGAATGATCAAGTGCAAAAACTGATTCAAGAACTATCAGACGAAATAGCTTGGCTAGAAGCATTAAAACCATCTTTACTTGTGCTGATTTGATTAGTTTTCTAGATTAAATTCTTGTTTATTACATCAGTCAACCCGAATTTAATCAGTAGAGACGCAATGATTGCGTCTTATACTGAGTAAAAATCTAACATGATAGCATCAAAAAGTGGTCGAAAAATACTTTCCGACCACTTTTTTGGTAAAAACTTGGAGCGAAATCCTAATCCTAAAAATTCGGGATGACTCATGTTTTATATATCCTTAGAAGAAATACTACGCTATGTGAAAATTTCTAAAAAATTCTAAACTCTGAGGATTACGTACAGCACCTATATTGACAGCTTTGTCAAAAGGTTTTCCTTGAATCAGTTTTTTTACTGGTAGTTCCAATTTTTTGCCAGAAATCGTATAAGGTATGTCCGAAACTTGTATAATCTGATCTGGAACGTGTCGAGGCGAATACGTTTCTCTTAATACTTTTTTGATGATTTGTTTTTGAGACTCTTCAAGTTCACTTCCCTCTTTTGTAACCACAAACAATGGCATGAAATCTTTATCCTCTAAATGAATAATTAAAGAGTCCTTGACAAATTCAAGGGCTTCAACGGCTCTATATATTTCGGCAGTACCTATACGAATACCTCCACGATTGAGGGTAGCGTCCGACCGCCCAGCAATGACCAAGCCTCCTGTTGATGTCAATTTCACCCAATCGCCATGACGCCAGTTATTGGGATATTCTTCAAAATAGCTGGCTTTGTATCGTTCAAAATCAGGATCATTCCAAAAAGAAACAGGCATTGACGGGGTTGGCTGAGTGATGACCATCTCCCCTATTTCATCATGTAAAGGCATCCCATTTTCATCCCAAGCCTGTAAATCAACACCTAATCCTATACATTGAATTTCACCTTCATATACAGGAGAGATAGGATTTCCGCCTACAAAAGCTGTACAAACGTCTGTCCCACCCGAAATTGATGCTAGCCATACTTCTGGATTTACTTGTTCGTAGATCCAATCAAACCCTTCGGGAGACAAAGGAGAACCTGTCGAGCCTATTGAACGTAAATGTTCAAACGTATAATTTACCCTTGGGCGGACTTGCTCTTTCATACAAGCGTGAATAAAAGCAGCACTCGTTCCAAAATGATGTACGGGAGTTTCTGAAACTAATTGCCAAAGTGTATCCATGTTGGGATACCCTGGACTTCCATCATACAGTACCAAAGTAGCACCTGAGAAAAGTACAGAAATGGAAAAATTCCACATCATCCAACCAGTCGTTGAAAACCAGAAATAGTTTTCATTTTCTTTTACATCATTATGAAAAAGAAGATACTTTTTATGCTCCAGCAAAATTCCTCCGTGACCGTGAACAATCGGCTTTGGAATGCCTGTAGTGCCTGAAGAATAAAGAATATATAAGGGAAAATCGAATGATAATGGCTCAAATGTTAATACGCTATTGCGGTTTGCCACCGGAGTATTCCAATCAACTGTATTCGGCAAGGTATTGCCAATAGACATATAATCAATCAAAATAGTCTGCTGCAAACTTGGCAAATTCTCTTGGAGATTGGCTACTACAGCACTTCTATCAAAGACTTTGCCACCATACGAATATGAATTTACGGCGATTAATACCTTCGGTTCTATCTGTCCAAAACGCTCCAAAACACTTCCTCCTCCGAAATCAGGAGAAGCACTCGACCATATTGCTCCAATTGAAGCAGTGGCTAAAAATGCTATCACCGCTTCAGGAATATTCGGTAAATACCCACAAACGGTATCGCCTTTTTTGACTCCTGATGCTCGTAGATAATCTGCTAAAGAGGCGGTTTTTTGATGAAGTTCTGCCCAAGAAATGGCACGAAGTGGGGATGTTTCTGATTGAAAAAGAATCGCAGGACGATGACTCGTTTCGAAGGAAAATACATGTTCAGCATAATTGAGCTGAATTCCTTCAAACCATTTGGCATGAGGCATTTTTCCAGAAACTACTTCTGAATATTGCCCTGTAAATTGAATGCCAGAATAATGTAAAAATATATCCCAAAATTTGGCGATGTCTTTTACCGACCATTGCCAAAGTTCTTGATAAGTATTGAAATGCAGCCCATATTCATGCGAAAGGTAATCCATAAATCGCTTGAGATTGGACTGCGCAATTTGTTGCTCGCTAGGCGACCAAAGAATTTTCATAGTTTTACGGTTGAGATTGAATTAGCAGAGAGGCAAAATATTCAAAATAGCGCTATTTTCAAAAGGTATTTTTGTGAATAAACACAAGAGGCAACTCAGTCTTGATATTTTGCCTGAATTGCCTCCTATTTTTCTTACACTAATTCTACTTCCACTTTATTTTCTAATTTTTCCAAAGCAATACGATATAATTCATTGGCTAGCAAAGTTCTACTTGGATGTTGAGTGTGTAGTTCGTCTAGAGCTTTATATATCGTTTCAGAAACATCCTCAAAAATTCCTTCATCAGTCACCATCGCTGAATCGCTCATGAGATAAGCAAATACACGAGCCATGCCACAATTTGCCACAAAATCAGGAATCAAAGCTACTTTAGCATCTGCCATTTCCATGGTAGGACCATAGAAAATTTCTGGGTCATTGAATGGTACATTTGCTCCACAAGAAATTACCTCAAGCCCATTGTTTACTAATTTTTCCACCTGCTCGGCACTTACAATTCTTGAAGCTGCCGCAGGAATAAAAATCTCTGCTCCTACTTCCCAAATTTTAGCGTTTGTTTCCTCAAAGCTCAACATATTTTCAGCATATAAGGTATTTTGCTTTTTGTTAAAGAAAAGGTCTTTGATTTCTTCCAATCCCAAACCCTCAGGCACAACCAAACCACCATTTCTATCAATAATACCTACAATTTTGACACCCATACGAGCCAAATTGAGTCCAGCAGCGGCAGCCACATTTCCCCAACCCTGAATAATCGCTCTTTTTTCTGACAAATTACCACCCCACAACGAGTAATAATGCTTGACAGCCTCAGCCACCCCGTAACCCGTAATCAAATCTGAAACGGTATATCTATGAATGTTTTGGCTTGAAGTCGGCGTGTAATTCCAATCTTCAATAATTTTAGAAACACCTTGACGCAACTGACCTATCAAACGTATCTTTTGTGCCTCCGAAGCATGAAAATGTCCATTAACAATACCTTCTTGTGGGTGCCACAAACCATATTTTTCAGTGACAGGAATTACTTCATGAACTTCATCTACATTCAAATCGCCACCAGTGCCATAATAGTTTTTTAAAAGTGGCGCCACCGCTTTATACCAACGCTCCAAAACACCCTTTTTGCGAGGGTCGCTTGGGTCAAAGTTGATGCCAGATTTCGCCCCACCGATTTGAGGACCAGATACTGTAAATTTGATTTCCATGGTTTTGGCCAAAGATTCCACCTCACGCTTATCAAGTCCTTTGCGCATACGAGTCCCACCACCTGCAGCCCCTCCACGTAGGGAATTGATGACTACCCATCCCTCGGCTTCAGTTTCAGAATCTTTCCATTCAAATACGATTTCTGGTCGTTTGTTTTCAAATCTTTTGAGTGCTTCTTTCATTGGTTTGTCGAGTGCTAATGGTCTAATTTGTTAAAATTTATCGTACAATATCAAAGGTTAATTATCGCTACAATATTAGTTGTTTTAACAAATATTAGCAAACAAACATTAAAGAATAAATAATTTAAGTATTAGGAACTTCAGACAGTACCTTTAGGCCGTAAGCCATAGGCATTAGGCAAAAAAGGTTTACTTATTTCATGAGAAATACTTTTCAACTTTTAGCCTACTGCATAAAGCATAGAGCTTAAAACGGGTAAAATTATTTTAATTTTGCCACTAGCTTAGGTCTGAGCGCCCGAAGAATAAGTTATTTCTGAAATACTTTCCTAGCTTTTAAGATTATCCTAATTTAGTATTTAGCTACCTGAACGTTCTTCTCGTAGTTGATGAAACACCTAAAATAAACTTTCTACTGCCATGTTCTATTCACTAAAAAAATTACATCCCACCTTGAGGTTTTTTATTCAACTCGGTATTGCATACATCCTTTTTCACTTACTTTTTCTTCTAGGAGTTTGGCTTATGGAACTATACCCCCACAAGATTCCATTCGCAGAATTTAAGGTCTCTGATGTTTCTCTACCTAAAAGTTTTGTAGATTCTGTTTCTTCTTCAAAAGGCTCTTCACACTCCGTACTACTATTAAAAATTACAGGTGAATTAGACGATAGTGCTGAGGTATCTTATGGTTTTTATGCCTTTGAAAAGAGAAAAGGCATAAAAACTTCAAAATTCATAATGAGCTTTACAAAAAAGCTTTCTAAAGGAAAAATAAATATCGATGAACGACATGACTATTATGCCAGCGATACGATTCATGTTTTTTTTACTCCAAAAGGTTCAAAAAAAGGTTGGTTGAAGATACGAACCTCTATCTGATGATAATCGTTTAGCGAAGGGTAATTGAGTGATTATTTTATGAAAGGATTTTTGTTAATTTGACTGTAAGAGTTCAAACCATTCATTAAAAAAGGGTTCGAAAATTGTTTTTTCGAACCCTTTTTTTTGATACTGTGACGCTTAATGACTAAGCTCCAGACGCAAAGCATTGCGTCTAAAGAGGTAAAATATAAATTTTTAAAATAATCACTAAATCACTCAACCACCACTCAGTAAATACAAAAAAGATGGCTCCTATTACTATTTATCAGCTACTAAAATCATCAGCTTTACTTTCCTTTTTCCATCAGTTAATGTTAAACCTATCTTTTCTAACTCCTCCAAACAAGCGTTTGGTTTTTCGGGATACCAAGGAAAAGATAAATTGTATTTTTTCGTTAATCCCGTTTCATCAATAATAGGTTTACTGAGGTTGTCCTCTAAAAAAGAGGCAAGGTTTTCTATTCCTCCACTTTTCATCTCAATTCCATTTGCTGAGGTAGAAACAGCAGGTGTATCATCACTCTTAGCTTCTTCCATTTTAACAGTATCACTTAATTTTGTCAAAACTTTTACGTCAATCTCTCTTTCTTCGAACTTCACCTTCACAGGAGCAATACCACTCAAATACCCCAGTATGGCACTTGAAGCTTGCTCTTTAGTGAATTTAGGCGCATATATTTCCAAACCGATTGCTTGGTCAGACGCACCCCATCCACGGTAATATGATTTTGGATTTTCCCATCTCGTCCTAGTTCTGTTGGGATAATTATACAATATTTCGTAGATAGTTGAATATGACATATTGATAAACGTTAACCTTCCATTTTTGAAAGATTTGTAAACGCTATAGGCATTCTTATCAAAAGGTTTTTGTACAATTTGAACATCAGTTTCTCCTTGCTCTGATCCAATCAGATTTTCTATCTCCTTCTCTACCCCATCAGAATATTGCGCTGTTACTTTTTTGCCAGCAATAAGTTCTTTGATATGTTTATCTGTTACTAATCCAGCAGTGGTAATACTTTGTACCATTCCACTCTTATCAATAAAAATGGTATGTGGCACAGCCTCGTGAGGAAAATACTTCACATATTGTTGGTCATTAGTGTCCAAAACTACAGGCAATGCTAATTTCCTATTCTGGAGAAATTTGACAATTCTTGCTTTTTTGTCTTGGGCAATGGTAATAATTTTCAAGTCCTTTTGATAATCCTTTTGCCACTTTTCTAATTTCGGAAAAGATTCGATACAAGGTCTACAACTTGTCGACCAGAAATCGATAATGACAGCTTTCCCTTTAAAATCCGAGAGTTTATAGCTCAGCTTCGAATCGTTGAGTACCTCCTTAAATACAATTTCAGGAGCGGGTTTTCCGATCAGTTTAGAAGATTGAGCATTGGAAAAAAATGGAAGAAGAGCAATAAAGGCAATTAGTGTGATTTTTGTGTAGGTCATTGAGTTGTGTAGTTTGGGTGAAAAATAAAATATAAGTCATGTTTAAGTATTAATGCAAAATAAAATTGCATCAATACGCTTTAAGCTGTAAGCCGTAGGCATTAAGCAAAAGAGCTTAAGTTATTTCATGAGAAATTCATTTCAACATTTAGCCTAGAGCTTAAAGTGGGTAAAATTTATTTTAATTTTGCCTACTAACTTCATTACAAGCTTTTATTTCTTGTCCGAAAAAACTAAAACTTCAATTTGTCTAGTGGCATCCTCTAATTTTAGTCCCAGTTTTTCTAGTTCCTCGACATAGGCTTCAGGTTTTTCGAGATACCACGGGAATTTATAATTTAGCTTATCTATTATATGCGTTTCATCTACAATAGGTACTCGAAGCTTTTGTTCCAAAAAATCTGATAAAGGCTTTATATTAAGACCCTTAACCTCTATCCCATTACCTGAAAAGCTATATGTTCCTTCTTCCTGATTCTCAGATTTCGATAGACTAAATTGATCTTTTATCATTTTCAATACTTTCACTTTGCGTTCACGTAATTCAATGCTTGCATATAAGGGGGAGTAAACTTGCATATATCGCATCAAAGATGATTTGGCTTCCTCCTCTGTAAAATCGGCAGCTTTCAATTCAAGACATATAGAAGTTTCTTCTCCGAATACCCTATATTTCGAATTTACAGATAACCACTCGGAGCGCGTAAAGGGATTAATTCCTGTTATTTCTCGGTAAATAATGGTTGGATTTACATTAACAAAAGTCATTTTACCATTCATAAATGAAGTTGACATAACTGGCAAACCATTCAAATACGGTGTTACTAATATTTGTACCCCTTTTCCTTTAGAATATGTTGCCAAATCATTATCTGAGTTAAAATCAAGCCTTTCTTCTTTCATTACAATATCCACCTTCTTTCCTTTAAGCAACTGTTCCATATCTGTATCTCTCAATTGGTCAACTGATGGAATAGCACTTACAATTCCGTTTCTATCAATAATCACCGTATGCGGAATGCCTCTGTGTGGAAAATACTTCTCGTATTGATCAATAGAATCCAAAACGATTGGAAGACCAATAGGTTTATTTTTCAGGAACTTTTGTAATCTACTTCTTGAATCACTAGCAATAGTAATCACCTTTAGTCTATCTGGGTACTTTTTCTGCCAACTTTCTAAACGAGGCAATTCAACTATGCATGAGGCACACCACGTAGCCCAAAAATCAATAATAACTACCTTCCCTTTAAAATCAGAAAGTTTGTAACTCGATTTGGTGTCGTTCAAGACATCTGTAAAGTGAATATCAGGGGCAGGTTTGCCAATGAGTTTGGACGATTGAGCGGATATATTGAAGGTGATTAGTAAAGTAAAAGCAATAAGTGCACATTTTATGTAGGTCATCGAATTGTGTAGTTTATATAAATTAATAATTTTAGAAGAACTCAGAAGTGATGGCTGGTATGTAATAGGAAGTTCAACTTTGTGTTTTCAACGATAATAATTTTGTTTTATTTTATTCCTAAAAATAAAAATTGGAGCCTTTTCAACAAAATATTCTGCTAAAAAAACTCCAATTATGCGTTAAAATACCTATTACCAACTACGACATTTCGCCAGCCAAAGGCTTTTTCAAAATCGCTTTTATCTCTTCTTTCTCATTGGCTTTGCCCAAAGCATACATCATTTTGGTGACTGCTGCTTCTGTTGTAAGGTCTGCGCCACTCACAACACCTACTTCCTGCAAGAAATGGCTGGTTTCGTATCTTCCCTGAATCACTCGTCCTCCATTACATTGAGATACGTTATAAATGATTATTCCGTTGTCGATACTTTGTTGAATCAAATCTAAAAACCATTGCTCAGTTGGGGCATTACCCGAGCCGTAAGTCTCCATGATAACACCGCGTAACCCTTCAATACCGAGAATACTTTTCACAACTTTTTCAGAAATACCTGGAAAAAGCTTCAAAATCACCACATTTTCATCCAGCTTAGTATTGACTTTCAACTGTACGTTTTGTTTGTAATGACCAATGAAAGGATAATTGTATTCAATTCGCACACCTGCTTCAGCTAGTGGAGGATAGTTTTCGGATTCAAAGGCATTGAACTGAACACTTTCATGCTTACGTGCACGATTTCCTCTCAACAAAAGTGAATTAAAGTAAATGCAAACCTCAGAAATTATAGGTCGACCGTTTTGTTTAGCTGCCGCAATTTCAAGTGCTGTAATAAAGTTTTCTTTAGCGTCTGTACGGGCTACACCAATGGGCAACTGCGCGCCAGTTAGAATCACGGGCTTATTGAGATTTTCTAATAAATAACTCAAAGCCGATGCCGTATAAGCCATCGTATCGGTACCATGAATAATGACAAATGAATCGTATTCATTGTACTTTTCTCCAATAATTTCAGCAAGGCGTATCCATAAAGCAGGCTTGATGTTAGAGGAATCAAGGAGGTTTTCGAAAGTAAGCACGGTGATTTCAAAATCCAAACGTGCCATTTCTGGGAGATTGTCGGGGATTTGAGCAAAATCAAAAGGCACGAGGCTATCAGAATGATGGTCGTAGGCCATTCCTAGCGTTCCACCAGTATAAATCACCAGCACCCTCGAATTACCCGAGGATTTAGTTTTAATCTTAATTGTTTTGTACATATTTAGTTTGGGGGATGAATTGTGGCGCAAAAGTACTGAATTACACCAGCAATCAAAACGCAAACGAAGAATCAAGCTATTGTTGAGGAATTTGAAAAAAAGCGAAAAAATGAGGCTAGAGTAGATTTTGGAGGATAATTTCCCGAAGTATAGGAAATGACCAAGACTATTTTACGGTGATTTTGGGAATTATCGGAGAAAAAAAGATTTACATTTTGCGTCATTTTTTTTGAACAGTTAGAAACTGTCAAAAAAAATAGGTCCAAGTGAAACACTTGAACCAGAGTGATTTTGGGAATTGTCGGAGAAAAAAGATTTACATTTTGCGTCATTTTTTTGAACAGTTGGAAACTGTCAAAAAAATAGGTCCAAGTGAAACACTTGAACCAGAGTGATTTTGGGAATTGTCGGAGAAAAAAGATTTACATTTTGCGTCATTTTTTTGAACAGTTGGAAACTGTCAAAAAAATAGGTCCAAGTGAAACACTTGAACCAGAGTAATAAGTCAATAATTCCGTTTAGCGGGTGAATTTATTCACCCGTTACGAAAAATACAATGTTTCATTGATGCTTAAGCTAACAAATCTTTGGCGTTTTGAGTAGTCTTTTCTAAGACTACGCTTACGTCGCATTGATGCCAATCTGCAATCTTTTGGGCGACTAGAGGCAAATACGAAGGTTCGTTACGTTTTCCTCTGTATGGAACTGGTGCCAAATACGGTGCATCCGTTTCTAATACTAATTTATCTAAAGAAATATGTGGTATCACTTGATCCAAACCTCCATTTTTGAAAGTTGCCACACCGCCAATTCCCAAAAGGAACCCTAGTTCGACAGCTTTTTGAGCTTCTTCCAATGTACCGGTAAAGCAATGAAAAATGCCTTTTAAATTAGGGTCTGCATTCTTTTCGATCAACTCTACCGTTTCCCAAAAAGCATTTCTTGAATGTATGTCTATCCAAAGGTTGTGCTTCTTTGCCAAGACACATTGTTGTAAAAATGCTTCTTGTTGTTGTGCAAAAAAAGTTTTATCCCAATATAAATCCAAGCCTATCTCACCAATCGCGATGAATTTTTCTTTCGCCAAATAATCTTCTATAATTTGTATTTCTTTCTCAAAATCTTCTTTTACATAACATGGATGTAAACCAATCATGGGCAAACATTTCTCGGGATATGCTTTTGCTAATGCCATCATGCTATCGATGGTTTCATGATTACAATTGGGCATCCAGATTTGTTCTACTCCAGCATCAAAGGCACGCGCCAACATTTGTTCCATATCCTCGTTGAATCCTTCATCGTAAATGTGTGCGTGGGTTTCTATAATATTCATTATAATCGTTGTTAATGGTTATCTCCCTAATCAGGAGTAAATTCTTCCTTTCCAGTCTATTTTAACAGGAATTGCATAAAAAATTACCATGGTAATTTGCCACCAATTGGCATATAATTCATAGCTCAACAAATGCCGTATTAAATGAAATTGTTTGAGTTTGACAATGGTTGGTAATACCGTCAGAGTTTGTCCTAGCCATTTGATTACCCAAATGCCAAGGGCAATTTTCCATGAATGTAAGCAAGCAACTGCCACAAGAATCGGCAAAAAGAGCGCTTGACAATACAGCAAAAATACAATCCACCACGGACATTGCAAAGCTCCTACCATCCAACGTTTTCGCTGATGTAAAAATTCCTTCAAGCTTGTCATGGGTAAAGTCTCGGCAAAAACCTGCTGATTAATCGAGTTTCTAAAACTAAATCCTTGCTGTACTACTTCATGAAATAATGCAAAATCTTCCGTAATCGAAAAAGGTATTTTGGCATAACCTCCTGTAGCTTCATAAGCCTCACGAGTCATACCTGAATTATTTCCCAAGCCAGTTAATGGTAGATTAATGAACGCAGCTGTTCTGAGTAAAGTAAGCGCATGTAGCCAGTCGATTGATTGATATTGATGCCAAAGTGATTTGCCTCTAACCGCAGTTACTCCAACTTGATGCCCCAACTTAGGATTATTTTCAAAACCTTTGATCATTCCTGCAATCCAATTAGGGTTTACTTTTACATCGGCGTCGGTAATCAAAAAATATTTTCCCTTAGAATACTCATAAAGATTAGCCAGCACATTAGCTTTCCCTCGCTGATTATTGATTGTTTTTTGGATTGAAATCAGCTCAAAATAAGGCTTATCTTGGATATATTCTGCCACTAATCTGGCAGTTTGGTCGGTAGATTGGTCATCCCCAATTAAAACTTGTAATTGATTTTTGGGAAACTTGGTGGCATCTATTGAAGCAAGACATTCTATAATATTCTCCTCTTCATTTCGTGCTGCAATCCAGATGGTTACCAAAGGTTTTTTCTCAGCAACTAATACAGTCTCATCAATTTCCATATAAATACAATCCATTAAATTTCAACACTTTAAGATAGGCTTCTAAACTCAAACCCTTTTTCTTTAAAATGTTCTAAATACCTTGGTAAAGCATAACTCATATTTCGATCAGCTTTAATACTGTCGTGAAAAACCACGATAGAACCAGATTCTGTGTACTGAATGCTTTTTTGTAAAACAGTTTCTGGACTCAGATTTTGAGAAAAATCTCCTGTCAACACATCCCACATCACAATCTCATGAGAAGTTAAGATACTTTTTGCTTGTGACTTTTTGATTCTTCCATGTGGTGGTCGAAACTTTGGCTTTTGTCCTCTAACGGCGCCTTGGTGTTGATTAATCCACGTTTCACATTTCAAAAAATTCCCATAATACAACTCATTTTCAGTTTTCCAACCTCTCAAATGATTAAAGGTATGATTGCCAATCAGATGCCCCTCCGCTATCACCTTATCCATAATATCGGGGTGCTTATAAATATTGTCACCTATGCAAAAAAAGCTTGCTTTTGCCTCAAACTGTTTGAGTGTATCTAACACAAATTCAGTCACTTCAGGAATTGGTCCATCATCAAAAGTCAAATAAATCACCTTTTCATCTCCGAGGCTAGACTTCGGAATACGCCAAGTCATTTCTTGATAAATAGCTCGAAAAAGAAAGTTGCTTTTATGTAAAAACATAAGATAAATAGGTTAGTGATGAGTTGTGAATGTAATTTTTTTAATTATCACTATTTTTTATTCACAATTGGTTAAATCTTGTTTTGCACGATTACAAAATTCTCAAACAAAAAAGATAAAATCTTTTTACCATCTTCAAATCATCAAATTTTCAAATCTTCAAATTAAAAATGTCTCCTTCCCTTCCAAACATATCCTTTTTTCCAAGCCGAAATACCGAAAAACACTACGTAAAATGGATATAAAACCTGCACTAAGGGAATGTATTTAATATAGGAACTCTTCTTGAAAAAAGACAAGACTGGCGCTAAAAATAGGTATTCTGGTAAACAACGAACTAGCCAAAGTACCATAAATTGAGAGGTTGTTAAATCGTTTCTAAGCCATAAAATTGGACTTAAAAGCATACCAAAATTAAGGGTAAAAATAGCAATTGCCAGAAAAGTGACTTTCCAATCTTTATAATGATTCCATTTGCTGGCCCAGCGTTTGCGTTGTTGGACAAATGTACGAAGGTTTTCCTGTGATTGAGTAAAAACAATATTAGGTTGATAATGAGCAAAAACGATTTGATTTGGGTATTTTTCGGCAATTTTATGCATCAAAAACTCATCGTCTCCAGAGGCGATATGCTCATTTCCATCAAACCCGTTTACTTCTTCAAATACGGCTTTTGGATAAGCAATATTCGCACCGTTGCACATATTCGGCTTGCCGATCATCATAGCACAAGCTCCTGAACCAACCAAACTAGCAAACTCAATACTTTGCAAAACAGTCCATAATCGACCATTGGGAATAAACGTGACACCTCCGCTAATAAGCTTGGCATTTTGTCCTTTGTACAATTGTTGCATTCCTAACAACCAAAATTCTCCTACTCGACAATCCGCATCGGTACATACTATTAGCTCACCTTGCGCTTTTTGAACCCCTATTTTTATCGCATTCTTTTTACCTCTTATATCAAACTCCTCCAAATGAATAATATGAACAGGAAAACCCAACTCGTTGCGTAAGTTTTCAATTTGAAAAACGCTGTCATCCGTTGAATGGTCGTTGATAATGATGACTTCTAATAGTGTTTTGGGATAACGTTGCTTAGCCAAATCTCGAAGCAGATAGGGAATATTCAAGGCCTCATTTCGGGCAGCAACAAGCACCGAAATGGTCGTATCTTTGGGCACTTTTCGCATAAAACGTTTGCCAAAAGTTACCTTTTTAAGCCAAATACCCGCTAATGTGAAGGTAAATAAGGCATAAATCGCCACCAAAAAAAGTAAGATATTAATGAGCATTTTTTCGAGTAAAAAGTATCCAAATACTGCCAATCAGTACAGGAATTCCAATATTTAAGAGCCAAAGACTAAAAGTAGCTGTAATCACTTGGTTGATATCAACGGCGTAATGTCTCATGAAGTAAATAGCAGAAAGCTCACGGACGCCCAAATCACTGACAAAGTTTAAAGCTGGAATGATGGTTTTTGCCAAGAAAACGCTATTTACGATGGCCAAAGTATCTACAAATGGTAATTTGACCCCTGCCCAATTGAATAGCAAACAAAACTGTAAGATAAAAACCAAATGACGCATAATTCCAATCGCAAACAAACTTCGCCATTGTTTTTTTCTTAGGGTATAAATAGCCTCTAAAACCTGCTGGATACGCTGGTATTTTATAAGCTTTTTTTGATTTCTCAAATACCAGATTACGATTAAAGCAATTATACAGAAAGCAGGAATCCCAAGGATTAAATAGCTTTCGAGGGAATTTTTCAGTCCAAATTTTTGAACAATATAAATCAATCCAAAATAGCCAAAGCTGATAGTGACGATTGTCTGAATAACACCACTTACAATACCTACCCCTATTCCTTCGGTTTTCTTTTTAAGGTTTATGATTCGTCCTGCCACATCGCCTGTTCCGCTTGGCAATAGCATACCAAGTGCCAGACCAGTTAAGACCGATTTAAAAGCCTTCACCGTTGAAATGGGTTCAATGTGTTGTAAGAGTGTTTGCCACTTCAATGATTCCAAGGTCCAATTTAGCCCCATCAGTGTCAAAAGAATTATCCAAAAATAAAATGGTGTCCCCCGCCATGAACTCAAAAACGTAGTCATAAGTCCCTCAAACCCTTGCTGTTGGTGCTGTATTGTACTAAAAAGCGCATACATCACGGTACAAAAGAGAAGGATTCGAACTACAAAAATGAGTTTTTGACCAAAATATTTACCCAAAGCTTCTTTCAAATTCTATAAAATTTATTGATTACCTTTGCATCGAATCAATTTTGAAACAAAGTTACACTTTACATGGCAGAGTCTGTTGAGAAAATCATTTTAGGAGTTGACCCCGGCACCCGATTTATGGGATACGGGGTGATATTGGTGCAACGTGGAAATATCTCAGTTTTGCAGTACGGTGTAATCAATGTGAGCAAATATGCTACACAGGAATTGAAACTAAAAAAAATCTTCGAAAGAATCATCGGGATTATCGAAGAGTTTTCGCCAGACGAAATGGCTATTGAAGCCCCATTTTTTGGAAAAAACGTACAATCAATGCTCAAACTTGGACGTGCACAGGGTGTGGTAATGGCTGCGGCTCTTTCCAGACAAATTCCGATTGTAGAATATTCTCCCAAAACGGTCAAACAATCTGTAACAGGCAACGGAAATGCTTCCAAAGAACAAGTTGCAAGTATGCTTGACCATTTATTGAAAATGAAATTAGAACCTGAAATGTTTGATGCTACCGATGCCTTGGGGATTGCAGTATGTCATCATTTTCACGGCAATAATATTATGGCAACTAATAAGGGTACGAAAAAAGGCTGGGCAGCTTTTATCAATGAAAATCCCAATAGAATTAAATAAGGTAGCATTGCTGTAGGCTGTAGGCTTTATGCCGCAGGCTAAAAGTTTAAAAGTATTTCTCAGGAAATAATTGAAGCATTTTTCCCTATTGCCTACAGCTTACCGCCTAATGCGTACTCATGCAATTTTACTTTGCATGAATACTTAAGTGTTCTCATTTTCTGATAAACTCTATCGCCTCAGAGTATTTTTTATCCGCATAGAGTAAAATCTCCTCTTTTTTGCTTCCATTCTCAAAAGAAATAGCCGTAGTATTGGCTCCCTCTGTTCCTGTATTGACCGAATAAACCGTTAGGATATTTTGACCGACTGGACTCATGGGTAATTCAAGCACTTTTGGTTTTTTGGTCAAAGTGTAGTTTTCAATCAAATATTTTCCATTCCAACAGACTGACACAATATCTCCATCTTCATTTTCGTGGTCATAAAGAGATAACAAAATGGTAGTTTGTGCAATCTGAAAGCGCTTCTTTATCACTACTTTACGCTGTATTTCACAGAGAGATTTAGCAATAGGTTTCCTCGCTTTTTGTAATTGAACCACAGGCAACTCATAGCTCATTTGGAGCGAAATTACACTAGCATTTTCTCGAAGCGTTTGTCCTGCAACAGGTTGATTTTGAGCATATCCCACAAATTTTGTTTCAGAAATAGCCTGATATGGAATGCCAAATCGTATGCCGAAGTTCAAGGCTCGACCATCGTCGGCTGGTCGCCAATAGGTTTTTCCTATTTCTACAAAAAACAAATAGCTATAGGGGTTTGTAATGGTATTTTGTAAGGTAAATCCTCTCCCATCATAAATCCATGTGTCAGAGTCTTGCATAGATTTTGACTGAAAATTCATCGATTGTACGCCGAGTTCGAGATAATTACGTAATTCACCAAAACCTCTTCTTCCTTTCGAAATAGATGAATACATGACACTTCCCCAAAAACCTGTGTTGCTGATGGTATTCACCCAAGAACTAGCCTCTTTTCCCTTGATAAAAAACTTGATATTTTCATCAAGCGCATAGCTATGAGGAGACTTGGTATAGTGTGCGCCCACTTCGAGTCTAAAAAGTCGATTGTTGCGAAATAGTTTTTGATAATTCAGTCCTAAACCGAAAGTACCTACAAGACCAAATGCCTCTGTTCCGCCATTTTTATTGACTGTAAAATTGATAGGTAGTGGAAAAAATGGTTTGGGGATATTACTAAGAGCACTCGAAGAAAAACCATCCGAAACAGGAATACTTTGCGGTAGTCCCAAAGACACCAAGCTAGCCATAGGTCTGATACCCAATTGGGCACTCCCTTGTTTGCGACTGAGTTGGGCAAATGATTGACAGGAAAAGTATAGTAGAATAAAAAGACTTCGAAGAAATAGGGTTTTCATGGCGCAATAGGTTTTTGAATTTATTCAAATTAAGGAATAAAAGCCATAAAATAAAAATGGTCAACCTTTTGGCTGACCATCTTCGAGTTATAAAATTTGTTCCCAAGCCTCCTCGACAGTTTGGACAGGTCGGCGACATGCTTTGTTAAAACAAACATAAATGTTGGTTTGCCCATCAAATGCCGTTCGATGTTCGAGCAGCGGAAGCTCACTTTTATCTTTAGTAGCTGATAGGACTTTATTAGGAAAATACTTTTGGTCAATCTTAGCTCTAAAAGTCAAATACTCCTCTCCAACTATGGCAATTTCGACTGTTGGAGTCACTAATTGAGATGCCAAACAAGCCCAGTTTGTAAGATAATCAACATTTTTGGTAAGCATATCTTTCATTTTGCCAACCATCAATTTTGACAAATCGATAAAATCCTCTCTATCCAAAATCAACCCAAGTGTATAAAAATTCTTAGCCATCATAGAGTTTGAGCTAGGAATCACATTGTCAAAAATTTCCTTTTTACGAACAATCAATGCCTCTGCATTTTTGTCGGTAAAGAAAAACAATTCATCCTGCTCATCCCAAAAGTTTAGATAAACATACAAGGAAAGTTTTTCGGCAAGATGTAGCCATTTTTCTTCAAAACAAACTTGATACAAGCTTGTAAATCCATCGATAACGGCTGCGTAATCCTCTAAAAATCCTGTGATTTTTGCTTCTCCGTTTTTGTAAGAATGCCATAACTGATTGTCATTCAACAAATACTTTTCGATAAAGGAAGCATTTTTCAAGGCTAAATCTAAGAACTTCTCTTCGCCAAAAACCTTATAAGCATCTACCAGACCTTTGAGAGCCAATCCATTCCAAGAACATAACATTTTATCATCGAGCCCTGGTTTGATGCGTTGGTTTCTGTGAGCCATTAAAAGCGCAATTTCTTCCGAAAAATCAGAATTTAAGAACGTATGATTTTTCCAAAGAATATTTACCCCATGTTCCCAGTTGCCTTCCATACTTACTTGATAAGCACGACAAAACTTATCAGCTTTTTCACCCAATACCTGATGTATTTCGGCATGAGTCCACACATAATATTTACCTTCTACCCCTTCAGAATCAGCATCTTGTGCAGAGTAAAACCCACCCTCTGGACTTAACATTTCACGTTCTAACCAATCTATCGTTTCGAAAATAACCTGCTGATAAAGCGGTAATTCTGTCAAGGAATAAGCCTCTGAATACAAGCTCAGTAGCTGACCATTATCGTAAAGCATTTTTTCGAAGTGGGGACAAAACCATTCACCATCAACCGAATAGCGCGCAAAACCTCCCCCCAATTGGTCATAAATACCCCCTTTGGCGATTTTACTCAAGGTCAATCGTAAATGTGCAAGAGCCTCCTCTTTTTTGTCTCCCCCTGCTTGAATATATCTTAACAAAAACAACCAAACCGAAGGCATTGGAAACTTTGGAGCACGTTCGAATCCTCCCCACCGAGGGTCAAAAGTACCTGAAAGCTTTTGGTACATTGCTTCCAAATCATCTATATTGAACCCAACCTCGTCAGATTGTAAGCCGTATTTTACAGACTCCAAGAAAGACATATTTTCGGTAAAGCCCTCCGCAGATTTTTGTAAATCTGGTAAATGGTTCTGGAATCCCTCGCTTACCGCATAAAGAAGCTTTTTCCAATTTATAGGAGGAAAATAGGTTCCCCCATAAAATGGTTTTCCATCGGGCATCAAGAATACATTAAGCGGCCATCCACCTTGAATTCCCATCGCCTGAACCGCATCCATATATATAGCATCCACATCGGGACGTTCCTCTCTATCTACCTTAATACTCACAAAGTGCTCATTCATAATCGCTGCAAGCTCTTCACTTTCAAAGCTCTCACGTTCCATCACATGGCACCAGTGACATGCTGAATAGCCAATACTGACCAGAATTGGCTTATTTTCCTCCTTTGCTTTGTCAAGTGCTTCTTTGCCCCATGGAAACCAATCTACAGGGTTGTGTGCATGTTGTAACAAATAAGGAGATGTTTCTTTTGCTAATCGATTCATAATTTTTGATATAAAAATGGTTGTATTTTAAGTATAAGATTAAATAAATGCTTGAATAGAATTTACCATTTTTAAAATTAAGGAGGCAAAATTAAAGATTTATGCTCTAAATGTGTTCCTCCAACACCATTACTAAGCAAAACTTAATTATTCGTCAAGAACACTTTTTGCTCCATCAAATGTCCTTGATTGTTTACTCTCAATATATAGATGCCAGTTGGCAATTTAGGATTAATAAACCGACGATTGGCAACAAAACTTTCATTGGTCAAATCATCCCAGTTTGCTTCAAATCTAATATTACCCTGTAAATCATACAATTGAACTGTCCCTGTGATTGAGCCTGAACCTTGATATTCAAGGTTAAAAGGTCCAACACTCGGATTGGGATACACCAGTATTTTTTCAGTAAACTTTTCCAACGCAAAAGCCTGTAAAAAGGTTTCTTTTCCCTTTAGTTCAATATTCTTAGTCCATGATCCAATTCGAATATTTAGATTAGTGGTAGCATTATCGCTAGCAAACTCATTGACTGCGGCTACCAAAACACTATCACCCTTGATGACTGCTCGCCAAATAGGATCATAATCTTGAAAATGCTGGTGAGCGGTTTTAGGGATATATAGAGAATAATCTCCTGTAAAAAAGTTTTTATAAGCAGACAAGCGATATAAGCCATTTACAAAATACTCATATTTATTAAGGTTCATGGTATCCTGTCTGGCAAGTGGGCCTTCCCAAAGAAAAATACCTTTAGCTCCAGAAAAGTAGGGCATAATCGCCTGAGCTTCAATCAAATGTTTGGGTAGTGATTGATTAAAGGCATAATTGGAGTTTTGACAGCGATTATAGCCCAACCACTCAAACAAAATAATATCCTTGTTGCTACGGGCACGATTTGCCTCTACTTGAAACAATTGATAAGCGACATTACTGTAATTGGGAAAATTACGATATTCATAACACAAATAAGCCGAAGGAGTCAAGTGGGTATTTTGCGCATAAAATGGGCCTCCTACTTTCTGGGTAAGGGAGTCTTTCATGTAGTAGTTTAGTGAGCTAGGATCATCCAAAATCGCTTTCCAAGAATAGCCAATGGGAAATTCTTGATTTTTGATAGGAGCATCACTGTAAGAGGCAATTTTTGTGGTTTTGGGAAAACCACTACCCCATAAATAGTTCATTGGTTGCGCATACAAATTCATTAAATCACGCTTATAACGCTCAATAAATACCGAATCTGAAAGGTTTTTATACTTTTGCGACACACCTGCTGACTGCTTCAAAGTCAAAATACTACCATTGGTGGGTCTTTCTCTTTCAATATCTAATACCAAAAAATCATACTGTGGAAATGTCTGCCCTCTTGTGTTATTAAATTCATTGGCAAAACTTTGCATACTACCTTTCCAATAAGATTGATATGATGCCAGATTATTATCCCAAGGACTTTCCAATTCATACCAAGGCTGCCCAGCAACACTGGCAACGCCATACCACAGAAATGCTCGGTTTTTTACAGGTAAATCCGAATCAAATTGATTATATCTCGCCAAATGACTAAAGCCATGCCTCAAAGGCTCTTGAACATCATTGGCAACTCTAGGCCCAGTGTAAACGTTCAAAAATGGCAACGAAAAGTTCGGAAATTGTTGCCAATTAATAGTTCCTTTGCTGGTTGATGGTGTAAAAATGAAGTTATTTTGACCAAATGAATGGAAAAAGTCACTCATCAAAACCATCCAACAAAGTACCATTATTGGAAGCTTATTTCTCAATTCTCTGAGCATAATTTGTATTTGGTTTATTTTGAACTTTTCTAATAATCAGAAAATAAATACTAGGCTATTTCAGTTCTATATTTCAAAGAAAACGATGAAATGAGAGAAATTTTCTGGTTCACTACTTTCTTTTTCCTAAAATCTTCACAATTCGCTCTTCCTAATCAAAAATGCCTAAGGAATAAGGAAACATCGTTCTTTTTTTGTTATTTTGTGAAAAATTTAAGGATAAAAACCTTACCAAAGATGAAAAAACAACTTTCTCTGGTGTTAGAACCAGAAATTGCATTTGACCAAGATAACTTCGTTAACAAGGTAAAAGATATTCTTCAAGTTTCAACAACTGAGGAGGCTCATGTAAGAGCCATCAAGCGCTCCATTGATGCGAGAGGTCGTCAGGTAAAAGTCAATGTAGAAGTCGAAGCTTTTATTAATGAGGCGCCAACCTCGATGATTGAATTTACCAAAGACTACCCTAATGTATCAAACGCCCCACAAGCTATTATTGTTGGAGCTGGTCCTGCGGGTATATTCGCTGCGTTACGTTTGATTGAGTTGGGAGTTAAACCCATTTTGATTGAAAGAGGAAAAGACGTCAGAACTCGTCGTCGTGACCTAGCTGCCATCAACAAAGATCATTACGTAAATCCAGAATCAAATTATTGTTTTGGAGAAGGTGGTGCAGGAACTTACTCAGACGGTAAGCTCTATACAAGAAGTAAAAAACGTGGGGATATTCGCCGTATCCTCGAAATTTTTGTAGCTCACGGCGCCACCGAAGAAATTTTGGTAGATGCACACCCTCACATCGGCACCAACAAACTTCCTAAAATTGTAGCAGAACTTCGTGAGAGCATTAAAAATGCTGGTGGAGAAGTTCATTTTGAAACCAAAGTCACCGATTTTATTCTTGAACAAAACACCCTCAAAGGCGTTGTTCTAGGAGATGGTCGCGAAATAAAGGGAATTGGCGTTATCTTAGCTACAGGACACTCGGCTAGGGATATTTTTGAACTTTGCCAACATAGAAATATTTATATCGAAGCCAAGCCTTTTGCTATGGGAGTGCGCATAGAACACCCTCAAAGTTTGATTGATTCGCTTCAATATCATCGTAAAGAACGAGGACAGTATTTGCCTGCAGCGTCATATAGTTTGGTTGCACAAACTTATTTTAAGGGTGTTCAAAGAGGCGTATTTTCTTTCTGTATGTGCCCAGGTGGATTTATTGTACCTGCCGCTACAGCACCAGGCGAATTGGTAGTTAATGGAATGTCACCTTCTCGAAGAGATTCAAAATTTGCCAATTCGGGAATGGTTGTAGCAGTGAACGACATAGACCTTGAGCCATACAAAGAGTATGGTGCTTTGGCTGGTTTGCAGTTGCAAAAAGAACAAGAACAACGTGCTTGTCAAATGATGAACGGCACGCAAGTAGCACCCGCACAATTAGTAGGTGATTTTTTACAACAAAAAGTATCAAAAGAACTCCTCGAAACTTCCTATCAACCAGGTTTGAGTAGTTCAGATATGCTCGATGTACTGTTTCCACATATTGGAAAGCCTCTTCAAGATGGTATCAAACAATTTGGTCAAAAAATGAAAGGTTACGGAACCAATCTTGGGCAGATTATCGGTATCGAGAGTCGCACTTCTTCTCCAGTACGCATTCCGAGAGATAAAGAAAGTTTAGAGCACGTCATTGTTAAAAGGCTATATCCTTGTGGAGAAGGAGCTGGCTACGCTGGAGGTATTATGTCGGCAGCGATGGATGGAGAACGATGTGCGGAACAACTCGTCACTCGATACGCTCCTAATAGCCATTACCATTTGTAACCCAAATATAAAACCTAGCTCTAATCGTTTGAATGAAGAAAAACCAACTTTTTATTAAACGGTTAGGGCTATTTTAAGCGTTTGATTTTCAACCGAAAGGACAGAAAATTAAGTTTTATCCTAAACAGAAATGGCGATTTATTTGTCATATAATTATATTATCTTACCCAAATGACAATGCTAAAGTTTGTATATATGCTCATTTCCTACTAATTTATATCAATTTTATACATTCTATTTAATAACAAAACAATCGACATTGCTATTGAGATAATTTATGACTGACTTCAATCACTTTATCGACAACTTGAGACAGCGCTTCACATTACCTCTTCCGGGTGAGAGTGCCCATATTCGTATGGCATCAAGTTCGAGGTTAAAGTTTAAGTTAGGTCCTAACGAAAAAACTCGACAAAGTGCCGTTTTGATTTTGTTCTACCCGCATGAAGGAAAAATATATCTCCCTTTGATTTTACGGCCAGCATACGACGGGGTTCATGGAGGACAAATGGCGTTTCCAGGAGGGAGAAAAGAAAGAGAAGATGAAAATCTGATAAGAACAGCTATGAGAGAAGCCCAAGAAGAAATTGGGGTTCGTCTTACTGATGTGAAAGTATTGGGTGAAATTTCTAAATTATTCATTCCACCTTCAAACTTCTATGTCCAACCAGTCATTGGTTACATGGAAAAAAGACCTGAGTTTTACCCAGACCCTAGAGAAGTAGACCAAGTAGTCGAAGTATCGCTTGATGAATTGTTAGACCCTGCCAATATTGGTAAAAAAACTTTGAATGTTAGAGGCACAGAAGTTGAAGCTGCCTTTTTTGACATTCAGGGTCATACTGTTTGGGGGGCAACTGCAATGATGATCGCCGAAATGATTGATTTGATTCAATCATCATGATTAACGTTACTCTCACTTAATTCTATAAATTACACCCAATAAAAATACAAAAATCTGCATTCTGGATTTCTTTATTATTATTCTTGTTATTTATTCTTTTCATACAAAATTACTGTTATAATTTTTTCTTTGCTGACGACTACCACCTACTAAGATATGTTACAGATTCTCAACGAGCCAGTAGTTTTAAAGAGCAATTTTTGCTATTGATTGATTTACATAACGAGCACCGGATAATATCTCCTCGATTATTTACTCTTTTTGCTTATAAAATCGAAGGATTTATTAATTGGAAAACATTCAACACTATTTCCTTATTCTACTATCTTGGGGTTTGTTGGATATTTAATCTTTTCTTTGAAAAACTTAAAATATCGGCTTGGTATTTTCTTCCCATCCCACTCCTGTTATTCCAACCAATTGCTCACGAAAATATCTATTGTACCATCTCGGTACTTCAGCAGGTAGGCAATTTGTTTTGGGCAATGCTGCTGTTTTGGCTCATTACGAATCCAAATAGGAAATACTTTTACGGCTCATTCATAGTTGGATTTGTTCTAACATTTACACACGGCAATGGCTTATTTGGGCTCCTAATTGCGGGATTTATGCTATTCCTTACTGGGCGAACGAAGGATTTACTCAAATGGACTATTTTTACGATAGCTCTAATTTCTGTCTATTTTTATCAATATAGAAGTGTGCAAAATTCCAATGTTTCGCAAAGCTTACAACATATTGATATGCTACTCAGATGTCTTTTCACCTTCTGGGGAAGTGTTGATTGGCAATTCACAAACCGCTATGTTGTAACAAATATCTTAGCTGCTATAGCTGGCGCAATCATTGTTGTACCTCTTATCTTTATTTTAGGAAGATATTTATTCTGGAAGTTGTTGAAAACTAAAAGTAACCTAGATGATCATAACTTATTTCTTGTAGCTTGTTTTGGCTATTTGTTGATCACTTCAGCTTTGGTCGCATTGAGCAGAGCTTGGATTGGTGCTTCAGCAGGATTAGACAATCGTTATGCTCATAATTCACTTTGGGCAATAGCCTTGTTGTATCTAACACTATTACTCAATACTCCCAAACTCCTCCATAAATCACTTGGTATATTAGCGGTTTTCCTAGCATTTACGATTAATCTGTTCGGTTGGTATTCATCAACACTCAAATTGAAATATCAATTCGACAACCAGCGTGCCGAAGCTTTCAACTACAGAACAAATGGCTTTATATTCAAAGAATCTCCTGCTTTTAACCATAATATTGCTAAAACATTAGCACTGTCGTATCATGAGGGAATTAGCCGATACACAGACTTTGATCTAGATGTTCTGCACTCCTTCCAGAATCCCAATATTAAAATAGAGAAAGATTCGACACTTCGATTGACTGTTATACCGACGACAACAATCATTCAAGATGCCAAAAGTCCAACTACATTGGTTTCATATTTAATAGAAGCTCAATCTTTTCCCTACAATGATGATACATTTATAATGTTGCATTCTGAAAGAGCTGATTATTTAATTCCTGTTGAACACAAACATGGCTCAAAAGCTGATTTACTCCTCAGAGGAAAATATTATGGTGATGGCTTCTTTACCACCTTTATTAGTGGCAATCTTCCTAAAGGGAAATATCAGTATGCAATTGTTCAAAAAAATGACAAAACTTACAAAATCACCCTTCTTGAACAATTTTTAGAGATTTAATTTTCATCAAACCAACAAATTACCCGTTTTCTTAGCCATTTCTTTAAAATACAGACTGAGTAGATATTTTTTTTACCCATATTTTTTCCGTAAATTGGGGTTTTGTAAAAAAGCAACAAACGTAAGCTTATGACCAAAGCCGTCAAAACTGAACTATATTATGTTTGGTCCTAAGTCTACTTTAAAAAATTTGAGAATACGCTGTAATGGAAAACACAAATCAGACAGAAAATTTCGACGAAAACAAGAACACGAAAAGCGAAGAGGCATTACATGAGCAAGTGGCAGTGGCTGGGTTGTACGAAAACTGGTTTCTGGAATACGCATCGTATGTAATTTTGGAACGTGCCGTACCAGCAGTAGAAGATGGTCTAAAGCCCGTACAACGCCGTATCTTACATGCCCTTAACGAAATGGATGATGGTCGCTTTAACAAAGTGGCCAATGTAATCGGTCAGACTATGCAATACCACCCTCACGGGGATGCTTCTATCAACGAAGCCTTGGTAAACATGGGTCAAAAGGATTTATTGTTTGATTGCCAAGGTAACTGGGGCGACATTCGTACAGGAGATAGCGCAGCGGCAGCTCGTTACATCGAAGTTCGCTTGTCAAAGTTCGCACAGGATGTGGTTTTCAATCCACAAACAACCGAATGGCAATTGTCATACGATGGTCGTAAGAGAGAACCGATTACCTTACCCGTAAAATTTCCGTTATTATTGGCGCAGGGTGTTGAGGGTATTGCAGTAGGTTTGGCAACCAAAATCATGCCTCACAACTTTGTGGAGCTAATCGAAGCCTCGATTGATATTCTCAAAAATAAAAATGTTGAAGTCTATCCAGATTTTTTAACGGGCGGTTTAATTGATGTTTCTAATTACAACGATGGTATGCGTGGCGGGAAAATCCGAGTTCGTGCTAAAATCGAAGAATTAGACAAGAAAACCCTTATTATCAAAGAAATACCTTTTGCTACTACGACTACGAGTTTGATTGAATCTATCATCAAAGCAAATGATGCAGGAAAAATCAAAATCAAAAAAGTAATAGACAACACAGCAAAAGAGGTAGAAATACAGGTTCAACTAGCGCCTGGTACTTCGCCCGATGTAACCATCGATGCCCTCTATGCTTTTACCGACTGTGAGGTTTCTATTTCGCCTAACGCTTGTGTGATCATCGCAGATAAACCGCATTTTGTGGGCGTTAGTGAAATTCTTAAAGTTTGTACACGCCAAACACTTGAGCTATTAGAGCAAGAACTCGAAATTCGCAAAGGAGAGTTATTAGAAAAATTACTCTTTAGTTCACTCGAAAAAATCTTTATCCAAAATAAGATTTATCGTGATATTGAAACTTGTGAAACGTTCGAGGAGGTAGTTGCTACAGTAGACAAAGGATTAGAACCTTATAAACCACAATTCTATCGTGAGATTGTAGAGGAAGATTTACTTCGTCTATTGGAAATTCGTATCAAACGTATTTCTAAATTCGACTCTTTCAAAGCCGATGAATTGATGATCAAATTGCAGGAGGAACTCAACGAGGTAAATGATAATCTTGCTAATTTGGTCCGTTATGCAATTGATTATTACAAAATGCTCCTCAAAAAATACGGCAAGGGGCGTGAGCGTAAAACAGAAATCAGAAATTTCAATACCATTACAGCAGCTGTGGTTGCAGCGGCCAACCAAAAACTCTATGTAGACCGTGAGGGAGGCTTTATTGGTTATAGTCTTAAAAAAGACGAATATGTAATGGATTGCTCTGATATCGATGATATTATTGTCTTCCGAAAAGATGGTTCTTGTGTAGTAACCAAAATTCAAGATAAGGTTTTTGTCGGAAAAGATATTATTTACTGCTCTGTCTTTAAAAAGAATGATGACCGTAAAGTCTACAACTTGGTGTATTTTGATGCCAAATCTGGGACAAGTTATATCAAACGTTTCAAGATTACTGCGGTCACTCGAGATAGAGTATACGACCTAACAGCAGGAAATCCTAAATCTAAGGTACTATATTTTACTGCGAACGATAACGGTGAGGCAGAGGTAATTCAAGTTAACCTAACGGCATCTTGTACCGCTCGTGTCAAGCAATTTGAATACGATTTCAAAGACCTACTCATCAAAGGTCGTGACTCGATGGGCAATGTTTTGACAAAATATCCTGTTAGAAAAATTGTTCAGAAATCTGCGGGGGTTTCTACTTTAGGTGGTCTGGATATCTGGTATGATCCAACTATTGGTCGTCTAAACCGCGACGAGCATGGCAAATACTTAGGCAATTTTGAAGCCAAAGACCATATTTTAGTCATCTACAATGACGGTCAATATGAGTTAACCAATTTTGAATTGACCAATCGTTACGAGCCAAAAGATATTGCTGTTTTAATCAAATTTGTACCAGAGAGCATTATTTCGGCGGTATACTATGATGGAGCTAGCAAGTTGTATTACGTCAAACGATTTAGAATAGAAACAACAACGGTTGATAAGAAATTCTTATTTATCTCAGATGAAAAGGGTTCAAAACTGCATTTTGCCTCAGTAGATGTTTACCCTCGTATTGAACTAACCTTCAAAAAGGATGAAAAAGGCGCTTCGCTCGAGCATGAAGAGATTGCCCTAGACGAGGTAGCTGAAATTAGAGGTTGGAAAGCATTAGGTAGTAAACTTAGTACTCATAAAGTACAAGCGATAAAACCATTAGAGCCTAAAATTGTAGAAGTTTCCGTTCCTGAAAGTATTGGAGATGAGGATAAAACAGAAGCTAACGATGCTATTGTGGCAAAATTAGTTGAGCCTGAAGAAATTGAGTTTCCTGAAAACTCCGACTCAGGAAGTGGAGAACAATTAGGATTATTCTAATTGTTACTCCATTTATTGAAAGTCTGATAATTCAACCGTGTACCCTACAGTACGGTGAGGTTATCAGACTTTTTTTTTATATATTAGGGAAATACTTTCAATATTAACTAAATATTAAGACCGAAACTTAAACTTTTCTTACAAAAAATTTAACAATTTCATTAACATATCCTACGGATTTCAGCGTTATCTATAAGAATGGTATTTTAAAAAAAATAGGTTAGATGACTCGTACATGGATTTTGGATCATGTTTTGGAAAAGTTTAGTGTAAGAAGTAAAGTTGTACCAAAGCTATATGAAAAGTACCCTTGAAATAGCGATTCGAGAACCACTTAATTTTACCCGATTTATCAAAAGGGTGATTAAGGGGCTTATTGCATTGGGTTTCATGGGAATTATTTTAGTTTTGATGAGTAACATCTGGATTGTTTTTTCTACAGAAAATTATAATTATTATAATTTTGAGAACCTTCCTTCCAATGATTTTGCACTAGTGCTTGGAACAAGTAAAAATGTCACTAAGGGCAAAGAAAATTTATTCTTCCGTTATCGTATCGAAGCTGCTGCAAGACTTTACCACGAAGGCAAAGTCAAATATCTAATACTCAGTGGCAATCATGATTCTATCTTTTATAATGAACCCGCAGATATGCGTCAAGCGCTCCTTAAACTAGGTGTGCCTTACGATGTCATGATTTTAGACTTTGCAGGTTTTAGAACTTATGACTCAATTGTTCGTTGTAAAAAAGTATTTAATCAGCAGAAATTCACGATTGTCTCACAGCCCACGCACAATGCTAGAGCCTTATTTCTCGCACAGCATCTCGGCGTAGATGCAGTAGCGTTTGCTGCCCAAGATGTACCTTCTGGCTACAAAACCTATCTTCGCGAATATCTTGCCCGCCCAAAAGCAATTTTAGACGTATACTTCTTGGAATCGCAAAAATATAACTAAGTAATTCTTTCAGTATGTAGAATATATCTTTTTCGCTCAAGATATATTCTATTTATCCTATAGATTTACATGTATCTAAAACAAATCATTATACACTCTTCCTGAAAGTTCCTTATATTTACAAAAATTGTACAAAGCCCGCATTTAACCATGACGCACAAAAGAAGAAACTTTTTGAAAAAACTTATTGGAACAAGTACTATGACTGTCCTTGGTACTGAAATCGTTTTTGCCAACAATATGCCTAAAGGCTATACTCCTGTTATTCTAAATTCGCTAGAAGAGAATCCGCTTGATACGCTCAAAAAAAATAAGGAAATGACCATTTTGAGCGATCGTCCGTGGAACATAGAAGCACCAGCACATCTTTTAGATGATGAGGTTACTCCTCTGAACAAAATGTTTGTAAGAAATAACGGAAATCCTCCAGAAAATATCGACGTTAAAACATGGACGCTTACTATTGAAGGCGAATCGGCTAAAACCAAAAAGACTTTTACATTAGAACAACTCAAAAAGCAGTTTAAGCAATACACTTACCAAATTCAATTAGAATGTGGAGGGAATGGTCGAAGTGGTTTTGTTCCACAAGCTTCTGGTAATCAATGGTCAGAAGGCGCTATTAATTGTGCCGAATGGACAGGTGTGCGTCTAAAAGACGTACTAAATTCAGTCGGAATTAAGGATGATGCTGTCTATATTGGTTATTTTGGCAAAGATACTCACTTGAGTGGCGACCCTAAAAAGGTTACGATTTCTCGAGGTGTTCCAATAAAGAAAGCACTAGAAGATGAAAGTTTATTAGCATGGGCTGTTAATGGGCAAGAAATTCCTTTGATGCATGGTTACCCTTTAAGATTGATTCTTGGTGGATGGCCAGCTTCTGTTTCAGGAAAATGGTTAGAAAAAATTGTGGTACGTAACAAAGTTCACGATGGTGAAAAAATGGATGGTACCCATTACCGAGTGCCTTTGTACCCTATTGAACCAGGTGGAAAAGCACCCGATAGCGATTACAGAATTATAGAATCAATGCCGGTAAAATCGGTTATTACCTATCCTAAAACTGGCGCTATGGTTGATGATGGTAAAACCATCAGCTTGAGAGGACATGCATGGGCGGGCGATTTGGAAGTGAGTCAAATGGAAATTTCGATTGACTTTGGGGCTACTTGGCAAAAGGTTAGCCTACAAAAACCTAAAAATCGATTAGCTTGGCAACATTGGTCAACCGACATAAAATTTCCAAGAAAAGGCTATTATGAAGTTTGGGCCAAAGCCACCGATGCCAAGGGTATCTCACAGCCAATGGTCATTCCTGCTTGGAATCCAGCAGGGTATCTCAATAATTCATGTCATAGAATCGCAGTTAAAGTGGTTTAATACAATTGTTATCTTATGAAAAAAATCATGTTAGTAGCGACAATGCTTTCTATGGCTTACCTCGCTTCTCTAGGAAAAATTACGCCACAAAAATACAGTTCAAAAGCTATTTACGTAGATTCGACCAAAGGATTAGACCCTGAAACAGGCCTTGTAATTGCCAAAGAATTGGACATGGTAAAAGCCCAATGTACAAGCTGTCACTCGAGTAAAATGATTTTGCAATTCCGAGCTTCTCGTGAAGGTTGGTTAGAAAGAATTCGATGGATGCAAAGAACACAAAAGCTTTGGGATTTGGGTGAAGCAGAACCAATCGTTCTTGACTATTTGAGCAAATATTACGGTCCTGTAAAGCATGCACAGCGCCGACAGCCCTTATCAAATATTCAGTGGTATAAACTGAATTAAAAGATTAGCTAGTATCCAACCTCAAAAGGCGATATAGTTAGATATAGGTGATGGCATATATCTAACCATATCGCCTTTTGGTCGAATATTTCAACAAGACTTAGAACAATTGTAGCCAAATTTTTATTATTAAAGAAGAATTGACGAATGTACATTTTTGAAACATCGTCTAATTTAATCATTCATCCAAAACTCATCATAGAAAATGAACAAACTTTGGCTATCTCTCAATCTCCTTGTAGTAAGCATAATGGGATACTTTGGTGCAAAACCCATCGAACAACCTGAAAATCAAATTACAGTTTGTCATGCACCAATATCGGGTGATATGGCTCAATTTGCTAACGACCCCAATTTTATTGCTTTGCACCCAGCTCCAATAGCAATCAAATTTGTAGCAGAAGGTGAATCCATTACTTACCCAACAGCCGATGGTAGCACGGCCAATGCATATATCGTCAAAGCCAAAAAGAAATCTGACAAATGGCTTTTTGTTTATCAAGAGTGGTGGGGACTCAACGACCATATTAAACATCAAGCAGATGTTTTTTATAACGACCTTGGAGGAAATGTTAATGTTATAGCCTTGGATATGTATGACGGAAAATCAACAACTAATCCACAAGAGGCAGGAAAGTTGATGCAAGGCGTTGTCGAAACAAGACTAGAAAACATTGTAAAAGGGGCTATTACTTTGGCTGGGCCAAAAGCACAAATTGCAAATGTAGGCTGGTGTTTTGGCGGAAGTTGGTCATTAAAATCTGCCTTGTTAGGTGGAAAACAAACTATTGGTTCAGTAATGTATTACGGAATGCCAGTAAAAGATGTTGAAAAATTGAAGACTCTCAACAGCGATGTGTTAGGCTTATTTGCCACAGAACAATATATCTCACAGCAAGTAATCGAAGATTTTGCAGCCAATATGAAAACCGCAAACAAAAAATTGACTTACAAGATTTTCAATGCTGTTCATGGTTTTTCAAACCCAAGTAACCCAAAATATGACGAAGCTGCTAGTAAAGAGGCGTATGGCATGGCGTTGAGCTATTTGAAGGAGAAGTATAAGTTGTAAAAATTTGTTTTAGTATAAAAAGGGGCCTCAATGTTGGGAACATTGAGGCCCCTTTTTATACTAAAATCGTCGGTTAATAATCCGCCAATTTACTCTTCCAAATTATGCCATTTTTACTCTCGAATTTGTCGATATATCCTCTCTCATAAAGATCGTCCAAAGTTTTTTCAGTATCTTCTACAGATTTGTCACTGAGAAATGAAAATTCTTTGTTGGTCATTGTCGAAAAACAACTGAACAAGAAAACTGGATCTGTATTCAAACTCCTTTTTTGCGCATTTGGAATCAATTGATGAATAATGTCTTCGAAATATTCATATTCCTGATACCCTTTTGCGATAATCGTTTTATTGTCTTGATTGGTAAAAATTAGCGTCGGAAACACTCCCACTTCCATATTTTGAGCCAAAATCAAGTCATTTCGAAATGCTTCTTGTGCCTTTGTTTCGTAATCTTTGATAAATTTGGCTGAATCTAGTCCAACCTCAAAAGCTGCGTTTTCCAAATAATTAAGATCTACAATATTCTTTTTTTCTAAAAAGAGCATCTCTTTGATTCTTCTTAAAAACAAAATAGCCAAGTCGCCATCTTGCATTTGGGCTGCCTTGAAAGCAATTGAAGGTGGATAGGAAGAAGGAAGAGGGTCTTCCAGCCAAATATCTCCGTCCAAAGGTATTCCATGAATCATACAAACTTCTTCCCAGTGCGATGCAACATCAGATGGCTGGGTAATTGGTCCACGTTGATAATCTGTCCATGAAGGTAAAAGTCCTCCCATACGATAGTCGATATCAAAATATTCGCCATACTCCAATTTCAATCTACGTAACATTGGTTGAACTACCCAACAAGTCGAGCAAATGGGATCAGTAAAATATTGCACTTTTAAAGGTTTGTCTCCTTTATCATCTGACTCTTTTTTAGAAATCAGTGGTACAACCATTTTATCTCCATCTATTTTTTCAGGGTGCATAAAGAGCTCTTTTAACTCTCTTCCCAAATAGATATGTTTGGAAATCTCATCTTTGCGAGAGGCATAATATTGCTCAAAAGCTAATTCTGAATTTCCAATTTTTAACAACACCTCAGTTAATGCTTTTGCATCTAGAATAGCATTAGTGGTTCCCGCACTAGTAAATGGTAATGCCAAATGAGCAGCGTCGCCAATCAATACTACATTGCCTTCATGGAATTTTGGAAGCAGTCCAAAATCTCTTGTATTCCAAATATAGCTCGTTGAGTAATCATTGGTAGTTAGTAATTCATTGACAATTGGTGGAAAATCACTTAATTGAAAATCACAAAATGCCTTAAGCTGCTCAGGCGTAGACTTATCGCTACAATCTGCCTCTAAAGAATTATATTGCATAAACCACACAAAATCAGACGCTGATACGGGTATCATCCCAAAGCTAATTCCTCTGGTATCGCTCTGAAATTTGGTAAATACGTTGGGCAATTTTGACGCCAAAGCTTCATTTTTGCATAAGCCCACGACTTCTTTTACTTCTACTTTTGTAAATTCGACAGGACCCAAAATGGCTTCACGAACAGCAGAATTACTTCCATCTGCTCCTATAAAAATATCACCATATTCGACTTCTCCATTACTGAATTGGGCAGCAACAGCTTTTCCATTTTCATAAATAAAATGAGAAAAAATACGTCCTGTCTTGATGAGTCCTTCGGGAACTAGTTGATTCAAAAATGCAATTAGATCTTTTCTTCTAATGCAACGCCAAAGATTTAACTTTTGTCGTTTTACTGGTTCTCCATTACTTTTATTGAAATTAAACTCACCGATTTCGATACCTGGCAACGGAATATTTTTGCCTTCACTTAATTCCTCAAGAATAGACCATCCATCTAAATGCATGAGAAAAGCATGACCTCTGGTATGAAATTCGGTCATTTTTTCATTGATGACTACTTCAATATTTTGTTTATTTAACAACAGGCCAAGTGACAACCCTGCCACTCCCCCACCAATTATTACAACTTTCATAAGTAATTAAGTGCGGTTTTTATATGATTAAGAGCGTTAGAAAGAATTTCTTGTGATGTGGCAAAGCTTAGCCTTATATAACCATCGGCACCTGTTCCAAACCATTGTGGTAAGCCTGGCACTACTGCTACTTTGGCTGTTTCAAGCAGATACGTTTGTATTTCGGCACTGGTTTTTCCTGTACCTGTGATATCTGCAAATGCAACATAGCAACCTTGAGGTGCTATGCACGATACGCCTTTACTTGCATTGAGTTCAGATACACACAAATCACGCATCTGTTGGAGATGTTGAATAAAGCCTTCTAGCCATGGTCCACATTCATTTAAGGCAGTGGTTGCAGCAATCTGCCCTAAAACGTTTGCTCCGTGAACAGTCGATTGATGTAAGGATGCTTTAAAAATTAAATCTGCATGTGTTTGATTGAACGCAACGACTGAACCAATACGAAGTCCTGCTAATCCATACGATTTGCTATATCCTGTAACAATAATGGTTCGTTGTCGGATACTTTCATCGAGACTGGCAATACTGGTATAAGTGTATGGTTGGTACACAATATCACTCCAGATTTCATCTGATAAAATAATAAGATTATGTTTGATTGCAATCTCTCCTAGAATCTTCAATTCAGCAGGCGTAAATACTTTTCCTGTTGGATTCAAGGGATTACAAAGGCAAATCATTTTTGTTTTGGGAGTAATCAAGGTCTCTAATTCCCAAAAATCTACAAACTCTTGACCTGGAGGAATACCATAAGGAACGGCAACGGCACCAACAGTTTCAATAGAGTATTTAAACAGAAAATCAACAGGGTTAAAAATAATCGCCTCATCTCCTTTTTCAAGAAAGGCTTTACAAATGACATAAATTCCAAAAGCTGCGCTGTCTACAGGAAATGTAAATTCAGGTTTGGCTGGAACGTTTCGTTTGTTGTGAAAAAATTGGGCTACACTTTCTTTAAACTGAGGAAGTCCTTCGGGTGGACCATAGCATAAATAGCGGTCTTTAATAAATTTGGTTAGGGCTTCTGCTATTTGTGGTGCACTCGGGAAGTCAGGATCCGCCGCGGTTAACGGTATCACGCCTTCAGGAACTGTCGCCCAGCGTAAGTTGTAAGCACGCTCTTTGAGGATGCCTACATTTACAGTTGAGTCATCAAACATAGGATAATCTTAAGGATATATTTGTAAGTTTTATGGGTAATTTGCAATGGCAATAGCTATATTTTTTCTTTGTGTGCTAAATATGTACAATAAAAGTAGAAAAAACAATTTTATAAATAAAATTTCTAGCGTAAATATTCCGCTAAATATGTAATCGGTCTTTAGTTATAATGCAAAATAAATTGCATTATTATGTGCTAAGCTGTAAGCCGAAGGCGTTCGGCAAAGAAAAACACTTATTTCATCAGAAATACTATTTAAATTTAGCTTACAGCATAAAGCCTAGAGTTTAAAGCTGGTAAAATGAATTTAATTTTGCCCACTATCCTATGTATTTCCTTATTCCACAATCATTGAGGGCATTATTTGAGAAGTTGTCAAATGGCGTATTTTAAAACCTACTTCCAGTATGCTACAGGATGCAGATGTTTTTTTTATTTTCTATCTATGTATCTTGAAAAAATCAAAATAATCATATCAAAAATGAAAATTATATTCTTTGCAAAATCAGGAAATCAAAGATTCGGCAACTTTAAAGAAGTATGCTTGCTGATAACTTTTTTTCTGGTTGGAATGTTCACGACAAATGCACAAAAATATGATACACACAAGCCTTGGGCTTATTGGTGGTGGATGGGCAGTGCGGTAGACGAAGCAGGTATTCGTAAAAACTTACAAGATTATGCCCAAGCTGGTTTTGGCGGCTTACATATCATCCCGATTTATGGAGTAAAAGGCAACGATGCCAACAACATCGATTTTTTGAGTCCAAAATGGAATCAAATGTTGGCTTTCACGGTAAAAGAAGCTAAAAACCTAGGGCTGGGAATAGATATGACGATGGGCACAGGTTGGCCGTTTGGCGGAAAACAGGTAAGTGAAAAAGATGCTGCTAAAACCTTTGAGATTGTTTCGGAAAATGGAAAAAATAGCGTCAAAGTATTACCTACCAAGCAAAAAGTTAAGCGTGCTGCGCCAGGAGGTGAAGGATTTGTTCTTGACCACTTCAGCAAGGAGGCATTAGACCATTACATGAAGCCATTTCAAACCTTATTCCAATCATCTGAATATGGGGTACGTGCGCTATATAATGATTCATACGAGGTATATGGAGCCAACTGGACAGACAATTTTTTAGAAGAATTTCAAAAACGACGTGGGTATGATTTAACGCCCTACTTAAATGTTTTGGCAAAAACAGAAACTAAAGACCTTCTTGAAAAAAGAATCTTTGGTGATTACAATGCTACCATTGCTGATTTGTGCAGAGAGGCTTTTACCAAAACTTGGGCAGACGGAGTAAAAAAAATGGGTAAAATCTCCCGAAACGAAGCTCATGGCTCGCCTGGGAATATGCTCGATTTATATGCACTTTCGGATGTGCCAGAAACCGAGTATTTTGGGACAAAATATTTTGACATTCCTTATTTTAGAAGAGATCCCAAATTTGAGGAAGCTAGATATGGGGTACCAGATCCTTTGGTAATCAAATTTGCGAGTTCAGCCGCTAACACTGAAAACAAAAAATTTGTTGGCTCAGAAACTGCGACTTGGCTAGCCGACCATTTCAAGGTGTCACTTTCTCAAGTCAAACCTATCATCGATGAATCTTTGACTTCGGGAATCAACCATATTTTTTACCATGGTGTGCCTTATTCACCTCCGCAGGAAGCGTATCCAGGTTGGTTATTTTATGCTTCTACTAATTTTAACCAACAGAGTCATTTCTGGAATGAACTACACTTTTTGAATGAGTACATCGCTCGTTGTCAAGCACGTTTGCAAGAGTCGAAGGCACAAAATGATGTATTGCTCTACTTCCCTATCCATGATATTTGGCACGATGCTGGGGGAAAAGATCACGTACATTTGTTATCGGTGCATGCCAATGCTCAGGAGCTTTTATTCAACAATTCGTTTGGACAAGTTGCGAAGCTTTTACAATCAAAAGGCTTCAACTTCGACTATGTATCTGATTTACAATTGACTCAATTAAAATATGTAAATGGAAAACTACAAAGTCATGGAGGTTTGACGTACAAAACGATCGTAATTCCTAAAACACAGTATTTACCAACAGAAACCCTCAAAGCCTTACAAGCACTTCAAAAACAAGGTGCTCCAATTTTGTTTGTAGACCAATTGCCTGCCAATACTGCTGGCTTTAAGAATTGGGAATCGAATGAAGCGTTTTTAGCTAATTTCAATAAAAATCTAAAAGCTACGGAAATTTCAGTGCTTCCAAATGCCTTAGCAAAACTTGGAATAACCTCCGAAGAGATGGCGAACAAGGGAATATCTTTCATCAAAAAACAAAACGCCAAAGGTACTTTATATTTTATCAGTAATTTCTCCCAACAATTTCAAGAAGGGAAAGTTTTATTAGGCGCCAAAGGGGAAGCTGTGGAAATCTATGACCCACTTCATCAAACCAAGCAGTATATCCCATTTAGTAAAAAAGGAGCTTACACTGAAATCAAATTAGCCCTTTTAGCAGGAGAAAGTCGTTTTATACAGTTTTTTGACAAAAAGCCAGCTCAGGCAATTGCTCAAAATACGACTGCTCAACTGACCCACAAAGTCGAAATCAATGGCACATGGAAAGTTGATTTTTTGGAAGGACAACCATTTTTACCTAAATCTTACCAAACTACGAGCCTAGGCTCTTGGACGAGCGTTGGAGATTCTACTAACCAATATTTTACTGGAACGGCTAAATATTCGATAGACTTTGACTGGAAATCTGTAAAAGAAAATGTAATTTACTTAAATCTTGGCAATGTTCGTGAATCGGCAAAAGTGACTTTAAATGGTCAAAGTCTCGGAACACTCTGGAGCTTACCTTTCCAAGTAGCTATTCCTGTCAAGCTGTTAAAAGAAAAAAATCATTTAGAAATTGAGGTAAAAAACCTTTCAGCCAACAGAATGAGATATATCGACAAACAATCTCATAATTGGAAGAAATTCAAGGATATCAACATCGTAGATATTCAATACAAAGCCTTAGAGCCATCAACGTGGGAAGCAGAACCTTCTGGCTTGTTGGGACACGTTCAAATACTTTACTAAGAATCAGAAAGTATTGCGGATGTAGGATTGGAGATTTCGGTTTTTTTCAAAATAGGATTGAAAAAATAGCCTATACTTCCGAAATCCAATATCCGAAATCCCAAATCGAACAGAATTTTTCCACTTTTTGCTATATAATTCAGTTGACAAGCCCTTCTCCTCCGAGAAGGGCTTTGTTTTTGACTGGGCGAAATAGATTTGTTTTTCAGCGTCTAAAAAGCTATTTTAGAGAAAAACTCAATACTAAAATATGCGCAACTTACCTCATCAACGAATTTTAGGAATAGCCTTTGGTCTGGGATTATTTTTCCAAACTCAAGCACAATCTTTTGAAGAAAGAAAACAACAAGTTTCTCAAGCCCTGCCATTAGTCGATCAATTATTTAAGGAATATTCCGAGAAAAATCATTTCCCTGGCATGAGTTACGGAATTGTTTTGGATGGAAAACTAATACACGCCAAGGGAGTTGGCATGGCAAATCTTGAACAAAACATTCCTGCCACACCCCTATCTGCTTTTAGAATTGCGAGTATGACCAAAAGTTTGACCGCAATGGCAATCGTCAAGCTCCGAGATGAAGGAAAACTCCAAATGGACGATCCAGTTTGGAAATATGTACCTGAAATGAGAAATCAGAAATACGCTACCAAAGATTCACCTACGATTACGGTCAGAAATTTACTTACTCATTCGGCTGGTTTTCCTGAAGACAATCCTTGGGGCGATAGACAATTAGGTATTTCAGAAAAAGAATTTACCGATTTCTTGAAAAAAGGCATAAGCTTCTCCACGGCTGTAGATACGGAATATGAATACAGTAATTTGGGCTTTGCGTTATTGGGCGCTATCATCAAAAAAGTATCTGGGATGGCGTATCAGGAATACATCAATCAACAGATTTTAAAGCCATTAGGGATGAATCACACCTATTGGGAGTACACGAAAGTTCCCCAAAAAGAACTAGCCTTAGGTTACCGATGGTTGGATGGCAAGTGGATTCCTCAGCCTTTGGAGCACGATGGTGTATATGGCGCGATGGGAGGACTCATTACGACGATGGAAGACTATGGCAAATATGTTGCATTTCATCAAGCAGCTTGGCCAACGAGTGATGCTCCAGATTCTGGTCCAATCAAAAGGAGTTCGGTACGTGAGATGCAAAAGCCTTGGCAATTCAATAACCTCAATGCCAACTACCAATACCAATCAGGTAAAAAATGTGCAATGGTAAGTGCTTATGGATACGGCTTACGTACTTCTGTGGATTGCGAAGGTCGTCGTATGGTCGGACATAGTGGTGGTCTGCCAGGCTTCGGAAGCCATTGGAATATCTTACAAGATTATGGCTTAGGTGTGATTTCTTTTGCCAATAATACCTATTCACCGATGAGCTATATCAATATTCAAATTTTGGATACTCTTTTGGCTACCACCAAACTTGAACGCTACCCTATTCAACCAGCCAAAGTATTGGAAGAGCGATATGTACAATTAGTAGATGCCGTTCAGAATTGGGAAAATGCTAAGAGTATGAAAATATTTGCGGTGAACTTTTTTGATGATTACCCGATGTCAATTTTAGGAAAGGACACCAAGAATTTCCAAGAGAAAGTAGGTAAAGTGGTGAAAATTCATCCTATTAAACCTCAAAACAAATTGAGAGGTAGTTTCGTAGTTGAAGGAGAAAAAGGCAAATGCGAAATTAGTTTGACACTTTCGCCAGAAACACCAGCATTGATACAGGAATATCATTTTAGGGTATTGTAAGATTTAGGATTTTAAGTAAAAAACTACATTTTATCTCCTTCATTGAGTGAATTGAGATTGAGTGATTATTTTTAAGAGTATAATATCAAAACGGCGGTCGAAAAATATTTTTCGACCGTCGTTTTGATGAAGCTGTTTAAACTTTTGTAAAATTGCTGGCGTAAGCAATGAATTTATACTGTTTGAGCGAAGCGAGGTGGGACGCCACTCCGATTATAAATTCTTGATTTTTTTGCGGCCGCCGCTGCGGTTACTTTTTGTATCAAGGCGGGAACGCCTAGTTAAAAAGTAAGACGAAGAATTAATCAATAAAATATGTCTTTTGAAAAGTTTAAACAGCTTCGATATTATAATTCAGAATGATACCTCTTTAGACGCAAAGCATTGCGTCTCTACTAGTAAAATTCATAATTATTTCTCAACATTCATTTACTCATTCAATGGTTTAAGGAGTCAAAATAACGTTTAATGCAGAAAATCGTTTGATAAATTTCTTTCTGAATCGCTGTAAATAGGCTAAATTACTTCTAAATTTGTCAGGATACGTACTAGTTACCCTGTCCGAAGTCAAATTCTATTTGCATTAAAATTAGTCTTCTTGCCACCCATCAAAAGAAAAGACGCCATGACTCAATCTCTACATGACTACTTCAGGCATTTTATCGCTACCGTTTGGCTACTGAATGGGCTTTATTGTAAGGTTTTGGGGCAAGTCCCGAGACATGCGCAGATTGTTGAAACAATTTTGGGAGCTACCTATAGCCATGAACTAACTATGCTAATTGGAGTGCTGGAGATATGTTTGGGAATTGTGATTTATCTCAACATTCAACCAAAATTAATAGCTATTTTTCAAATTGTGATTATTTTGTCCATGAACCTTCTGGAGTTTCAATTAGCTCAAAAATGGCTCTTATGGGGTGCCTGGAACCTAGTTTTTGCAACACTTTTTTGCCTAATGATCTATCTACACGCTTTTGTGTTCAAACCTACTCCCAAACAAGCATGAGTATTTTCCAAAAACTACAATCACATCCCTTTCCTGTAGAAGCATTCTTCAAACAGTCGGTTGTTGTAACTTGTGCAGTTGAAAAAAGTATTCTTGAAAAGTTAATTCCAGCTCTTTTAACACTTGATACTTTTCAAAATCATTGGGGATTTGTGGCTATGGCTTTGGTAGAAACTCAAAAACTGCGTCCGAAAGGATTTCCAGCTTTTTTAGGAAATGATTTTACACTCATTGGCTATCGGATTTTTGTAAGATATACCAATTCCAAAGGTAAAAATCTCAGAGGTTTATATATTCTTAAATCTGAAACAGATAAGAGAAAAATGGAATTTCTAGGGAATATTTTCACTAACTACCAATACAAAACCATTGATATTCAAAAAACTGCCCAGTCTGACAGTATACTATTTCAGTCAAAATCTGGAGGATTTCAAATGCGTTTTAAAACAACTCTTGATTCGGACATTGGGTTACCCACCAGCTCTCCTTTTACAGATTGGAAAGAAGCTCGACGCTTTGCGGGACCGTTACCATTTACTTTTTCAGTAAACAACATGAGAAAAGAGGTAGTCATTGTGGAGGGTAAAAGAGAATTTTGGCAACCTAAACCCATTCAAATTCTTAAATTTTCAAGTGATTATATCAATCAATTGACCAATAGTCAATTTCGGTTAGCCAGTGGATTTGTCGTTGAAAATATTCCTTACGAGTGGAAGTCTGGTAAAATAGAGCGGTTTTAAAATTAAACAAACTTCTCAAAATCAGATTTTTATGTAACAATTATCACAGTATGGCATTTGAATAAAAGGGATATTTATGACATCATTTAAAACCCATTTATATCCAACCAAACAATTCATACTATGAAAAAGAACATGGGAAGTACCGACAAATTAATTCGTATAATCATTGCGATCATCGTTGCGGTGTTGTATTTCACGGGAACACTCACAGGTACTGTTGGAATCATCTCTGTGGTTATTGCTGGCGTATTTGTTTTAACAAGTCTTATCAGCTTTTGTCCACTTTATACCCTTTTGGGAATATCTACTTGTAAGAAATAGAAAACAAAAAAGCCCTCCATCAAGAAGGGCTTTTCTTTTATCACTTAGAAAGAATTATAATTCAAGTTTGTATGCGAGTTGCTTTAAATTAATTTCAGCGAGTTTTGCCGAATAGCTCAAATTATTCAAACGATAACCAGAGTTTTCAAAACTTTGCTGTGCTAATTTCACATCCACGATAGTTGCTTGACCGAGCTTAAATTGATTCATAACCACTTTGAGTAGGTTATTTGCTAGCTCATAGTTTTGCTTTTCAGTTTCCAACAATTTTAAGGCATTTGTGTATGATTGCCACGCTTTTGTCGCATTTGCCTGATAATTTTGAATTAGCGTTTCTTTTTGGATTCTAGCTGTTTGCGTATTGATACCTGCAATTTGTACCTGTCGAGAGTTTACTGAACCTGTATAAATTGGAACTGTTAAATTGAGCCCAAGTGATGGACCATACGTTTGGTTCAATAATGTCAAACCTGCTGCACTTTGGCTTCGGATATAACTCACTCCAGCATTTAGATTGAGTGTTGGAGACATACGAGCTTTCGTCTCTTTTTCCAAAAATTGATTAATCGTAATTTGTTGGTCAGCCGCTACAATATCAGGATGAGAATTAATACTCGTTTTTAGTGCCTCCCAATCCAATTTATTATCAATCAAAATAGTATCCTGAATCGCAATAGAAGATTCCGTTTGTTGCGTCATCGCACGAAGCAAATCCGTTTTGGCTTGTTCGATTACAAGCTTTTGAGACTGAATAGACTGAAGTTGTGCGTTAACATCCAATTTTGCTTGAATCAAATCTGCATCATTTGACATTCCTACCGAACGTCTTGATTCAATAATAGACAAACGTTGTTTGGATACTTCTAAGGACTTTTCAAGAGTGGTCGAAAAATTTTGTTGCTGAACTACCGCATAATATTTCAACATTACGTCTGCCAAAATTCCTTGAACGACACTATTCAACTGTGTTTGACTCAGTTTTTGTAGTTCATCCAAACGTTTTCTGGTAGTCATAATTCTGTTACCATTGTACAACACCATTGTACCCGTAACATTGACGTTGGTATTGTTTGCTCCTACGTTTGAACGATTTGTTGAAGTTCCGTTACTCAACTCCTGATTCAAGGTGGTAATTTGTTGGGTATTGGTGGCACTACCGTTAACGGTTGGCAAAGCTCCAGCTACACCTCTATTATTGTTGATACTTGCGACATTCAGTGCGTTTTTTGCGATTTGGATGTCCAAGCTATTCTTGAGCGCTGTATTTACCGCATCCGACAGAGTAACACGGTCTTGTGCCATCAGCCAAGAGGGCAAACACGTAGCCAAGAGTATATAAGAAAGTCTTTTTTTCATTGCTATTTGCATTTTCAATTGCCTGAAAATTAAGGTTGAGCAGCTTATTTACATAAACTACCCTTGATTATGCTTGAAGTTCTGCCTCCTCTTCTGACTCTGGTTGGTGGTCTTTCTTTCCAGAGATAAACGTATAAACCGCTGGAATCACCAATAATGTCAAAATTAAAGAGAACAAAATACCTCCTACCACTACAATCCCCAAAGGAATACGGCTGGTAGCTGCTGCACCCAAGGACATCGCAATAGGTAAAGCGCCCAACGAGGTTGCCAAACTGGTCATCAAAATAGGGCGTAAACGTTGTGCTGAAGCCTCTACTACTGCTTCAAAGATTGGTAAACCTTCGGCACGTTTGTGGTTAGCAAACTCTACAATCAAGATACCGTTTTTGGTTACCAAGCCAATCAACATAATCATCCCAATTTGTGAGAAGATATTCAAAGTTTGATTAAAAATCCACAAACTCAACAAAGCCCCTGCCAAAGCCAAAGGTACTGTCAACATGATTGTTAATGGGTCTTTGAAGCTTTCAAACTGAGCCGCTAATAGCAAATAAATCAACACCAATGCCAAACCAAAAGCGAAACTTGTATTTGATGAACTTTCGGCATAGTCACGAGATGGACCATTCAAAGCTGTTTGGAAAGTATTATCTAAGGTTTTACCTGCAATTTTTTGCATGGCTTTTACCCCATCTCCAATCGTTTTACCTTCAGCCAAAGACGCTGAGATAATCGCAGATTTCAGACGGTTGAAGTGATAGATTGTAGAAGGGTTACTACTTTCTTCTAACTTCACAACAGCACTCAAAGGAATTCTTTCTGCTCTTGAGTTCGTCACATATACATTGGTAATATCCAAAGGTTGCTTACGATCTGTTCTTTCTACCTGACCAATTACTTGATACTGACGACCATTCATGGTAAAATAAGCCAAACGACGACCTGAGAAAGCGCCTTGAACTGCACTTACTACGTCTTGTGTCGACAAGCCCAAATCTTTGATTTTGATACGGTCAAAAGTCATTAAGAGTTCAGGTTTGTTAAACTTCAAGTTTACGTCAACGTTCTGGAAGGTTTTTTCATTACGAGCTTCTTCCAAGAACTTTGGCAATACCGTTTTGATTTTGTTCAAGTCAACGTTTTGAATAACGAACTGTACAGGCAATGAGCTTCTCGAACCAGAACCTACAGAGATAGTTTGTTCTTGTACAGCAAAAATACGTGCATTGTTAAACTGCGAAAGTTTCTCATTGAGGTCTTTAGCAATTTTTTGCTGACTACGCTTACGTTCGGTCGGCGCAACCAAACCTACACGAGCAATAGACGAGTTGGTTCCTCCGCTACCTCCAAACCCTGGTACAGCATTAAACACAAAGTCCATTTCTGGAACAGAGTCATTCAAATAAGTGGTGAGTTCTTCGGCTACATTTTTAGTAAAATCAAAACTTGAACCTTCTGGCGCTGTAATCGTAAAACGAACCGAGCTTTTATCTTCCATTGGAGCAATTTCTGATTGAATATCTTTTCCTACAAACCAGATAATACCAGCACAAACGACAACAATAACCCATGCCATCCAACGGATATTCATGAAACCATTGAGCATTCGTTTGTAGCCACTTTCCATGCCTACGAAGAAAGGTTCTGTTTTGAGATAGAACCAACCATAAGAGTGTTTCTTGCGACTCATTACCACATTGAGTACTGGTGTTATGGTCAGTGAGACAAAGGCAGAAATCAGTACGGCACCTGCTACTACAATACCAAACTCACGGAACAAGCTACCCACAAAACCTTGCAAGAAAATTACTGGTAAGAATACAACCGCCAAGGTCAAGGAAGTAGAAATTACAGCAAAGAAAATTTCCTTACTACCTTCCAATGCTGCCTTGCGAATTGGCATACCTTCCTCTAATTTTCGGAAAATATTTTCAGTAACTACAATACCATCATCCACCACGAGTCCTGTCGCCAACACGATACCCAACAAAGTCAATACGTTGATGGAGAATCCAGCCCAATACATCACAAAGAAAGTCGCAATCAATGAAATAGGAATATCGACCAAGGGACGGATGGCAATAAGCCAGTCACGGAAGAACAAGAAAATTACGATGATTACCAATCCTAAAGAGATAATCAGGGTTTCTTCTACTTCTTTCAAAGAGTTGCGAACGTTTTTGGTATTGTCAATCAAAAGCTTGAATTCGATATCCGATTTATTCTCCTTTTTAATTTCTTCCAAACGCTTATAAAACTCATCGGCAATATCGATATAATTCGCGCCAGGTTGAGGCACAAGCGCCATACCTACCGCACTTACCCCATTGTATTTCCAAGAAGTTTCTAAACTTTCAGGTCCTAATTCGATTTCTGCAATATCGCCCAAACGAACAATCCCATCAGCATCTTGACGAATAATCAAATCACGGAACTGTTGCTCTGTAGTCAAACGACCCATCGCACGTATAGTCATCTCCGTATTTGCTCCGTAAATTTTCCCTGCTGGAATTTCTACGTTTTCACGAGAAAGCGAATTTTGTAAATCTGTAAAAGAAATATTGTGCGAGTTCATCAAGTCGGGTTTCAACCACAAACGCATGGCATAGCGCTTCTGACCCAAAATGTTGATACCACTTACGTCGTTGATAGTTTGAAAACGTTGTTGTAAAACGTTTTCAGCATAATCACTCAACTCCAAAAGACTTTTTGACTTACTTTGAATCGCTAGCAACAAAATGAAGTCGGAGTTGGCATCGGCTTTGGACACTACAGGTGGTGCATCAATATCCTGTGGTAAGTTACGAGACGCTTGAGCGGCTTTGTCACGAACATCACTGGCAGCAGCCTCTAAGTCAGAGCCAAGGTTGAACTCAACTGTAATCGTACTTCTACCCAAAGTACTTGATGAAGTAATAGAACGAATCCCAGGAATACCGTTGATTTCTTTTTCGAGAGGTTCGGTAATTTGGTTTTCGACAATATCAGGGTTAGCACCTGTATAGGAAGTAGACACCGTAACAATCGGAGGGTCAATCGCAGGATAATCCCTTACCGACAAAAATGAAAACCCAACTGCACCAAAAAGTACAATCAAGATATTCATCACGGTAGCGAATATGGGTCTCTTTAGTGATAATTCAGAAATATTCATAAAATTAATCTAATGCTTTAGTAAACAAATGACGCTGTTGATTGAATGGATAAATGGATTTTTCTTTTTCTTAGAAGAAAACTATTTATCCGAACGCTCTACCTTTCTCACTTTTACGTCTTTTCCGTCACGAGCAAACAATACACCTCCAACGACTACAGTATCGCCAATACTTACACCACTTTTAATTTCTACGAATTCTTCCGTACGTACACCCGTAGTCACATTCGTAAATACAGCTTTGCCGTTTTTCACTAACACGAGTTTTTTGTTTTTATCATCAGGAATAATCGCATTGGTAGGAATCATAATGCTGTTTTTATCAACGGCGCTATTGATATATACTTTTGCAAATGTACCCGGATTAGCATTACATTTTTGAAGAATCGCACGTACTTGAATATTGCGCGTTGTCAAATTAATTTGAGGCTCAATAGCAATCACATTAGCCTTGCAACGAGTTTTGCCTCCCGCATCGATTTCTACATCAACCACAGATCCTTTTTTAATTGAAGAGGAATATTCTTCAGGAAGTGTAAAATCTACCTTCAAAACTGAAGTCTGTTGAATGGTCGCAATAATCGTCGTTGGAGTAATATAAGCTCCATTACTAACTTTTCTTAAGCCGACGATACCTGCAAAAGGTGCTTTTAATACCGTTTTCTCCAAAAGAGCCTGCGTATATACCATATCGGCTTTTAAAGAATTTACCGTATTCAAGGCTGCATCATAGTCAGCTTGGTTGATACCATTTACAGCCAATAATTTCGACAAACGTTGTTCTGTTTTCTCTGCCAATTCTAACTGAACCTTTTGTTTTAGCAATTGAGCTTGTAAGTCGCCATCATAAATTTTGGCAATCACCGTACCTTTGGCAACGGTAGTACCTTCAGGCACATTCAAGAAAGTCAATCGCCCACTGATTTCTGGGTGTAGTTCTACGTACTCATTCGCTACAACCGACCCATTTGCCTCAATTACATTGGAAACGGACTCAGGATAGGCCACTACGACATCTACGATTACAGGCTTATCTTCTTTTTTGCCTGATTCCTCTTTTTTCTTGCTATGACAACCAGCCATCAGGAAGCATAATGCTACCGCAACCTTCGGTGTTAGTGGAGAGAAATGTGTTTTCATATTTGATTGTAACTATTTATTTGGTCTTTTAATTTGAGGGTCTATTATATAAGTTTTGAATGATGAATGATGAGTTTTGAATTTAGTATAGTAAATAATAAACTCAACCCATGGCATACGATCATTGTAAAGTTTCTTTTTTACTTCTTCGTCTTATTTACACTACCTATTTTGTCAATTTAAAAACTCAAAACCCCACACTTCAAACTCCACACTTATTAATAAATCTGTCCAACTTACTAAATTTCAGGAAACTTGCTGACCGCTTTTATACGAAATTGAGTTTTATTTCGCCCAACGCCTTATAATATCCGACATGATTTTTTATAGTGTGTCAAGATAAGGTTAATCTGATTTTTGCCAGAGTTGCGCTTTGACATATCCCTTCATCCATTCTTTGGAATGTTTCAGTGTAAAGTTGTTCCTAGACAAAAGTTTGGGGTAGTCTGCCAACTGAGCATTGGTTACACCACTAACATATCTAAAAAACGTAAACATGATTTTAGTAAGGAAGGAAAAATAAAAGTGATTTGTTGGAAAAAAGTCTACCAACAACCACATTCCAACGGGTTTCAGAACAGAATGCAAAGGTTGAATAATATGTAACTCAAGCGCTGGTTCGGGAAATAAATCTAGTACAAAAGGGGTAAAAATCAGGTCAAACTGTCCCAAATCGAGCAATTTCTCTTCTCCCCCACAAACCCAAACAATAGGGCAATCCTTAGGTACTTGCTTCTGACTTAATGACAACATTTGTGCCGATTTTTCGAGATATACGATTTCCGAAGGCTGACAAATACGTATCAATTCTGGTAATATCCAGCCTGTTCCTCCTCCAATCAGTAAGATGCGTTGGTTTTTGGGTAATAGCGTCAACAATTGTACTTGTGCCACTCGAAGTCTATTGCCGAACACCAGTTTAACTAATTTATCATAATAGGGAGCAATAAAATCAAAATTTTTGTTTTCCATCCGAAGTATCCATTATGTTAGAATAGGCATTAATTTAGTGATAAAATCTTCCGAAAAGGAAAAACAGTACAGCGAAATATGACAAAGGTATATATAAAAAATATGGTATGCGACCGTTGCAAATATGTAGTTCGACAAGTGTTCGAACAAGCCAACGTATTCCCACAAACGGTAGAATTAGGACTAGTAGAAACCCCAAACGATTTAAACACCCAAGAACAACAGATAATTTTCAGTAAGCTCGAAGCCTTTGGGTTTGAAATATTGGCCAATAAACAAGAACAAACCGTGAGTCAAATCAAGGGATACATAACAGAATATCTACAAAGTGAAGAACCGATAGATACCACCTTAAAATTCTCAGTATTATTGGCAGACAGCATCGGAAAAGACTACAAAGTGCTAAGTCAGCTATTTTCAGAATCTGAGCATCAGACCATTGAGCAGTATCTGATAGAGCAAAAAATCCAAAAAGCAAGCGAACTTCTCTCCTACAACCAACTCAATATCAGCGAAATAGCCAACCAACTAGGCTATAGCAGCGTCCAGCATCTATCGAATCAATTTAAGAAAGTGAAAGGTGTTACACCTAGTGAGTTTAGGAGGGTGGGAAACACTATATTTTAAGCTATTTCTTAGATGTTTAGATCGTCTTATTCATAAGATACTCGTATCAGAACTAATTTTCACTTAAAGGTCAAATTTTAAATTGGTTTGTATTTAATTAAGGAGATGTCTGCTGCAATAAATTTTAATTAATGCTATTTTCAAATATATTTGTGTAGAAATTTTTTAATAAAATCAGATGAAAGCAGAAGCAAAATTTATCGAAGTTGATATTCAGAGTTTGCAGTTAGATGATATCAACCCGAGACTACCCGAACGATTAAAAGGAGCAACAGATAAGGAAGTTTTAAATTGGATGCTTTCTGATGCAACATTAATTGATTTAATGGCATCAATTTCTGAAAATGGTTTTTTTTCTGGAGAACCTATAATTGTTATTTCTAACAACGATAATTACACTGTGATTGAGGGTAATCGTAGATTGGCAGCTATAAAACTACTGGCCAATCCAGGTTTAGCTATAATCAGCCCAAAGGCCGTTGAATATCTATCTATCGAGGCGAAAGAAAAAAGAAATATTCCTAAAAAAATATGGGTTTATTTAGTAAAAGAAAGAAATGAAGTAGAGAATTATTTAGCATTTAGACATGTTACAGGAGTAAAACAGTGGCACGTTATATCCAAAGCAAGGTATTTAAATTATCTATATCAACAAAAGCCTAATAAAACCGAATCCATTTACAAAGCCTTAGCTAAGGAAATTGGGAGTAAAGCTCCATACGTAAGAAGACTTTTAATAGGATACAAAGCATTTGAAATTATCCAAAGTAGAAAATACTTTAATATCCCCGACCTTGATGAGGAAAGTTTTGACATTTCTTTGATTACTGATGCTATTACTATGCACTCAGCAATTGCTGAATTTATGGGAATCGATATGGAATCAGAGGCTCCTTTTGAAAATATAAACTTAGCAAAATTAAAAGAAGTAACAGAATGGCTATATCAAAAGCTTTCAAATGGAAAAACTAGAGTTGGAGAAAATAGAAATTTAAGAGTGTTAAACAAAGTAATTCAAAACAACTCGGCAAGAGATTTATTTATTAGTGGAGAGAAAAATTTAAAAGAAGCAGCAGAACTGACTGATTTAGCGGATGAAAATATTAGAATGTATTTAACACGGTCATTACAAAATATTTTAGAAGCCCAAAAAATAGTCCACAGAAGTACAAGTCCCGACAAAAATGACAAAAAGGTTGCAGACGAAATTATTGATTCTGCGGACATTATTAGTAGATATATTTCAAAAAAAATTAGAGAGAGAGAAATCTTTTAATTGCAATGGCATACCTTAAATATTCAGACCTTAGCTTGCCCAAGCAAAACTCTGAACCTAACCATTGGGCTGATCATATCGAATTTTTCTGTTTTATTTCACAAGATGGTAAAACCAGTATCGAGCAAGTAATTGATAGGTTACTAGATGAGAATTCTAATGACCCCTCATGTGCAATTAAAAATATTGTGGAGGAAGACGAAGTGTATGAGCTAAGCGAATCATTATTCTCGCCTGAAGGTTTGATTGAAGATGAAATTATTGATGAAACAAACAATAACTCAGCATTTAGAGATAAAATTTCATCTAAGATAAAAACGTATTTCAAGCTACTAGAATCAAGACAATCAAATTTTGGAGAAGACTACCCTTTTCTTGTTACGAGAAAAAATATTACCGTAAAGGAAAATCTAACGACAACTCAAACGCTTTATGTAATTTTGCTCTGTTCTTCTCTATTAAGACTTGCTACCAAAAGTGGCCTCAATAAACTTGGACATCATTTTGAAGAATTGTGTGGTCCAGTATTTAAAAAGCTAACTCCCAGCGACACACAAAATATTTTTTTTGGTTCAGGATCTGCAGAGACTTTGCAACACTCAATAAATGGGAAATTTTATGACAAAGTGATTTACCTATGTGATTTACTTCATGTAAAGCCTAGTATGAATTTCACAGAAGAAAATGCAGGAAGAAATAATGTTGGAGATGGTGGTTTGGACTGGGTTGGTGTTTTCAATTTTCCAGACAATCAATTTTCTCAACCAACTTTCTTTGGGCAGTGTGCATGTGGCACAGATTGGATTGAAAAACAATTTGATGCTCACCTTTCTACATGGAAAAATTATATACAATTTTCAAATGGATATTTAACCTATCATTTTATTCCGAGAAGTTTTAGGGATGAGTCTCTTAATTGGTATAATCCATTAGACATAACTGACGTGGTATTAATTGACAGATATAGACTTATCAACTTGTTAAAAGCTGAAGAAACTCTTCAAACTTTATTGAATCAAACTTACAATTTATTTCTTGAGGAAGTCAATAAAAACAAAATCGATCCATTCATGTAGTACTCCTCGCTAGTGCTGGATTCCTATCCAGCACTTATTTTTTCTAAGGATTTTATCCTAAATAGAAATCGAGTCGCCATATATCAAAAATTATAAAAAAACAGACCAAATAATTAGAAAGCACCTGCATAAAAAATCTGACACATTTGAATTAGATGATTGAGTTTTTTGAATAAATACTATTATTTATATGTTTTTATTCCATATTTTTCTTGAAATTAGTCATCATTTTTACATCTTTAAACCTAAATATAAAACTGTGAATTGGATAATCAGAAATACCAGTAAACTCAAATTTCATACAAATTTAAAAGTTTTGTTGGAGCCTATTCAGGATGAAATTAGTAATCTAAAGTGGCTAATCTCGGATTTAGAGATGAACACTGACCAACTAAAATATCTACCCATTAATCATGATAAAGACTGGTTTTTAATCTCTGCGGAAGAAATGAAAGTTCTTCGTAAAACAGAAATTCAAATAATCTGGGGTGTATTTGTTGGTATTCTAGAAACTCAAGAAATTGAGCCTTCACAAATTGATTTACCTTTTGCCGACGGAAATGGTCAAATATGGGAAAATGGTAATCTACAAGTGGAGCACTCAAAGATTGAAATAATTGCTTGGGACAGTTCTTACACTATCGTTAAGTTCACTGACCCCATCCTGTCCGAAAAGTTTAAAGCCTTTTTTCAAGAAGCTATCGAGTTAGAAAAGTATAAATAAAAAAATTAAGTGTGTTGAATCCTTTCTAAACATAGACTTCGATATACTCTAATCATAAAAGCATTCTTTAGCCAAACATTAAAACAATAGATAACCTTTAACATTTTAACTTAAAAATTTATGGGAGCTTGGGGATTCAAGTATTATGAAGATGATGACGCTTACGATTTTATGGACGAAATCGAAGAATCAGAAAGTCCAAAAGAATTGATTGAAGATGCCTTGGATACTGCCTTGGAATCTGACTTTATTGACACCACAGAGGGAAATGCGGTTATTGTTTCTTCAACTTATATTGACCGTCAGACAAATGGCACAAGGTTCTCTGAAGGCGATACTGGTGAAATATTAGACGTTGACTCTTTTCCAGAAAGAAATCCAAACATAGATTTGTCTGACCTAAAAGAGAGGGCAGTGATTGCCTTAGAGAAATTATTGGGAGAGGATTCTGAACTCAATGAACTCTGGCGAGAGAATGAAGAAGATTACCCTTTTTGGAGACAAGGGATAGAGCAACTCATTGAAAGGTTGAACAAATAATATTTCATTGCTAGTGCTGGATTCCTATCCAGCACTTATTTTTTCTAAGGATTATATCCAAAATTCTCCATCAAGCGATTACTTTTAATGAATAATGAAGTAACAGATTTTTCCTTAAAATTACCCTAAATCAATAAACCTTAGAATATCCTCAAAACACGCTCAAAATGAATATAAAATTACGATGGCAATATGTATTTATCCTTAGCTGCTCATTATGGATTGCTGCAACTATCTCTTATAGCAGTCAGAGTCAATCCAGTAAGGAAAATAAAGAAGCACAAGCTAAAAGCAACATTCAGCTATCCAAAAATGGAGGTGGTACTATAAGGTTAAAGTACACCACAGGTATTCGTGCTATTCTAGAGGATAGTAAAGGGAATATTTGGTTTGGAAGTTACAACGAAGGTGCATGTTTGCTTCATGATGGGAAGCTACAATATTTTACTACCGCAAATGGATTAAGTAACAATCAGGTCAGGAATATTTATGAAGATAAAAATGGATACATCTGGTTTGAATGTGGTAAAGGCCTAAGTTTTTATGATGGACAAAAATTAACGGTTTATAGAGACAGAAATTATGATTTTACCCAGCAATGGAAACTAGCTAAAAATGATCTTTGGTTTAAAGGAGATGAGATAGAGGGTTACAACAACCTAGAAAAAAACCCGGGGGTGTACCAGTATGATGGTAATAAACTTTTTTATCGGACATTTCCTATTACACAAAAATCCAACGATGAGATTAGGTTTACGTACGCTGTTTCAACAGAGTTTGTAAAAGGGAAAAATGGAAGGCTTTGGCTAGGAACGTATGGCTCTGTAATTGGATATAACGGTATGTATTTCACCATTATAGACCAAAAAATGGCAGGGACTAGTTTGCATATTCGTAGTATCATGGAAGACAGCAAGGGAAATCTTTGGATTGGCAATAATGGCATTGGTATCTTGAAATATGATGGCAAAAAAATCATCAATTTTACAGAAATTCATAAATTGAAAACGGAGGACACCAACGGTAATTCACTGGAACGTGTATTTTCCATTGGCGAGGATACTTCAGGAAATATTTGGTTTGGGACGGTAGGCTCTGGCGTATGGCGATACGATGGTAAATCTGTCAAAAATTTCACTGAAAAAGACGGGCTTGAAAGCAACCACATTTGGCGTATATATCAAAGCAAACATGGAGAATTATGGTTTGGGGGAGCCAGTCCGAGTGGTGTATATCGATTCAATGGACATTCTTTTGAAAGAAAGTACTAAATAGAATACAAGGTAGAAGTTCCAGATAAATTATACTTAGTTTTAGATCATGGTTATATTAATCTCAAAATTTCAGCATAAATAATAAAGGCTTAATAAACCGTGATTTTCTTTTCTCATTGTTATAATCCTAAAGGCTATTTTGATATATTTGGAGAGTTGTAAAACTCTCCAAATTAGATTTTCTCTTACGTCACACCAACAACCAAACCTCTGACTATGCTCATTAACAAAAAAATAAAAACAATTCTACTGGTAGCTACCATTCTTACTGCAAATCTCTGTTTTGGACAAACTTCAAAAACTAAAGTTGATTCTACGAGATTTAATAAACTAGTCTTAGAAAACACCAACTCTTTTCAATTTGATGGAAAAAAGCCTATCGGAAAAGGCTGGGAAGTTTTGGAAAAACAATTTTCAGATAACCAATTTGTCGCTTGGGGAGAATACCACAATTCAACGCAACTTTCACAATTATCTAATTATGCGCTTGAAGCAGCGTCTAAATTTGGATTCAAAAATTGGTGCGTCGAAACTAGTCCGTTTGTGGCAAATGAGTTAACAAGAATTTCAGGTACAAAAAATCCAGTGGATACCATACTCACGTTGTCAAAAGATAAAGGAAAATATGGCACCTTTCCCTTCTTTCGAACTAAAGAGGATGCCGAAATGCTGGTAACCGCCCATAAATACAATTATAACATTTGGGGTATCGATCAAGAATATCAAATGGCATTTAGTTATGTCATCAATAAGGCCTTTAATGCGCAACCTCCCAAACTTAAGGCAAAATATCAGGCGGTACACGACAGTTTGATTGCTAAATGGTGGATGCCAAAAGTTAAATTACTTGATAGCTTAAAAAAGGGGATTTCCCAACCAGAATTAAAGGCAGCTTTAGAGGATATTAAAATTTCCAGAACTATCTATTATGAAGACGATAACTTCATGAGAGCGGCTCTGATGAAAAAGAATTTTTACCAGTATTATGACCATACAAAGTCTAAAAACGAAAAAGTATTCTTCAAAATTGGGGCAAATCATTTAGCCAAAGGACTAAATCTTTCGACTCGTTTATATGACATCGGTAATTCTGTGTACGAACTTTCACAACGCAATCAAACAGGTTTTGCCAATGTATTTTTCCTAAACCGATATTATCTTACTGAAAAAGGAGAACTCATAGATGATTTAACAGACCCAGACGGAGAGTATCCCAAAGAGTTTTTGAAATTATACAACAAAGATCTTTGGATAGTGGTGGATCTACGACCATTAAGAATCAGATATAAATACGATAAAACTTTGAGTGAAGCTACTTATCAGATTATTGACAAGTATGATTTTATCGTGGTTTCTCCAGAAGTGATGAAATAAAAGGAGTGGCTAATTTTCATGTGGGATATCCATCCATCCGATTTTTCAATACAAAATATTCGCATCTTTAACCTTAATAATTACGATGAAAGCAATCAATAGTTCTTTAATAGCAAGCTTCTTTTTGTTATCAATCTATTCAGGATGTAAAAGTGATATAGTTCCGACTAAAGAGAGTGAAAAAATTATTGAAGTTCAATCTGGAAAAGAGACCAAAATTGAATTCAATAATAGCATTTATGTATTCACGCTTACAAGTGTGAATGATGGGCGAGTCCCTGATTGTAATATGCATTACGGTAGCTTACTTCCTGCGAAGTTGGACATAGCAGTAAATAAACAAGAGTATCCTTATGAGTTCTTCAGTTGTAAGCCTGATGATGAATTTAGTTGGACTGAATTAGACCGTCAATCAGAGGCATCTAAATTAACAAAGTCAATTAATGAGAATACTGAATTTAGAGTATCAAAGGTGTCAACAATGAACGGGGATCATTCAAATGCTACCGTAAAAATAATTGTCCGATCAAAATAGGAATAGCTTTTAAGACAATAGTCATCAGTGCTGGATGGTAATCCAGCACTCTTTTTTTCTTGGGATTCTATAAAAATTACAGTCAATTATTGTCAGGTTATCAACTCATTGAAAAGTCAACGATTTTGAAATATTGCAGTATGTTGTGTAATACTTCAGAACTGCTGTTTGAGGTTCCATTGAAGTCGGATTTGTTAACAAAAAATCACTTAATTATTAATTTATTCACTATCAGACACTTACTATTCTCTATCTCATAAATAATTATTAATTTCAATAGTTATCTTCAATTCTTAGACACTATGCAATACACGAAATTTACACCTCCATATTTATTTGCCATTACCTCTGTGCTTTCATTAGTGTTGGGTATCTTTTCCGAAAACCAAACTATGAATATTCAGTTCCATACCTCTTTGTTCGTTGTAGGTTTTCTCCCCATTTACCTAATATTTGGCTTTTTCTGTGTATTAATAACCATTTTTTATCTCGGGCTTCAAAAAATTGGAAAGTTTATTAATAATAGTACAGGATATTGGCATTTTGGTCTTTTTAACATTGGATTAGTTCTTTTGGTAATATCAGCCAATTTAGAAAATCCCTACAAAAATCTTGACTTCTACGTATATTCTGGATATTCATTTCTTGGCGCCCTTTCAGCACTTCTAATTAGCTTTTTAATATTTGTATTTGGAGTTATTAAGGCCATTATGAAATGACAGAAATCTCAATACCAAACCAAATGAGTTTCTAATACATTTCTTCAACATTTTACTCAGCACTGTTAAATTACGAAACCCCAGAATTTTACATAATAATCCTCTATCATCTCAACTCAAAGATGCTTTCCTATTTATTTGAGTGCCAAATATACCTGTCCCTGTAAAAACCTATAATACTCGAATTGAGGAAATAATTACCCCAATATCAAAATTGTAAAATCGACTAAAAATTTACCGTACAATAATTATTCCACGAATAAATTGCATTTTATTGCGCTTAAACCTAGCTTTGGTCAAGGTTTTACGTCGGAGAAAAAAGAGTTATTATTGCTTATTATCTTAGTATTACCCCCAAAACAAGCCTATTCTAATACTTTTTGCTTAAACCTCTACTGCAAAACCCCAATTCTACGAGTTATTAACACCTTTACCAATTTTTACTATGAATCTAAACATTCACCCCTCAATTGGCATTGCCCGCTTAGGCAACAGTCCTACAGAAATTTGCCTTTCTCCTGACAGTATTGGAGGTCTACCTTATGATTCCGACAATTTCGGAAACAAAATTGATCCTATTACAAGTTTTAAAGACTCCATAGGACGGGTCAAAAGACAAGGACAACCTTTCAAAATCTTAACGGACGATGGCGAAGAGCTCAATCTTGATTCTCCCAATGTTGCATCGATTACGTGGACGGTGCATTTGGCTAATAAAAAAGCCGAATGGTATCAATACAGCGAGCTACAAGGTAATCTTCTTTATGGAGAGGAAAACAGCTACGAAAATCAAAACATTCCCAAAAGGAATCCAGAAAACACCACCGATCGACAGAATTTATTTATCGACCCAGGTCCAAGATCAATATTCGGCAGACAACAATCCATAGGATTTGACGTATCCAATGTACCTGAAGGCTACCCTGCTCAATATCCTAATACCAATCCAAAATATGGCGTAGGAATTACAACGCTTGGGAATTTAGTCACGGATGATCAAGGTAGACTAGTCGTTTTAGGCGGTTTTGGAAATGCAGGAGGCGACCTTCCTTTGATTTCCTACGGAGGATCAAGCACATGGCATGATGATATCTCGGATGGCCCTGTGTATTGTTTAATAAGCTTCAACGATGGAACTGCTCCCATCTCGCTATCAGCTTGGTGTATTGTTGGTTCACCTGATTTTGCCCCAGAGATTGTCAATATCTCAAATCTAAGTGATACGATGTTCGACGTTGGGGTAAGGTGTTTTAATTTGGTTCCAGAATTGTATTCAAACGGACAATATAACCCAAGTTTCACTGCAAACTTTAAAAGGGACATACTACCCATCATTAATAGAATTAGCAGATATCAATGGGTAGCAAACGTCCAGCCAATGATGGCTTTTGCCAGTTATCAATTCGATTATTCTGACGCCAGTGCGGATAATCTTCAAAACAGACAAAACTATCTCTCCTATTTTAGACAGAATGATTCGCAACCTCCTCAACCCCCATATTTACCGCAAGAAGAGCTATTTAAAATAGATGGTGAAAATATTTTTCCCATGATGCCGCTCAATTCAGGAAGTAACTCTGTGAGTAATATCAATATTATGAAATTTCTCGCATTGAACGACACTCAACTATTCTTGATGGAGCAATGGGCAAACGGAAATTTTGAAAATAATTCGAACTTTCAGCCTTATCCTGTCAATCCATTAGATGCCGCTAGTGTTGGAAACTGCGTTGGATTACCTATGTGTCCGGGCATCGAGGTAACGTGGAGTATGCAAAATCCCACCGTTTATAAAGCACCGTACCAAATCCTCCAGTACCAAAATGAAGCTTGGTATTTCGACAACGGACTTACGCCTTCGAGAGACGAATGTGCTGGTGGCGGTTGTGAGCCTGGTGATTTAACCAAACGAATGGCCTGTCCATGGCAAGCAGATTTCTTTCAGTGTACGATACAATATATCAATTTTACAAATCCTGCTGTCAATAAGGAAACTCTTTCAGATGGTTCAACTATTCCACTCCCTCCTACGTATTACTCATACTGGTGGCCACCTCAAAGCCCGTGGGATGTATTGGTGGGAGAATTGACTCAAGAAGGACAAGCTGCTAATGGAAATATCCCTGCTGGACAACAAATGAACTACGCAAGGGGTATAAACAGCTTTACTCAAATGGTGCAATACTGGTACGCACTCGGCTTTATCCGAGATAAAAATGCAGGAAATATTGGATTCCCATATTTGCTCGAAACAGAAAGAAATAATGAGCTATTTACCTCAGAGGAGGTCCCTGTTGGGAAAATAAGTGGAAACCCAGAGGATGACGCTACGACTGTTCCAGTATTTTATATCGAAACTAAATCTTCAATGTCCAAAACGCAAAATGCTAGAGCACTCTCATTGCTAGAGCATTTTGAGGGTATTGGATTTAAGGAAATTGAGGTGCACAGCGATGGACTTGGTTTCCCTCGTTCAGGTACAAGATCTAGACGATAACATTATGACTGGTACATTTGAAACAGATGTGCTTATCGTTGGTGGAGGACCCGCAGGGTCTTCCACCGCTTTAAGTTTATTAAGATACACCAATTTCAAGGTGGTAGTCTTAGAGCAAAGTAATCTCAATACAATGAGAGTGGGTGAGCAAGTAAATGCCAGCATTTTTGATATTCTTGAATACATGGGTATTACTAAAAATGATTTTGACAACGAAACATTCCTACCTGCATTTGACAGTCTTGCTGCATGGGGCAACTCCAATATTTCTTCGAGGCATTCAATATTTAACACTCAACATGATAGTTATCAGCTTGATAGAGAAAATTTTGATTTACTGTTACTAAAAAAAGTATCTGAAAGTGGCGCAACTGTCCTACCGCGAACAAAAGCGCTTGAATTTTCTTTTGAGAATGGATTTTGGGAGGTTTTATTGGAGCATCAAATTAAAGGCTCATTCAAAATAAAAGCTAAATACATTGTAGATGCAAGTGGTCGACAAAGCTATGTGGCTAGGAAAGTGGGGCTTGACTTTGAACAACATGATGAGCTGGTGGCGGTAGGCACTTTTTTACATTTTGACAAAAATATAGCCTTGACGCAAGAAATATTTGTTGAAACTGTGGAAGATGGTTGGTGGTATTTTGCCACATTACCCGACAACAAAGTTGTTGTGTCCTTATTTTCTGATGCTGATATTGTAAAAGAAAAACAACTTCACAAAGCTGAGAATTGGGTTAAAGAGATTCTAAAGACCAAACATATCCAAAAGAAACTTCCATCATCTGTAACAATCCATAAGATATGGACGAGAAATGCATTTTCACATTTTGTTAGAATGGATGGTCAAAATCACTTTTTGGCGGTTGGCGATGCTGTTGCTTCATTTGATCCTATTTCGTCGATGGGAATAGGCTTCGCAATGAGTTCTGGGAGTTTTGCGGCCAAGGCAATAGCAGATCATTCCAGCAACCCAAATGCTTTAAAAGCCTACGAAGACAGCATACAAAATATCTTGGGCAACTATAATGAGACTAAAGGTTTTTATTATAGAAAAGAACAGAGATGGCCAGATTCTTCATTTTGGAAAAAAAGAATTTCTTTCTAAAGAAAATATAATCAAACACTTACGGGAAATAAGCTTTATCAATTATACAACATAAATATGTCTGTTTAATAGGATTTTTCTAGAAATCAGTCATTCCATCAGCTCCGTAGTTGCGACAGCATTCAAGATAGTCAGCTTTCTGTCGCAGCTACGGAGTTCAAAAAGTAGAAAACGGCCTAAGGCGATTTAGGGAAATTTGCAATTTCTTAGAATACCCCATAACATAAAGTCGATTCAATAATTGATTATTCCAAACAGAGATAGCTTATCTCCCTAAAATCTTCTTTTTATGACCAGCGCCCCAATCGCTTAGGGTTCTCAATACGTCTTTTAGAGTCTCACTGTATTCTGATGCTTCGTACACGATACTTACTGGAGTTGTAGCAAATACCTTTCGCACTACCAACTCATTTTGTTCTAAGTGTTTAAGCTCTTGAGCTAATATTTTTGGGGAAATACCTTCTACATCCTTCATGAGCTCATTAAAGCGCTTGGGAGAGTTCACTAAACTCAAAACAATAGGCAATTTCCATTTGCCATTCAATACATACAAGGCATCAATCACATTTTTGAGATTGCTTGAGCACTCCGCTTTTGTCAAATTTGTTTTCATGATACAAACATAATAGCTTTCCTCAAGGTAACCGCTTTCCTTTGGGAAACTGCTATCTTTCAAATACTTACTTTATCTACCTTTGAACCACAAATTTTAAACAATAAAATAATGAGTTCAAAGAAAATATTACAGCTTAATTCTAGTATCATGGGTGAGCAGTCATTCAGTAGAAAACTTGGTAATGCGATTGTCAACAAAATCCTCGAAAAATATCCAAATAGTATCGTTGAGCAGTTGGATTTGGTAGAAACGGGTATCCCTCATCTTAGTCCAGAAACGCTTAAAGCAATGTTTACCCCTACAGAGTATCAAACAGACGACACCAAACAAAATCTTATTTTATCCAATCAATTAGTTGACCAACTATTTGATGCTGACATACTTGTCATTGGAGCACCATTGGTCAATCGAACCATTCACAGCTCCTTGAAAGCTTGGATAGACCATATCACACGACGTGGAATTACCTTTGGTTATGGAGAAGATGGATTACCGAAAGGTTTTGTAAAAGACAAAAAGGTTTATGTAGCGATGAGTTCAGGTGGAGTATATACCGATGAGCAAGGACAAGCACATGATTTTGTAGCGCCATATTTGCGTTCTTTTTTAGGTTTTCTTGGCATGACAGATATGAGTGTATTTAGAGCTGAAGGTCTTCACGTACCAGTGCTTCAAGAAAATGCTTTGCAAAAAGGGATTGATAGTATTGTAATCGACTAGCTGATTCGAGAATAACCTACGTGAGACATCCCGAATTGAGTGGATATTCTTTAATTCTTGGTTTTGTCAACAGCGCTACTGTGCTTTTCATAGATAGGAAAATTTCTGACATATAGTATCAAAAAAGGCGGTTGAAATTAGTTTTTCAATCGCCTTTTTGATTAATTTTCAACAAAACCTAATACTTGCGTTATTTTTAGAATATTCCTATTTTCATTTTATTAGATTAGTACAAACCTTATTTACTCCTAAAAAATCCTTAAGCACACCTCAAATAAAAATCATCTACATGAAGACTCTCCCCTACCTATTGGCTATACTCATTAGTTCTTGTGTACAAGAAACCTATATTGCTAGTCCGGCTGACTATCCTTTCTTTCACTCACCCAGTATTCTGGATAATTTTCGAGAAGGTCAAATCGTCGCTGGTGCTGGATTCCTATCCAGCACTCTTTATTTCTTGGGATTTTATCCCAAACGATACTATATTTTTTTCTACTTTTATCCATTAATGTCAGTAAGGAGAACCTTTTAGGAAAGAGTTTTATCTATTAATTACCGGTAAAATACATGAAGCAAAAGCTAGTCATTCTACTAGTAATCTTACTAGTGTATATTCAGAATCAATGACAGAAAGGGAAATAATCATCTACAAAACTCGACCGAGGCTTATTCTTTTGAGTATAACCCTTTGTAGTTTTGCCTGTTTTCAGCTTTTAAGTATTTTAATAATCAAAAGTGTAAACACGCAATTCAGCGTTTTATCTATATCATTTATTATATTTTTTGAAACGCTATCGTTAACCGCACTGTATTATTTCCTTACCATGCGAGGCATTAAGCTTAGCGAAAAAACACTTTGTGTTTATCATTTGAATCTACCAATGAGGGAGGAATTCAAATTTGAAGAAGTAAGGAGTCTACTTCAAACGAAAGAAAAGGTTATTGTCAACGAGGGTATATTTTCGAAATCAGGCTGTAGTTTTTATCATATAACAACTACAATACTGCTCAAAAATGGCAAAGTAGTTAAGCTTTACAGTATTGGTGAAATGGACTTTCAGGAGTTAAACCAAACCTTTCGTAGGTTGAGACAGAGTGAAGGCAAAATAAAAGTTCAACAACAGCATATATTCTTATATCTATTAGACAACTCATCTGATGTATTCATAACAATTCTTTTCTTAATTATAACCATCGGACTTGGATACGCCCTTTTGTTTGGTTAGTTTTTACCTGCTATTAAAATTACAGATCAATTTTTAAATTCTCAACAAGTGACAATTTGACTACTTTCATTTTTCTTCCTACTATTTCAGTCGCTGGTGCTGGATTCCTATGCAGTACTTTTTAATTATTCGTCCTTGAACTGTCTTCAAATTATAGATATAATTCCAAATAAAAACCCAACCTACCTATGCTATCAAAAGAACAAAAAATCGAGAAATTAGAAGAGTTTATAAAAAGAGATAAATTCTCCGAAGAAGCATGGAATCAACGAGGGCTTCTTCCATCAAGTGATGAAATGAGTCAAGAATTGAATGCTTTTTTTAACACTACTGCTCAAAAACTCATAAAAAATATTGAAAAAAATTGCGCATCTAAAACACTCCAAAAGACCTTTAATTCACAGTTAGCCACTTTGGAAAAGGATGATTTTGATACAGAAGAAAATGAATTCGTCTGTGATTTATTATATGAATTAGCCTCGTTGGTAGAAGTAGAAATTAGTGAAGATTTGAACAACTGGCTCTATGGATCCACCCTTGACACCATTTCATACTTACAAGAAATGTTTGAATCTCAAAAAAAAGTGGAAATAATTGAACAAGTATGTACTAAATGTAGTAGTATGATTGAGTTCATTATCAAAGACATAGATGACCATACCGCACAAACAGACTGGTTGGTGGCGGAATGTGTCACTTGTTTAGAGCTAAATTTAATTCCGACTGGCAAAAATATTAGGTTACAAAATTACGGTACTTATCTAGTAAAAGAGCAGCTAGATGGAAAGGACTATAACCAGCATCAAGCTATTCAATATCTTGAACATCTCAAGAAAAGCCCTAAATAATTCATTGTTACAGCTTATATAGATTCCCGTTATTTTGAGTTTAAAGTATGAACCTTAACTATTAAATCCTCATAAAACCATTCCTCCTCATGAAGTATTTTTCTATTTGCCTCTTCATCGTTATTGCCCCATTGGCTTTCAGCCAAAATAGCCCATATACTGAAGTGTTAAATTATTATCAAACTCATCAAAATTTTAATGGGACAGTATTGGTAGCAAAGGAAGGGAAAATAGAATTTCTGGGTGGAACTGGGCTTGCCAATCGAGATACTAAAGCGAAGATTACCAATAACTCAACTTTTAGAATAGCATCCATTACCAAAGCATTTACAGCTGTACTGATTTTACAACTCTATGAAAAAGGCAAATTAGAGTTGAATGTTCCATTCGGTAAATATTTTCCTTCCTATAAAGGCAATGCGAAAAATGTAGCAACCATCGAAAACTTGTTAACCTACAGCTCAGGTATTCCCGACAAGGGGGCTAAGTTAGACATGAAACCCTACGAGAAACAATTGAAACTTGATGATTTTATCAATCTGTATTGTAGTGAAAATGTTGTCGATAAACCAGGAGACAAAAGCATCTACAGCAATGTTGAATACATTATTCTAACCAAAATAATTGAGAACATTACAAAAAAACCATACGAAAGAGTTCTCCAAGAGCAAATTCTGATACCGTTAAAAATGACTCATTCGGGAATGATTCATACTCAACATTATCCAAAGGGACTTGCGACTTCCTATTCTGTTGATGACAGCACCAAGGTTATTACGAAAGATAAACCTTACTTTGCCGAAAATTACTTCGGCGCAGGTGCGATGTATTCAACAGCTGAAGACTTATTCAAATTTGATCAAGGGATTTTTCAAGAGAAGTTACTCAAACCCGCTACGACCAAACTCTTACTCAAACCCAATCCCAAACTAGGCAATGTTGCCTTTGGTGTATGGTATGCCGATGGATATGGAACATTTAGCAACCCTTTTATTTATCGTACTGGCGGGATTTTAGGTGCAAGCTCAAACTGGATACATTCGCTTGAAGACCAAAGATGTATTTTAGTTTTGAATAATACCAATGGGACAAATCTGTACGGAATGTCTGAGCAATTGTATTTAGTAAGCAAGGGCGAAAAACCTACCATTAAATAGCATGATGAAGATAAAAAGAACTTAATAAGTCATAAAAGATGATGGAATTTATCCAAGAATTAAAAAATCGAAACGAAACCTTATTCTATTTTGGTCAAATATGCCTTTGGGCAGGGATTGTATTTTTGATGCTCTCAAAAATTTCTCCTTTGAAAATCTATGGCATAAGCGCGTGGTACAAACCTTTTAAATTTGCCGTATCACTGGGTGTATATTCATGGACGATGGCATGGTATTGTCATTATTTACCCAATTTTAATTTAATCTTATTCAACTGGACAGTAGTAGTTTTATGGAGTTTTGAACTCATTTATATTGCCTTTCAAGCAAGTAAGGGACAGCTTTCACACTATAATTTATCGACTCCTCTTTATACAATATTGTATGGTTTAATGGCAATTGCGGCAACTGTAGTCACGCTTTACACTGCTTATGTTGGATTCTTATTTTTCAATGATGACTTCCCATTACTACCAACCTATTACCTATGGGCCATACGATTTGGAATTATTCTCTTTGTAATTTTCTCTCTTGAAGGTTTTGCCATGGGCTCACGACTCAATCATAGTGTAGGAGCGCTTAACGATAACTCAAATTTATGGATTATTGCATGGAGTAAAACGGTTGGAGATTTGCGAGTTGCACACTTTATTGGAATGCATGCTTTACAAATACTGCCAATCGTTTCCTTTTATTTCTTAAAAGATACCAAACTTACCTTTGGACTCGCTCTTGTATATGGTCTTCTTGCTTTAAGTACTCTTATTCAAGCTTTACAAGGCAAGCCTTTTCTCAAAAGCTTCTTATAACTTTATCCCTTTTTAGATACTTTGTATTCTTTGGGTCAATGAGATAGTGGATTTCTCTTTGACCCAATTTTGTTTTTATAGCTTGTATCGTTTCCAACAATATTGAGCTTTCTTTGAAAAGAAAAAATTACTTCGTTAAATTGTAGAAAGTTGTCCATCATGAACCTCTAACCTTCAAAATCCAGATGATCTCTTTCAAAACAACTATCACTTTTAGCCTTTTTACACTGTTATCTTCTTGTTTTGGACAATGGAAAACACAAGAAAATAACTCAGCTCCTACAGTGGTAAAATCTTTTAAAACAACTGGGTTAGCGCCAGATTTTGATACCACTTTAGTAAGTCAATACATCAGGAGTATCTTTCAAGATTCAAAAGGGAATTTGTGGTTTGGCACCATTGGTGATGGCGTGGTACGTTATGACAAAAAAAACTTACAATATTTTTCAAACTCAGAAGGATTTATTTCAAATAGCGTTTTTGCCATAAATGAAGACCATCAAGGAAATATATGGATTGGAACAGACCAAGGAGTCTATCGATACGATGGTAAAACCTTTCGAAACTTTAATCAAAAAGACGGACTCGAGCATTTAGATATCAGTCGTAGAAGTATCCTTGTAGACAAATCTGGTAAAATTTGGGTAGGCACTCATCGAGGCGTGTATCAATATAATGCCGAGGCAGACCAGCAAGGGAAGCCAAGTTTTAGCTTATTTTCATTACTACCAGAAATCAACACAGCCGATATATTTGAAGATAAAACTGGAAATATTTGGTTCGCTTCCTCCAATCAAGGAGTTTTTAAATATGATGGAAAAGCAATCACAAATTTTAATGAAAAAGCCCAATTAGGAGAAAACTACGCAGGAGGAATTGCACAAGACCCAGCAGGCAATATGTGGTTTGTGTTCAAAAATGGAATCTGTAAATATGATGGTAAAACATTTACAGAATATACCGCTAAAGATGGCTTAGGAGGAACTGAGTTTTGGGGCATATTAATAGAGAAATCTGGGATAATCTGGATTACCGCCAGAGGTAGCACCACTAGATTCAATCCATCCATTCCATTACCGAACCCTAAGGCATTTAGTGTATTCACTTCTGCGGATGGATTTACTTGTTGTGTACAAAGTATGTTCCAAGATCAATCAGGTCATGTATGGTGGGGTACTGGTCAAGGATTATATAATTTTGATAAAACAAGATTTTATCAGGTAAAGCGTAATGGACCTTGGCAAAATTAATTGGATGATTTTTTCTATATTTAACCAAGTTTAAATTATTCCCCTCACCAGCTGGTGCTGGATTCCTATCCAACACCGACCATTTCTTAGGATTCTATCCGATTGGTATTGATATAATTATTTTGCCGATTCAATTATAACTTCATAAGCTACTTTTTCTAAATTAGTGCAGAAATTAATACTTCTAGCAAATAAAGGTTGACTCTTAACCGTAACTCAAATGAAAATATTTCTTACACTTAAACATTGGCAACTATTCGGAATCTCCTTCGGGCTACCAATCATTTTTCAAATTGTTGCATTAGTATCAATATTTGCAAGTAAAACCCCAGCTAACTTTTTTTTTATTTCTTATCTCTTCCCGCTTTTGACGCTTGTATTCATGGGTACGTATTTTGGTTGGTTTTATGCTGTTGGCTCTAATTTGCACCAAAAATTACCTTCCTCTGTAAAAATGAATCTAACGCTCTTCAAAACCTTTTTGGTTTTCCCAGTCGTTTATATTGGACTTATATGCTTTTTTATTTTTAACATGAGTCAGTCGGTTGAGCCCAATTCCATGATTCTGTTCATGATATTTCCTCTTCACTTATTTTCAATGTTTTGTGTGTTCTACTGCATATATTTTGTTGCAAAAGTTATAAAAACTGTAGAAAGTCAAGAAAAGGTAAGTTTTGGTGATTGTTTGGGAGATTTTTTCCTGATATGGTTTTTCTTTGTTGGAATTTGGGTCATTCAGCCAAGGATAAATGTGCTATCACAAAATGATAATTTATAACCTAACATAAAAAACAAAGTACCAATTATAAGTCTATTTCAGTTTTAAAACTGCTAAAAAATAAGTTAAAGACTAAGTCTTTAACTAGATATTTAATTCTGAAGATATCATCAACCTCTTACGCCAAAATCTTCCATCAAATCATTTATGAATAAAGCACCAATCCTTTTACTCCTTTTTTGTCTATTGGGTTGCCAGAAAGACAAACAGCGTCCCGAACAAAAGATATTTGACAGAATCCTATTTGTGTATCACTTAAAACAATCCGTAGAAGCAAATACATGGATGACATTCGACGATCCTCAATACGATGTGCCATTAATTTATTTTACTGATTCGAGTTCTTATGTGGCAAATCCTACCGAAAAATTCCTCAAAACTTTCAAATCTGAACTCGTATTAGAGGATGGCACTATCAAAATTTACAAAACTCAAAAAAGAGTGGATGACTCTCCTTTTCACATGGAGACAGGCATGACTTTGGGCGACCCTACCCCTGATTTTAATTACCATTCACCTTTCATGATGTGTAGTAGTTTTGAAGAAACCGTCAAAACCATTCCAGATGTTGGCTCTATGGATGAATGGACTACTATGATTATTCACGAATATTTTCACGGTTTTCAGTATAAGCACAAACCTTATATGGATTATTATGAGAACGAAATCGTACAGATCCAACCAGATAGTTTGACGACTTTCTACAAAAAACTTCCTTGGTTTAAACAATCAATCGATGCCGAAAACCAGTTACTAATCGATGCGATTGCCGAAAAAGATAGTATCCAAACAAAGAAGATTATTCAGACTTTTTGGGGAAAACGAAAACAAAGAAGATGGCAATTTCAACAGAAACATAAATTTAGCCTTGACAAATTTGAAAAGTGTTATGAAACCATGGAAGGCACTGCCAGATATGTTGAATTTTCGTTATACAAGGATTTTGCTATAAGAAAACCCGATGAAAGTTTGCTAAAATCTGATAGCTCTTTTAAATCATTTGCAAAATTCAAGAACTATAATCTTCAAAAGGATAAGTGGTTGTACTTGACTGACAAAACTACCTACTTTTACGCCACTGGTTTCAATATGGCTCGCTTATTAGATAAACTAGGTATCGAGTACAAATCAAGACTTTTTAAAGATGGTAAAATTTCGTTAGAAGATATTTTGAGAGAACCTCGGTAGCGCCAACAGTCCAATTTAACACCTGATTATCTCGTATTTTTAATAAAGTATTCAAATAAATAATATAAAACCTTTTCACACCAAACCATGGGAATTTTCGATCAATTTTTCAAAAAAAACCAAAACACCGAAAGCAATCAAGAACCATCCGCCTTCGACATACCTATTTCTGAACTACAAAAGGCTAGAGAAGGCACTATAAACCTTGGACAAAGTATTTTCCCTGTCATTAAAAGAGCTGATGACCCAAAGATTAGTATCAATTCGATTTCTGCAGGAGAAATTCTTAAAGACCCCATCGCAGAAGAAATAGTAGTTTGCTACGTAATAGATATGGGCGAAAATTTTGAGTTTATAACCACAAGGCATCTCTTGAGCTTTGGACTAACCTTTGATGATATACGTGACGCAGGCAGACGAAATCTCATCAACCGAGTAAATGAAGATTGTAAAATTTCGATTATGGATTATTCCTCGAGCAATCCTGCCATCAAGCCTTTTTATCGTTTGGAATTTGATAGTAATCTGAATCCTTCCATAATGCTTTTGGATGAATTTTGGGAGTCGAGTATTAAAGAAATTATTGATATTGATACCATCGCGGTAACAATCCCAGCGAAAAATATTATTTTCTTCTCCGATATGAAAGTGATGGAAAGCTTCAGAACGATGCGTCCAATTTCAAAAAAATTCTACGAAGCCTCTATATTAGATCAGGTAGAATTATCGACCAATACCTATATCCGTAAGAACAGAAAGTGGATTTTATTTCTTGATACGGATGAACAAATGGCTGAACTTTGGTAGTGATTTCAGCTAAAAATAAGCTTTATTCTTCTTAATAACCGATAGATTAATTGGCATATTTTCATCAGATAATTTTACTTATACGAAGAAAATATGCTTTTGGGTCAACTATTTCAAATATTCGTAAATAGTTCTATCTTTCCATGCCAATAAATATCGATTCTTCTAATCCAACATAATTATGCTAAACCTTGATTTCAAAGTGGTAAAATTTATCCTAGTCTTCAATATCGTTATGCTATATCATGGATTAGCATTAGGACAAAAAAACGACGTTTGGATACGCTACCATGATAAAGCCAAGAATTTATATGGCTACAAAGATTTAAAAGGTAAAATTAAAATTTCTGCCAAGTTCGAAAAATTTTTTACCCAAGCTGACTCATTTTACAATATCATCTCTGTAAAAGAAGAAAATCTGCATAATTACAAGACCTATTATCTCTTAAAAAATGGAAAAAAAGTTGGTTTAGACAGCTTATATATTTTAGACTATACTGTTGATTGTGAAAGTGAAGGGAAAATCCGATTCCAAAACAGGAAAAATGACAGAATTGGTTTTTTAGATAAAAATGGGAAAGCCGTCATTCCTGCCATTTATAATTATGCCACTCCGTTTTATAATGGTGTGTCCAGAGCACTTATAAATGCAAAACGTGCATGCTGGGATGAAAAGGAGGATACACTAAACTGTGAACATCTAGCTTGGAAAGGAGGAATCCAAGTTTTAGTTAACGATCAAAATGAGATTTTGGCTGATAGTCTTCACAACCTTCCAGATAATATTAATTGGTATTCATTAAAAACAAATCAAGCTGACTTAGACACAAGTATTTGGTTTACTATTAAGGGGAAAAATGGGAATACCTATTCATTTATAGACTATCAAAAAGAGTTCAAACATTGGTTCGAGACGAAATTTTTGTCCGCTCTAAAATCTAACAATCAGGAGAATTTGAAAAGGCTGTTTTTTTCAGGTTTACAAATTAAATCAGAGAAATTAGTTACGAGTAATTCCTATCAAAAAAATTTCAATACTTTTATTCGCAAAATAGTTACACCTGAACGATTTCAATCCAATTCCCTAAAAGAAATCAATATTATGAATGGAGATTTAATGTTCGTCGACATAGAAAAACCTGTTTATAAAAAATATCTAGACGCTTGTGGGCGCCACCAAAAAGAGAAGTTTCCTGCTTTCTTAATTGCCATAAACTACTATGTAAAAAGAAAAGAACCACTTATTCTAAAGAGTTTTCCTCAGGTAGATGCAAATTGGAAACCATCTGAATTTGATATCAATTTTGAACTTGATTATCAGGAAAGATTTGAATTTCTTAAGACCAGCGATGGATATAAACTGTTTGAGGTTTATGTAAAAAACTGAATAATGAGATAGAAGCTGTTTAAACTTTCGTAAAATTACTTGCGTCAGCAATGAATTTATACTGTTTGAGCGAAGCGAGGTGGGACGCCACTCCGATTATAAATTCTTGATTTTTTTGCGGCCGCCGCTGCGGTTACTTTTTGTATCAAGGCGGGAACGCCTAGTTAAAAAGTAAGGCGAAGAATAAATCAATATAACTGTTTTTGAAAAGTTTAAACAGCTTCATAGTCAAAAATAAATTAACCGATAAACATTATTACTTACTATGACTTTAACATATAGCTTATCTGAAGATGACTTTCTCAATAGTCAGTTATTCATTATAAAGAGCAAAGGAACTTTTCAAAAGTTCAGACAAATAAGTATGATAACAATTACCGTTTTGTACATTATTACAGTTAGTTTTTCTTTTTACTTTAAAAAGGACTTCTTAGGATATACCATGATAATAATTGGATTGATAACACTTATCGCTTATCCAACTTATTATAAGCAATCATATAAAGAAAGATTGAGAACCCAGCTAAGAGATTATGTAAGTAATAAGTTCGACATTGAATTTACAATAGTACTTACTGAAGATTATTTAAGGTCGATTTCTGAGGATGGTGAGACACAACTAAAACTTCGACAAATCGGAGAAATTGTTGAGGTCGGCGAATATTTTTACTTGAAATTAAAAATTGGAGATACATTTATCATTCCAAAAAATCCAGTTGAAAACATCCAAGATTTGCAGTCAGAATTAAAGCAAATCGCACAAAGATTTGAAATTGATTATACCACAAATCTTAATTGGAAGTGGTAAACCACATTCAATGATTACTTTTCAGACGCACTTCCTAAAGCTTGATTTGATAGGATATCTCTAAGCAATTCTTTAAAACAACCTCTTTTTACACCACGGCAAATGAAATATTTACTTTTTTTAATCACTCTTCTCTGTGTTTGCAAACAAGCACAATCTCAAACCAACTGGATCAGCAAAGAGGATAGTTTAGGAAATCTATTGTTTAGGGAAACGAATGTTTCCAGACAAGATCAACAAACTTGGCAGTTTTTTGTAAAAGAGACAGGGTATATTTCTCCTCTCAATCTTATGCAAAGGGTGGCAAACCAAGTGAATGATAAGCAAATAGATACTCTTCCTCGACTGAAAAAAACAGTGCTACATCTGCTAATCTCAGACAATCAGAAAAATCTGCTAGAAAAATCTTCGGATGGTTTAAAGCTGTATATCTTTAATTTTTCGAATAAGCAGGTCGCAGTCCCTAGCATCGGTACAGCTCCACAAAGCCTAATCGAGTATATTTTTGCAGAAAACAAATGGATAGTTCTAAGGAGAAAAGCAGGATGGCTCTGTCGTAAACCACTCCCAAAAATTCATTTTCTACCCAATACTGTTAGTTGCTATAATATTTCACCTGTCAATCAGGAAAATGGTACAATCTCTTTGAAGTATAAATTTATGATGACTTACAATAATCAGTCAATAGAATCAAACCAAATTACCATAAAACTTTATCCAAATCAATTGCAAAGGCTTTTAGAAGAGAATAATATGCCTAAATAACAATAGGCACATCGCTCAAGAAGCAAGAATCTTCTTATATACCACAAAATCTAACAATCTCACAACAAGCACATTACAAGTATAAATTTATTCTTCCAGATGATAAACTAGAATTAAAAAAATTTACTCTTTAAATCTCATGATGAAAAATCAAATGATGAATACAAAACACAAAATCAGACTTTGATACATAAACAGAAAAGATAAACTGAGGTCTTCCTTCCCACCTTTTAGCCATGAAAAAAATAAAACTCTCTAAATCATTTCTATATATCGCAACTATTATTGTCATAGGGTTTTGTATTCCACAGAACCTGAGGATGCCTGTCGAAGGAGCTGCAAAAAGTAGCTATAACCAACAATCATTTTGGTATTACCCTTGGGGAAAATCAGTTACTCATAAAGGAGTTGATATTTTCGCGAAAAAAGGCACAAAGGTTTTTTCTGCGACTAAGGGTATTGTGTTATTTCAGGGTGAAATTCCAATCGGAGGAAAAATCATTTTTATACTCGGCCCCAAATGGAGACTTCACTATTATGCACATTTAGAAAAAACTACTGTTCATATTTTAAATTTTGTAAACCATCAAACCATGATAGGGACAGTTGGAGATTCTGGAAATGCATCTGGGAAAAGCCCACATTTACACTACTCTATTGAAACTATTATTCCATATTTATGGAGAATTGATAAAAGTCGGCAGGGATGGAGAAAAATGACTTTTTTAGATCCAACTGTATATTTGAACGAATATTTTTCCAGAAAATCAAAGAATTAGACACTTATTCAACACATGAAAAATACTATTTTGTCTCTCCTCCTATTGACTTCCTCAACACCTTTTGTGTCCTATTTCGCAGCGGGTTTTCCTTCCGAAAATGACACTAATCATTTCGTACAAGGCTCTATCACCCTTGTGCACCCAGACGGTGTGCAAACCATTATTCACCAAAATGGACAATCTAAAACTATTATCCACCCGAATGGGAAAATAAGCACTGTATTTGATAGTACACCAACCCATAAAATAATCACCCATTCAAACGGAAATGTCACAACGCTTGTCAAACAAGGTTATCTAGCAACCATGGTTAACCCAGACGGTTCCGTTTCTACAATAATGGAAAATGGCGACAGAAGTATTATCACTGGTGGAAATGGCACACAGATAACCATTTTAAATAGTGGTTCTACCAAGAGTATTACAAGTTCAGATGGAACTATGATCAATTTGTTCATGTATAAGAATAATCAAAACATGAAGGAGCCAGATGCGGCCGAATTAATGCTTATAATAAGTCCAGAAGCTACTAAAGGAGCAAACCAGACACCTTCGAAGAAACATACTGCCTCGGTAAATATTTCTCAAAATAATCCCAGCGAGAGTATTGTTGAGTTCATTATCAAAAGCATAGGTGGCTTTATTAAAAAACTTATCAATGCCATTTTCTAAATTTATAATGGATCAGAGGCTTGAAAAACTGTTAGGTAAAACATCATTACGGACAATAAGATTAAATCAACTTTGTTAGAAGTAGGTATTAGGCTGTACACTGTAAGCTAAAACCCTAGACGATTTTCTCATGAAAAATGGAAACATTTTTGCTTACAGCCTAAAGCACAATAATACAATCTTATTTTGCATTATTGCCTAGGATAAAATAAATTGTCGTACGGAGACATCAAATCATTAGGTTTTCCTCTTGAGATAAAATTTGCTAAACAAGGTCATTTTACTAACTCTTGCTATGAAAAGAAATTATTCAATTACCGTTATTTTCCTTAGCATTTTGATTTTTACTGGCTTTATTCAGCCTACATTTTATCAAAAATTAGCTGAAGCGGCATTGTCTCTCACACATCAAAAGGTTATTTACGATCCAACTTATACCGTTATACCGTACCCCAATGGTGATGTCTCACCACAGAGAGGCGTCTGTACGGATGTAATCATCCGAGCTTATAGAAAAATGGGAGTTGATTTGCAAAAAGAGGTTCATGAAGATATGAAATCTCATTTCAAAAAATATCCCCAAAAATGGGGTCTTAAAAGCCCTGACAAAAATATAGACCACAGAAGGGTTCCTAATTTGATGACCTATTTTTCTAGATTTGGCATCGTTAAACCTATCACGAAAAACGCTCAAGATTATACGCCAGGAGATATTGTGTGCTGGCAACTTTCAGATAGACTTACCCATATTGGACTTGTTTCATCAAAGAAAACCATCGGGCAGCAGCGATATTTGATTGTTCATAACATTGGCAGTGGGCAAGTATTGGAAGATTGTCTCTTTAGTTTCAAAATCATAGGACATTACCAATATAGTAATAAAACCCACTGATAAATTTCGATAAGCGTATATAACTTAAACACTTAACTTTTGCCGAGTTGATTAAAGCAAATTATTTTACCTGTTTACCTCTTTCTAATCAAAGTAGGAAAATATATTTATGTTAATAGAAATTTGTAAAAAGACTCAGTATGCTTGTGAATACAGCATTACCAGAGATGATACAACTCAAGAGCATTTTACGCTTGAGACAAAGACTTATTTTTTACATGATATTTGTCACTATGTGATCGAAAAGCAACTTCAGTTCAATAAAGGCTTCTGGGGAATGCTTTCAATCGGGCATTCGCTTCAAGAGCTTTTCGGAAAAGAAAACCCTTTGACTCCTGAACTTCGATTTATTGAGCAGATCGTCGGACCTATACAATCTGTATATGCTGGGCATTTGCCAAAACAGCAATTTTCTCAATTCATCAATCATCTGAATTTTGAAATATCCGACCTCAGCTTAGACAATTGCCTCGAAGAAATAGCAACCATTCAAAATCACTGGAGAAATCTTGAAATTGGCAAGTCTATCACACTTACATGGACTTTATAAATGGAGTGAAAAGAATTGTGCTTACTAAAATAAAGTAGTGAATAATATTGATCATCAACATGAAGCTAGATTTATATCAAATAGATGCCTTTACAGACAGTGTCTTTGGCGGCAACCCTGCGTGTGTAGTACCTCTCGAAAATTGGTTACCTGACGATTTATTAATGAAAATAACCCAAGAAAATGCTGTCGCCGAAACTGCCTTTTTTGTCCAACACAAAGACTATATTCATTTAAGATGGTTTACCCCCGAAATCGAAATGGACTTATGCGGTCATGCGACCTTGGCAACGGCCCATTGTCTTAAAACTATACTTGGCTATTCTTCTGATATTATTCGATTTGAAACACTCAGTGGTGAGTTGAAAGTGATAGTCGACGGTGATGTATATCGAATGGATTTTCCTTCAAGAATGCCAACAAAGGCAGCATTACCTGAGATTATCTCCCAATCCTTGAGTATTCAACCTAAGGAGATTTTCAAATCAAGAGACTATATGTTAGTTTATGAAAGTGAACTGGACATTAAGGATATACAGATTAATAGGCAAATATTTGACCAAATAAACCTCGACCCAGGTGGGGTAATTGTCACTGCCAGAGGGTTAAAAGATGATTTTGTCTCTAGATTTTTTACTCCTCAAGCTTCTATACTCGAAGATCCCGTCACAGGCTCAGCTCACTGTTCATTGATTCCTTTTTGGGCAGAAAGATTAGGAAAAAATGTACTTGAAGCCTCACAAATTTCAGATAGGAACGGTAAGTTGTATTGTGAAAACCTTGGAGATAGAGTAATTATCAGTGGAAAGGCTAGAACTTACTCTGTTGGAACACTCTGGACAGACTAATTCTCGATTTTATCGTTTTTATTGAAATCTAGCTTTATTTTTTTACAACAGAAATATAGGATTTTCCATCCTTATACAAACATCACAATATTTTATGAAGGCAAAACCATTCAAATCTTGCATTCATACAATTTTCTAGCATCCCTATTTTGCCATTTCAAGATAGATACCAATATGACCGTTAGCAAAACCTAATTAATCACCATGAAAAATATCCTTCTCCTTGTTTGCTTACTCACTGCCTGTATTTGCAAAGGACAAAACAACGTTGCCTACGCAGACTCCATTCGAAAACACTACCGCATACCTGAGTTGTGTTATGCAGTCGTGGATGCTAAAACTGTTTTGGAGATAGCAGCATTAGGAAAACACTCGATTCAACTTACCGATACGGCCAGCTTGAACGACCGTTTCCATATTGGCTCAAATACAAAAGCTATGACAGCATTCATTATTGCCAAATATGTAGAAAAAGGGAAACTCAATTGGAACACCAAATTTTTTGACTTGTTCCCGAGCTGGAAATCTAAGAGCAAACCTGAATATGCCAAAATGACCCTTCAGGATTTACTGTCACACAGGGTTGGGATTTTACCATTTCAAGGAGAGGATGATCCGCAAATCCCTGACTTTAAGGGAAATAATATCCAAAAAAGAAAACAGTTTGCCCAATTCGTTCTTACATTTTCACCTGTAAAAATAGATATTGAGCATCCTTTTGTTTATTCAAATGCAGGTTATACCCTTGCAACACTTATGGTAGAAAAGGTTACGGGTAAAAGTTGGGAGCAGTTAGTGGATCAGGTCTTTAATCGGGATTTAAAACTCAATGTAAAACTCTCATGGCCTGAAAATCAAACCAATAAAGATACATGGGGGCACCTCACCGAAAATGACGTACTTACGCCCGTTCCATCAAAAAATGATTTTCATCTGGATTTCACCGAACCCTCAGGAGACCTCAACATAAAGTTAACAGACTATATAAAATTCATTCAAATGAACCTTGACGGACTTGAAGGGCATAATAACTATCTGACAGCTAAAACTTACAACCTGATTCATAAAGGAATCAAAAATTATTCGCTCGGCTGGTTTAATATTTATGAAAACAATAAAGAGTTATCTGTTCATTCTGGTACTGGCGCTTTTACTTACTTTAGTCTAGTGCATATCGATCGTATAAAACTTCGAGCCTATATCATTTTCACCAATTCATTCAACAACAATACACAACAAGGGGTAAGACTTATTATGCGAAAACTAAAAGAGAGTTATGGGTATTAAGTTGGTATATATACATAGAATTATTTCTTCATCTTTTTTAGCAATTTTGATCGCTCTATTACTGTACGTTTTGGAGAGCGATCAGAATAAGCTTCAAATTATGATTTTTAATAAAACTGGATATGCTCTCGATTCTCTTGAATTTGAGGGTCAGTACTTTCACTTGGCAAATTCAGATTCCTTGACGCTAAATAATTACGAAAGCATTTCTGTTCAAGATAGCATACCACTGGGTTTGCCACAGGCAAAAATAAATGGACATGGTAGACAAAACTACAATTTTCCTATTTGTGGAAATGGAATAATAAAAATCGTCTACGGAATACATAAGTACGATGTAACTCTTCGCTCGAAGCAAGACTCAACATTACTCATCTGGCAAAAGCATCAATAATATTCAACAGTTATAAAACCTTTTACTTTTGGAATTTTCTCCCTTCAATCCAATTGTAAAATTATGCTTACAAGGCATGGAATGAGGTGAATAATGGATTTGAAAAGTACCTTAGCTCTTCTGAATCAGGTGGTGTTATATCTACTCAGTTAAGAACTGAAAGATTTTCTCATAACGGTGAGCTATTGTCATAGGCTTTGCTTGGACTTTTCATATATCAACATGGATATTATCTTGCAAATCGAAATTGGAGATAGCGTGAGTAAACAATCCAATTATGGAGGAACATGATCAAACTTTGTGGAAAGTAAAAACTGTTAGTCAAGTCACTTCATTTATTTTTTAAAACAACTATTTAATGCAAAGAAAATGTAAAACAGGTTAAAGTTTGATTGACCTTAAATGACTCCATTTCCAGCTCCAAAGCACTAAACTTTTATTAGCATCACCTTTTCTCAAATCCAAGCAATAATGGTTCTGAAACACGTATTACAATTTTTTATTTTTTTGATGATTGCAAATTTTATCATCATACTTCCAGTTGTACACATGTCCTTGTTATTTATAGCTAGAGGTGACTATATCTTTCTGTTGGGAAATTTCGTCCTTATTTCACTATTAACGAGAGTCATTCCTAAAATTCAACCCTCTAAAGCTGCATTTATTGGACTATTAATATCTTGTCTAAGCTTAAATCTGGAATACCTTTGTTGGTACTTAGGTGTTTTTATAAACCCTATATATGGATTTATTGTGTTTTATGTTACAGTAAGCGTACTTTGGTTTCTAATGATAAGCAAGAAAATTCGTCTTTATAGTTCAACAACGAATATTGCTTTATCTGGCATATTCCTAATTACCCCAGCTTTTCTATCAAATTCTTTTCCAAGTTTGCCAGAAAAAAGAAATTCAGTTTTCACTGAAATTAGGTTTAACAACTACAGGGACATTAAGCAAAGTGATGACACTGTGGAAATTAGCTATCTCCGACACCCACTCTTCGGATTGAGAGAAGTACAAAAATTATATAAAGTTCTGCCAAATCAGAATGGTATCATAAGAGTCAATTTATCACGATCATTCGATATTAAAATTGACCTGTATGAAGATGACAATATGCCTCATTCTTACTATATCTCCCGCACAGAATTACAATCTAAAAGAGAGTTTTTGTTTAATGTGAATAAATGAAATCCATGGTACCATTTGTAGTTGTAGAGTTAAGAAAATCGTCGATGGAACACATAAATTACTCTTCGCTAGAAACAATACACTGCTCTACATACCTGGCAAAAGCATCAATAATACTCAACTATCATAAACCTTTTACTTATGGAATTTTCTCCCTTCAATCCAATTGTAAAATTATGCTTACAAGGCATGGAATTAGAAGCCCAAAATAATCGTGAAAAAGCATTACAAATCTATTTAGAAGGATGGAATGAGGCAAATAACGATTTTGAAAAGTATCTTACCTCCTACTATATCGCCAAACTCCAAGATGACACTCAGCAAAAGATATTTTGGTTAGAGTCAACCTTATCCTTTGCCTTAAAATCAAATAGTCCCGCTGTCAATACAGCCTTGCCTACTATATATCTCACTATCTCCGAATGTTACAAATCATTAGGTGAATTTGAAAAAGCAGAGGAACTCTTTGCTCAGTCGGAGGCTCATCGATACAGCCCTTCTGATAACGGTCCTTTCTATCATGGAACAAAAGCAGATTTATCAATTGGCGATTTCTTAGTAGCGGGTGGAAAATCAAATTATCAGAACAATCTCAAAATGAACCATATCTATTTTACTGCCTTGGTGGATGGTGCAGGTTTAGCAGCAGCACTAGCAAATGGAGAAGGTACTGAAAGAGTCTATGTGGTTGAGCCGACAGGAAGTTATGAAAATGACCCCAATCTCACAGATAAAAAATTCCCAGGAAACCCAACCCGTTCTTATCGTTCGGAAGCACCATTGAAAATCGTTGGAGAAATAAAAGAATGGGCACACCGTAGCCCTGAGGAAATACAAAAATTTAAAGAAAAACTAGATAACAATAAGGGAGAAATTATTAATTAGGCTTTTTTAAAAATGAAGGAAATGGAAATTCACACCAAATATTTACAAAAACTAATAGAAGAAAATACCTTAACTTGCTTATATACTGACCATTTCAATGAATCCTACGACGGGTATGTATTGGACTTTACAGATGAGTTTTTGATTTTTGAAAAGGTTGATACCAATTTCAAATTTGATGGGATTTGCATTCTTTATCGGAATGATATTACACGATTACGATGGGCAGGCAATGACCTTCAAAGTATCAGTAAATTGATAGATTTAGAACATAAAACTTCGTGGAAATCTTCGATAAATCTTGAAAACATTAATTCACTCATAGTGGATTTGGCAAAAGAATTTAGTGTCCTTACCATTTACACTCAACATTTGGCTAAAGATATTTGCTTTGTTGGACAGGTTGAAGAAATCGATAACAACACCTTACTGTTTCATGAATTTGGTACAACTTCAACACTTGACAGAAAATTCTTGCTAATCTCTGTTGAGGAAATAACCAAAATAGAAGTGAACGGACATTATGAAAAAAATATTACTAAGCTTTTTGGACTAAGCAAATAAGCCATTTACTTCACGACCTAAATCTATTTATGAAAAAGTTTAAAATCTTCATTCTGCTATTATCAGTGGCATTTATTGGATGCCATAATCAAAATAGAAATCCTGAAGGAGAAGTGAAATTCACAAGCAAAGACACCGCCTCTTCCATCCTGTCTTACGAATTCAAAGATTCTTCCGATTCTGAATCAACAGAAATGGCTGATAGTCTTTTACCCACTCGGCTTTTAACTGAGGGAGTATTTCATAACGATGAGGTATGGCCAAAGGCTGCAAATGAGGAGTGATTTGGGCTTTTCCAAAATCAACAAGGTTATTACCTTTCAAAAACTAAATTGGAGCTTACACAAGTAAACGATCGAATTTCGGAGGAAGATAATCTAAGTGGGTGGCAAGTAAAAACTGCTAGTAAAGACACCTCATTGGTTTTAATAAAAACTATGAATTATTTGACTCCGAGAAAAATCCAAAAAATTGAGGTACCAAAATCTAATGTATATCCTCAAGATACCCTAAAGCTCAATTACATGGGCAACAACTATCAGATTTATGCTACAGGCCAAAAGATAAAGCTTTCTGATCAGCCCGATATATATGAGGTAAAAAATTATAAACTCTTCATTACTACAAGGGTTCACGGTAAAATCAGAAAAACGCTTTTGGTGAGTGTTGAAGAATTTGATGATACGATGGTCAGTATCCTTTTCGTCGGTGATATGGATGGAGATGGAATTTTGGATTTACTTTTGGATACCTCCAACCACTATAATAGTGAAAGAACTACCCTTTATTTATCTAAACCTGCGACCAATAATGAACTGTTGATGCTAGTTGGTAAACATACCATAATTGGATGTTAAAAGAATAGCACATGCTGATATATCAAATATGAATCCATGCTAAATTACCTAACCGTTTCATTTTCAATGCTATCTTTATCGATATGGTTTTTTTTGAGTACTATTGGTGCTCAAAAGTCGCCTAATAAGGTCGAAGTAACCGTTTTGACACCTTTGCCTATCAACTCAACTCATATACCTGAAGCTGACTCTAAAAAACTACCAAAAAGTCCCCAGTTAAAAGAACCAGTAGATTCTTCTCTTCAATTTGCCTTAAATTTTGCACAAAAGCACATTGCTAAAAATAAGTTCCTAAAAAGAATCAAGTACTCCAAACCAAATATTGAGTACCAAATTCATATTAGTAGAGATTATTATTTTTCAAAAAACGAATCACATCTTAATATCCGAAGAGTTAATCAACAGGAGATTTTAATCGATGTTTTTGTAAAAGCAGGTAACGATTTCAAAAAGGCTCTTTCTTTACAAGAAGACGTCTTAGAATATGTCTCAGACACCATACAAGATATTGATGGTGATGGATTTAAAGATTATGTCATCCAAACATATAGTTGTTGTGGTTGCTGTCTAAGAGCTGTTAGCAAGGTCTATTTACAAAAAACACAAGGTAGTTTTGTGGCAAATCCCTACAAGTTTATGAATCCCACTTTTTCACCAAAAGAAAAAATCATTCGTGGAATCTGTTACGGACAAGCAGGCGATACCGAAATATACAAGTATAAATGGCGAGGACGACAAATTGATACTTTGGAATTCATCGCCTATCAAAAAAGACCTAATGGAGAGAGAACTGGGAAATTCCTTATTCTTCGAAGCAGAAAATCAGAAACTAATCAGAACATTCTCAAGGTCATTAATAAAGTCCCAAAAGAATACCTTAGGATAGTCGGGTACGATTGGTTTACTGGCAAAATTTAAACTTATTCATTCAACCAACACAGCACAACATAAAACCATACTTCTTTATAATGTATATTTGGCAAATACCTCATACGCTATACTAAACACTCTAAATTACTGTGAAAATTAAAATTTTACCCGTAACTCTTCTTTTGCTATACTGTGCTTTATTAATCAAAATCATGGTATTCAAAGACTTGCCAACGATAAATGTTGGAGGTTTGATGTTAAATTTTTCAGGAACAAACCCTGGACATGCCCCAAACTTTATTCCCTTCACCACCATTTACCCGTATCTTCTCGGTCACAAAGGACTTATTATCGCCAGTATTAACTTACTTGGAAATATTGGGTTATTGATTCCAATAGGGATATTAGCTCCTTTGGTGTTTAAAGATTTTTCTGCACAAAAATCTTTGCTTTTGGGTTTTTGCTCAGGTCTATCCATCGAAGTCATGCAGGTAATATTACAGGTAGGAATCTTTGACATAGACGATATTATCCTAAATGCTTTGGGTGTCATGATCGGCTATTGGACTTATACAATCTATCTCTTTTGGTGGCAAAAGAAGCAATATACCCTCATGATTGTGGCTAGTTTATTAGTCTTAATTATTTCGTTTGGAGGTTTTTATGCCTTTTTTCCAAAAGGAAATGCTTCAAGTCAATTACAACCTAAAAAGCTAGCTCAAAACGAAGATTTATGTGGGGGAACTGGCGGTACCGGCGAGATTATCAAAACAGGTGTAAATAGATTTACCATCAAAAGAAATGATGGTGTTATACAACAAATTCGACTAACAAACCAAACGATAGTCAAAACTTCATCAGGTCCCATTGCAGCCTCAGCACTAAAAGTTGGTGAAAGAGTCACGATAGTAATAGATGAAACCGAAACTGCGTCCATGGTTTTGGTTTGTGCATTGGCACATTCGAATATTAAAAAATAGAAAAACTACCCAAAACTATACTCATTTATTACAGTAAATAGAAAAACGCCCTATTCTTTAAAACAAACCCAAATTCTATAAAAAACTGATAAACAAACACTTAATCTAAATGAATCAAGAAAATTTAAGTTCGAAGCCCCATTTTCAAATTTTGGATGGGCTTCGTGGAGTAGCCGCTGTGCTCGTTGTATTCTTTCACCTTGCAGAACCACTCGCTAGTAGTCACCTTGACAACGTTGTAAACCACGGTTATTTAGCAGTTGATTTTTTCTTTCTCCTTTCTGGTTTTGTCATCGGATATGCCTATGATGATAGATGGAAGACGCTAACTTTTAAAAGCTTTCTTCGTCGGAGGTTAATCAGGCTTCAACCTCTTGTAATTTTGGGTATGACGCTTGGAGGAATCACCTTTTACTTTACAGACTCTACAATTTGGCCAATGATTCATACAGTTCCACTTTGGAAACTCATCATTGTAATGCTAATTGGGTACACCATTTTACCGATACCACTTTCGATGGATATTCGAGGTTGGCAAGAAATGCACCCGCTCAATAGTGTTGGTTGGTCACTTTTCTTCGAATACATCGCCAATATGATGTATGCTCTTGGTATTCGAAAGTTATCCAATAAATCACTCGCCATATTTGTATCGCTGTCAGCTTTGCTGTTAATACATTTTGCAGTCACCAATCCAAACGGTGATGTCACTGGGGGATGGACACTCAACTATGAACACATGCGGGTTGGGATTACAAGAACTCTTTTCCCATTTTTTGCTGGCTTGCTTTTATCCAGAGTCACTCAACCGACTAAAATTAAAAATGCCTTTTTGTGGTGTAGCCTTCTGGTGGTAGCAGTTTTATTGATGCCAAGAATCGGCGGAGCATCAAATTTATGGTTAAATGGACTGTTTGAAGCATTTTGTATCATCGTAATTTTTCCGCTGATTGTCTATATCGGCGCCAGTGGAGTATTGCATCCAAACGAAGATAAAATTTGTAAATTTCTAGGAGACATTTCCTATCCTTTATACATGACGCACTATGTGCTAGTCTATTTTTATGTGGCATGGATTAGTAATCATAAAAGTATAACCCTTGTAGAAGCTTGGCCAACGGCTTTACTAACCTTTGGAGGAGCTATTGTTTTGGCAATTATAAGCTTAAAACTATATGATGAGCCAGTGAGAAAATGGTTACATGGGAAAATCAAAGCTTAGGTTAATTTTCATGAGGTAGTTTTTTAATACAAAAACAAGAATTCTTCGACAGAAAGCCTTTTTAGAGTCTCATTGGGTAGTTACTCTAAAAAGGCTTCTTTATAATTTAGGTACAATATGCATTATTACTTTAGCAGATTTCCTAAAAGCTAATTTAGTAATCGTGCAAAATAAAATTGAATTAATAGGCTTTAGGTTATTAGTTATAGGCATAAAGTAAAATCTTCCCTTTTTATGAGAAATACGTTTTAACCTTTAGTCTACGGCTGCCTAAAGCAGGCAAAATAATTTAATTTTGCTCACTTACTTTAGTATTTTAACTTATTTAAACTACTAGTTATAAACCAAGATGAGATATATTAGTTAAAAAACATTACCAAGCACTACTTTCAATCTCTTTAGAGGTATTTCCTTCTTTTATGGCTATCTCAAAACTATCTACTAAGCTAGTGGCTTTTGTAAAGAAACTGTAAAAAGTATTACCCCAATAAACATACTTACCGCCCTTTGCATTGATAGGAACTTCGTCACTTACTCTGGAATGAGCCCAAGTATTAAAGACTCCATCTGTAGAGATATTTTTTGGGTATTGATATTCTGTCAGTGTTACTAAAATCCTAGCTTTCCCATCTTTCACATCAATTCTGATGGCATGCCAGCCTTTGGAATTGTTATGCAAGTTATCAAATACACCTCTGGCAACGACTAGTCCTTGAGATTTGTCCACGTTGATTATTTTGATATTTTCCTCAATGTAATGGTAGGCAAAGAAGTTCAGCGCACGATTATAGATTTCTTCTTTACTGAGAGAAGGAGCTTCGATTATCCGTTGGATGGTTACATTTTTTTTGTCGTCTAGCACCCATTTCCCTTGGATACTTGAGAGCTTCTCATCGACATTTTGACTCATTGCTGCTAATGTGGAACATAGCAAAAGTGCAGAGATAATAATCGCTTTTTTCATAGGTTTTGATAGTTGATTTTGTGTTTTAAATAGATGATAACCTTCATTTTCCTGCAAATAAACACTGTATTCTTCAGTAACAGAATAAATAAAATTAAATTTTAATTAGTTTTGTCGAACTACTACCAATCGGCATTTTTAGCGGTCACTACTTTCGCTAGTGTTCGTTCAAAATTACCCAACAAATCTAATGACTTCTGAACTGCGGCAAGAAAAGTTTGTTCCTGTGGTTTTCTTTTAGGCTTATCTTGATTTATTGGGTACTCATTTGCTATCGAAAGAAATTCAGTCATTGGAAAGTTATCTGGTCTAAAAAAGTAGGGTTTCTCCAAAGAATTTAAGGTAAATGAAACCTTTATTTTATTCCCACGGGTTTCAACAATTAATGAATGCCAAACACTCATTGTTGAGTATACAAGCGGATAATTCGCATTTATAATAAATTTTCCCTTGGTACTATCAGCATACAAGAGTTTAAAGTTTGTCGCCGCATAATTTAGTGCAACAAACGTCATGACTACTTCGTAAACGTCTGATCTTGTCGTACTTGAAGGCAATGCAAATACCTTTGAAACTACAGGGTTTTGATTTTCGTCAACAACCCAATACTCACGAGATTTAGCATAATCTAGTTCTTGACTTTGTGCTTTATGAGTAAAGCAAACAGACAACATGAGGAGAATTAGTAGAAAATAGGTACGTTTCATAGGTAGAGTATTTTGGTTGCGTAAATATTAAATATAAAGTTTTAGGCACAAGTTTTATTTTGGCCTTTAACAAATATTTAACAAAAACATGAGTCATCCATAATTTTGGAATGCATGATTGAAAATAGAGACCTCTCATTTGTCCTTATTGGGAAAAAGGCACTCAAACATTAGGCATTTCTTTACTATTAATCAAAAAGGTGTTCGAAATGAGTTTTTCGAACACCTTTTTTGATACTATATTCTATAATCATATATCCGCAGAGGCAAAGCATTGCATGCTTTACTTATGGAATGTAGATTTAAAAATAATCACTCACTCAATCTCAATTCACTAAATTATGGACGACTTGCAATTTATTAAAGGTTGTAAGTTACTGTCATCAAAAAGTTTCTTGGTGCGCCCGGAAAAGCTCTCAAATAATCATATCCTCCAACCCAATGGGTTTTATTCGTGAGGTTATTCAAATTCAATTGAAGTCTTACTTTTTTAAGGTTGTAATAAATACCAGCATTCCACAACTGATAAGCTGGAAATACCTGTGGCTGAGTTCCTGCATCAAAAATTGACCCATAGCGATCTGCCACGTAGTTTGTACCCAAACCTAAGCCCAAACCAGATAAACTTCCTTTGTGAATGGTATATTTTGTCCACACATTTCCTTGATGTCTTGGTGCATTTGGCTTTTGTCGACCAATATCTGATTCGGTAGTACTACTGGTGATTTTAGCATCATTGAATGCATAATTTGCAGTGATGGTCCAGTAAGGAGCGATGTAGCCCACCACGTCGAGTTCAACACCCTTCGAAATTTCCTCTCCCATTTGAATCATTTTATCTGGGTTTCCTGCTTCTCCAGCATTGTATAATTGCCCTTTCACCAATAGGTGATAGATGGCAGTTGAAACGACCAAGCGCTTATCAAGCCATTCGGATTTGGCACCAACTTCATAAAGTCGACTAATCAATGGGTCAAATGGCCCACCAGCGAGTGGATTACTAATTACCGATGCCGTTTGTGGTTGATAACCATTTACATAAGTTCCATACACATTAATATGCTGATTGGCGCTGTACACTAAACCTAGTCTTGGTAAAAAAGCGTGTTGTGTTACCTCTGTCGCATTTGAAGTATTATAACCTACTATATCGGTAAAATAATCCTGACGTAAACCTAATAAGGCCTGAAATTTCCCCATTTGAATCTGGTCTTGCAAATAAACCCCTTGCGTTCTTAAAAATTCAGGATCGTAATTTACAACCGTATAAAAATACTTTGACATATCTCTAAAGACATACGGGTTGCTCGCCGTCAAATCAAAATGAGGTACATTCGGCACAGGATTACCACTAGCATCCAATAGATACCTGCTTGACTGTGCAGGGTTATAAGTATTAATTGCGCCAGTGTTGGTAGCATTTCTGTAACCTCTTGCTTGTAATTGAGAACCTCCAGGCATTAGCTCTTGCTGTGCATAATCATATCCTAATAACAGCTTATGTTTCAAACGCCCTGTTTCTAAATCATAATTAAAGTAGCCTGTGAAGTTATCCGCATTGTAGGTTCTTTTACGGATAAATACCTGCATTTCAACTTGGGAAGGAATTACAGCACCTTTGCCGTCTTTTGCATAGGTATTGGCAGAACGGTGTTCAAGCAAATCTTCATTGTAATTACTGTGCATATAAGAAGCATTGAACACTAATTTATGGGTAATCTTTTGAGAAAAACCTAAAGTGAAATTATACGTCTCTTCTTTCAAATAATCGTTTACACTATTTAGGGAAGTCTTTATTGAGGTCGAATACAAATCCCCATTGCCTAAAGCTGATTGTCCTCGGTCGAGTCTACCTTCTGAGGTTTGGATGACTAAATCAGCATTGATTCGGGTATTTTTACTTGGTAAAAACGATAGACTTGGCGCAATAATTAGGTTTTTGTCATACTGCATATTTCTAAAAGAACCTGAATTCTCGTAGCCTAAATTGATTCTATACAATACCGTTTTATCTTGTGTCAAAGGTCCTGTAAAATCAGCTAGGGCTCTCATCGTATTAAAACTTCCAAAGGTTGTGGAAATAGATTGAGCTTTTTCGTCTAATGGTTTTTTGGTAACTCTATTGATCGTACCACCAGCGGAGGCGTTTCCAAACAAGGCCGAGGCAGGCCCTTTGATTACCTCTACCCTTTCTATATGTGGTATTAATTGTTGTTTCCAAAAACTGGTAAAAGCACGTTGCCCATTGACCAAAATCGACGAGTTTTGCCCCCCTTGAATTCTGTGACCCCTTACGGTGAGGTCATTATAAAACGAAAATTGCGTTACTCCGCTCATATTTTTTACGACATCATTCAATCGAAAAGCTCCTTGATCTAGAATCAGTTCCTTCGTGACATAGCTGATACTTTGCGGAACATCCTTCAAGGCCGTTGCTGTTTTGGTACCGACAAAGGAAACCGAGTTTTTATATTCTGTTTCCTTACGACCCACTACTTCAATCGTTTGTAATTGCTCTGAGGTCTCTGTAAGCTCAATATCCAAACTAGGGGAATTTTGATTGTCTACAGTGATATCCTTGAAAAGAGGCTCAAAACCCACGAAAGTGAATTTGAGGGTATAACGTCCCGTTGAGACTCCCTCTATTTGAAACCTTCCTTCTGGGTCAGTTGATACCCCTTTAGTGGTTTTGAGAATAGAAACAGATACGTCTGCAATAGGTTCGTTATGGGAGTTGTGAACCAGACCTGTTATTTTTTGTGAAAATACATGTTGTGAAAACAGGAATAAGATGAGTAGTAAAGAGTAGCGATTTTTCATTTTTATTAAGTCTAATTATAAATAACAGCTCAAATTTGACTAAAATAAAAACGAATTGCAATATTATTTAGAATAAATCTAAATAATATTGCAATGGTTCAATTAAATCTAAGATGTAGACAAAAAAACCTCAAATGACGATAAAAAACGCCATCTGAGGTTTTAAATGGAAATTAAAATATAGTTGAAAGAGATTTATTTTAAGTTTTCAATGGCTTTATTGAGAAATCACATTAATAATTAGTTAGAAGAATCAGCCTTTTTTTGTTTTACCCAATAAAACAACGGAGGAATCAGAATTGGGGTAAAAATAAGCGTACTGATTAGCCCTCCAATAATTACTGTTGCCAATGGGCGTTGTACATCCGAGCCAATTCCCGTGGATACTGCCGCAGGAATTAGACCCAAGATGGCTAAAACAAGGATGGAAAGTATGGCTCTCAATTGCTCTTTAGCAACATTATTAATCGTATCTTGACTTACCTCTAGGGCGTGTATGGCTCGGTTGAGCGCTGAGACTAATATGACCCCTGCCATTACCGAGATACCGAAAATAGACACAAAACCCACACCACCCGATACATTGAAGTAATAGCCTCGTAATAACAGCGCTGAAATACCACCTGCTAAGGCAAACAAAATACATGACATCGTCAATAAGGTATCTTGTAAATTGTGATACAGCATAAACAACAATCCAAATACCAAGACTATCGTCAGTGGAATCGTAAAAGCTAATTGTTTACCTGCTCGCTCAAGGTTTTCGTACTGACCACCATATATTACCTCATATCCTTTTGGTACGTTTACTCCTTTTTCGATTTTATCTTTTAATTCTTTTACAAAACCACCTTGGTCACGTCCACGGATGTTGGTTCTAACTGTAATCATTCGTTTGTTGTTATAGCGGTAAATATTGGTCTGACCAGCGACAAAACGAATATCTGCCAACTCACTCATAGGAATCAAAGCTCCTGACGATGAACTCACTAACAACTTCTTGATTTCGTCGATGTTATTGCGGTATTGTGGCAGATAGCGTACCAAAATGTCATATCGCTTAGTTCCATCATAAAGTACCGAAACATATTTTCCACCGATTGCGGCCTCAATCATATTTTGGACGTCAGATACATTGATGCCATAACGGGCAGTTTGCTCTCGATTGATATTGATGGCTAGTTGCTCCTGTGAGCCTTCTTGTTCAATATTTACGCCTTTGCTACCTTTCATATTTTTGACAATCTCAGCAATTTGCTCTGACTTTCCTCGCATTAACGATAAATCGTCACCAACAACAGATACTGCCAAATCGGCTGCCGAACCTGTCACGATTTCCATTACTTGGTCAATGATTGGCTGACCAGAAGTGAATTTTACACTTGGCAAGGCTCTTTCCAAATCGGCTGTCACCAACTGAACTAATTCCTTTTTAGAAACTGTATCCGTCCAAAGTTTGTAATCTTTTAAGCCTACCAAAATCTCATTACGGTTGGCTGGGAATGGGTCTGTACCATCGTCATTGCGACCTGTTTGGGTAATCACAAATGAGATTTGTGGGTATTTGGAAATAATTGAACGAATCGTTGGTGCATATTTAGCATTCTCTTGAATGGTAATTCCCGCAGGGAAATTGCCTCTTAGGAAAATCGAACCTTCATCTAATTCTGGCAAAAACTCAGAGCCTAGAAAACCACCCAAACCAATCAAAGCAATAACAACTACAAAACCAGCCACCACAGTTTGTTTATAAAAACGAGCGATGCCATGAAGGAGTTTTGCATATACTTTATCAAAGAAGGTCAATACAAAATTGTGATGTTCTTTGATTTCATGATTTTCATTAATGACTTTCTGGAAAATAAAGGAAGTCAACACAGGAATCACTGTCAAGGCAAATACCATCGAACCAATTACAGCAAACGACAAGGTCAAAGCCATTGGGCTAAACAGTTTGCCTTCAACACGTGTCATCATCAAAATTGGCATATAAGCAAAAATGATGATACTTACTGAGAAGAAAATCTCTTTTGAAACCTCATTAGCAGACTGAATGGTCAAGGCGATAATACCTTTTTTCTTTTCTTCATGACTTGCCTTTTGGTAATTCCGTATGAGGTGTTCTACCATTACAACGGCCCCATCTACAATAATCCCAAAGTCAATCGCTCCTAACGATAAGAGGTTGGCAGGAATGCCAGTCAATCGCATAATGATAAAGGCAAACAGCAAAGAAAATGGAATCGTAACGGCTACCACCAAGGCACTTCTGAAATTACCAAGGAAGAAAATCAAAATTACAATTACAATGCTAATTCCTTCAAAAAGTGTTTTACCTACTGTATGCAATGAGCTATCAATCAAAAAACTACGGTCATATAAAGGACGAATTTTGACGCCTGCGGGTAATTCTTTTTCTTGTAATTCGGTCAATTTTTCTCGTAAATCCTTCAAGGACTCACTTGGGTTTTCATAACGACGCAACAAAATAATACCCTCTACTCCACTATTTACTGCTACTTTTTCAGCAGGAATATTATAACCCAAAATACCACTTGGTGGCGGCGGAGCTATCTCAACCGAAGCCACATCTCTGATATAAATAGGCACGCCATTTTCAGACTTTAATACGATATTTTCAATGTCCTTTTCAGTCTTAATCGTACCTAATCCACGCACTGCAAAACCTTGTCCTCCACGTTCGAGGATATTACCTCCTGAGTTTTGATTATTTTTTGAAACCGCCTCTTCAATATCAGAAATACTGAGTTTGTATTTACGAAGGTTATCAGGGTTGGTCAAAATATGAAACTGCTTGAGAGGTCCCCCAAAAGTTACTACGTCAGCAACACCTTTAGTTTGTAATAAATAAGGCTTAATCACCCAATCTTGTAAATCTCTCAATTGTGTCGGAGAATACGTTGCTGGCGCTTCAACCACATATCTAAAAATCTCTCCTACTGCCGTTGAAAGCGGTGCCAATTCTGGCTGAACACCATCAGGCAAGCCAACCGTAGCTAAGCGCTCCATTACCTGCTGGCGAGCAAAGTAATCATCTGTACCATCTTGGAAAGTCAATTGTACTACCGACAAACCAAAAATTGTACGACTACGGCGGTCTAATACGTTTGGCGTATTCTGCAAAGCACGCTCGATTGGCACTGTTACTTGTTGCTCAACTTCTTCGGTTGCTCGTCCTTCGTATTTGGCTACGATAATTACATTGGTATCTGCAATATCTGGATATGCTTCAATCTTGAGTTGAGTAAAACACCAATAGCCGACAAGCATCACCAAAATACCAATACCAGTTACTACCCAGCGGTTATTTAATGAAAATATGATTAACTTTTTTACCATCTTGGAATATAGAATTTCGGAAGTTTATCCAATTGAATTACTTAATTTGACCTTTTGAAGCTACACTACTTCAACTTTTGATTTTACAATCAATCCTCCTTTATAAATTTCTCTTAAAGAAGTTAGCGCCTCCTCTACTTTTTCATCCTCATCTACAAAAGAAATCATCAGAGGTGGATGGTCGAATGACAACAAATCGTGTGGTTTCTTGAGAATATGGTTTTTCCCAAAACCCATCCAACCTTCAAATACAGTAGCGCCTGCCACATTATGCCCTATGAGATGTTTAAGAATAACATCATACACATATTTTGAACCTAGGAGGTCGTCTTTATCTATGAAAATCTGTACCTGTGTCATAGTATTGCACCTTTAAGAATGATGGAAGCGATTGAGAAATAGATTACTAAACCAGTGACATCGACCAATGTTGCGACAAATGGTGCTGATGAAGTAGCTGGGTCAAGTTTAAGTTTTTTCAAGAACATCGGAATCAATGAGCCAGTCAGTGTACCCCAAAGCACGATACCAATCAGCGAGAAAAAGATTGTCCAGCCTACCAATACCCAATGCTGACCGTAATCAAAAATGCCCATATTTTGCCACAAAGCAATTCGAATAAAGCCAATAGCACCTAGCACTAAGCCAAGGGTCAAGCCCGAAAATAATTCTCGACGAGCTACATACCACCAATCTTTGAGGGTAATTTCTTTTAATGCCATCGCTCTAATAATCAAAGTGGCTGCCTGTGAACCACTATTGCCTCCACTCGAAATAATGAGGGGTACAAAAAGTGCTAAAACCACAGCTTTGGCAATCTCTGCTTCAAAATGCCCCATAGCAGAGGCAGTAAGCATTTCACCCAAAAATAACACAATCAACCAGCCTGCTCGTTTTTTAATCAAGTCCCAGAAAGGTGTACGCACATAAGGATAATCCAACTCCTCCAAACCACCTATTTTCTGAATATCCTTGGTATTTTCTCTTTCGGCTACGTCCAAAATATCATCAATCGTAACCACTCCCAAGAGCACATTTTGTTCGTTTACGACAGGCAATGTCACTCTGTCGTATTCCTTAAACATACTTACTGCACTTTCTTGATTTTCTTGAATAGTCAAACTTGGACAAAAGTGGTCTAAAAGTTCCCCTATTCGTTGGTCTGGCTCATTGAATACCAATCGGCGAATTGGTACGTCGTCTATCAATTTATTTTTTTCGTCTACGACAAAAATCACATCTGCGGTTTCGCTATCTGTATAATTTTGACGGATATAATCAATGGCTTCCGATACGCTTTTGTTTTGCTGAATAGTTACGGCATTGGTATTCATAATACGCGCAACGCTGTCTTTGGGATAGCCTAACAAATTATGAGTTAGTTCCTTTTGACTTTGATTGAGCAAATTAATATAGCGCGTTTGTTCCCAATCTTTCAAAGACGATAAAAACATCATTCTATCATCAGAGTTGAGTTTGCTAAGAAGATGACTTGCTTTATTGCTCGAAAAATTTTCTAACAAATCTTGTTGTAAAACAGTATCGAGATACGCAAAAACATTGACTTGACTCTCCTCATCAAAAGCTAAATATGCTTTCAGTGCATTTTCAAAAGGCAGGGTTTCAAACAACTGCGCTACTTTTGATGGATGCACATAATTTTTATGACCTCTCTTAAACAACAAGTCTGAAAAGTCATTCTTCAAGATTTTTTCTCTAAAAGTCATACGTGGTGTTGGGGAGAAAAATCAAATTATACCTTTTATAAAAACCCCGTTCAACAAGCTTTTAACTTAAACATTCAAGCTAAGAGCCACCTCTAATATCCAAACGACAAGCCTTTGAGCTGAATAGCACCCGTATTTACTACCTGTTCGTTGTTTTGCAAACCACTAAAAATGATTACACGATCGCCAATTTGTTGTCCAGTGTGTACCTCTCTGCGTTCAAAGCTTTTGTTGTCCTTTTTCACAAAAACAAAGTTTTTACCTTGAACGGTAATCAACGCATTTTTATCTACACTGATAAAATGACCTTCACTAATCCCAAATGAAACCAACGCAAACATCCCTGAACGGAATTTGGCTTGTTTGTTATTGATCAAGATTCTTACCTTAGTCATGTGGCTGGTATTATCCATTACATCTGCAATACCATTGACGATACCCACATGATTTTCTTCAGGATAGGCCGTAAATCTAATTTGGCATTTTGCACCTTTATGGATTTTAAGAATCTGGTTTTCAGAAACATCTGCGATAATCCACCCATTTCCTACAGGCGAATCTATCAAGGTTTCTGGGTCAAATCCTGCCACTTTCAGATTGGTACTATGCTCAATAATCAAACTGCGTTCGGCAATCAAATCAGCTTCGGCACTGGCTTTTTCTGATTGTGCGATTGACTTTTCACTTTCTGCCAACAACTTATCTGTACGAGCATCCGAAACGTCCTTGCCTGTTGCCGAACCATGGGCTTTCAAGTCTTCAAAACGCTCAATTTCAATTTGCTTTTGTTTGATAATAGCGTCTTTCTGAGCAATTACAGATTGTTTTTGCAATACCACCGCTTTGCGTTGAGCAATGGCAGACTGGTGATTCAAGAGTTCGGTATAATCTGATGTTAAATCAGGATTGCTAAACAAAACCACTTTATCAGCCACTACTGTTGCCACTACTTGCGCAGGGGCCGTTAAGTCTGCCGAAATAAGCGAACTAGCTACCGTTTCTGTTTTGAAAAATGCAGCACTTTGTTTATCTGGAATCGAAATGGTAACACCATCCTTTGATACCGATGGCGACTGAATATCGTTGTTGGTATTCTTTGTTTCTTTTTTGCACCCCCAAATTGAAAGCGAAACTAGAGATACTATGAATAAGATTCTTTTCATTATTGTGCCAATTTGTTGATTAAACCTGTAACACTTAATAGCTGAATTTGGCTTTGGTGATACTTATGCAATAGATTGGTATATTGTTGCTGCGTTTCAAGCCAACTTCTTTGTGCTTCCAAAAAGTCGATAATTGTAGTGCCTCCGACCGAATAAGAATAGCGAACATTTTTCAAGATTTGATCGGCTTGTTCAGTAATCAAAGCATAACTCTTCAGGTTATTTTGATTAGTTTCTCTTTGCAAACTTGCGTTTTGAACTTCAGTTCGGATGGTATTCTGTACGGCTTCAATTTGTGTAATCGCTTGTTCTCGTTGTACTTTTGCCTTTTTGATTTCGCCTTGATTTCTATCAAAAAATGGCAATTCTACAGTGGCATAAATCCCGAAATATGGCAATGTATTTTGTGGGTTATAAATAAACCCTGCCTCTGTTTTAGGAAAAGCCAAAGATTGTTGCAACTTGATATTCGACTCCATTACGCCTTGTCTCGTTTGAAAATATTGTAAATCTGTTCTACTTGCGTAGGCATCGGCCAGCAAGGAATCTACTTTCAGAAAACTATCAACACCAAGATCAGCACTAGTTGAAATAGACAAATTTTCTTTGGCACCAATCATCAATTGCAGTTCGTTCAATTGCTGTCTTAACTCCTGATTTAGCTCAGAAATCTGAATTTTATATTGCTTGGCAATCAATTGAGTACGATAAAGCTCGGTTTCAGTAATAATTTGTTTTTTGAAACGATAGCTATTAATCGTTACCAAAGTATCGATATTATTTACAGCTGTTTTTAACAAATCGATTTGCTTTCTTGTGTTCCAAGCTTCAACCCATTTGAACGCAACGTCTGTATAAAGACCTCGTTGAAATTCGGCGTATTCTTTTTCCGCTAATTTGACATTTTGGTTAGCATAATCGATGCGATTTTTACGTTGCCCGCTCAACTGAAACTCTTTGGTCAACTGCCACCAAGTTTGCATACTTTCACCTGTAAGCAATTTGGGATTATTGGCGAGTTGTGAAGGCCTAAGAGCCTGTAAAGACTGATTATTGAGTATTGGGTTGGGGCGCAACTTAGCCGTCACAATATCGGCTCTGGATGCGTCAACCCCTAAAGCTCCCACCTTCATATAGGGGTTTTGCTCGGTGGCAGTTTTGAGGGCATGTGTTAGGCTTATCACATTTTGAGCATAACCTTTGCCGACTACCAGCGAGAGTAAAAGGACTATTTTTATTCTCTTCATCATTGCTTTGAGGGTCATCGTATAGCGGTACAAAACTATATTTTACGATTAAGAAAGGCTGTTAGAGCTCTAATAGAAAAAAATTAGAAAATTATTAGAAAAGTGCGATAAAATAGAAGAATTATAAGTTGTTTCACTAAAAGGTATAGATGAAATTAATAGGTATATGGTAAATGAACAAGAAATGTTGTTCCTTGAGTTTTTATAGACCTTACCTGTATAGTACCGCCATGTAGTTCTACGATACGTTTGGTAAGTGATAGTCCTATGCCGTTTCCATCGGCATGGCTTTTGTTTTCTCCTCTAAAAAATGGCGTAAAAAGTCTTTCCAAGTCTTTTTCTGAAATACCAATCCCATGATCTTCGAAAGAAACTAAAATGCCATTTTTGTCAAAAAAGATAGCTACCAACATTTGTTTTTCAGGAGAAAACTTACAGCCATTTTCCATCAAATTCACAAAAGCCGTTTTAAGCAGATATTCGTTGGCGTTGACTGAGATTTGGTTATCATCTTCAAAATCTTCTTCAAAATGAATATCAATCTTATAATCTGGATTTGATTTTTGAATCAACAAACAAGCATCCAAAATCAGCTCATCAATTCTAACAAGACGAAATGATATTTCAGACGGGTCGTAACTTGCTTTGGCAAAATCGAGGAGGCTATTAGACAAACGTACCATTTTTCGGGCGTCGTTGAGGGCATTATGGATAGCCAATTTATACTCGGTATTTGTACGTTCCTTTTCGCTGGTTAGTTCCAGTTCTGCCACGATGGCTGCCAGTGGAGTACGTAATTCATGCGAGATATTGGAGACGAAGCTTTTTTGGGCATCAAACGAATTTTCCAATCGGTTTAGCATTTGATTGAAAGTTTCAGCTAATTCTGTCAATTCATCCTTATCTGGTGTAGTCACCAATCGAAGATCCAGATTGGTACCTGAAATTTGTTTGGCTTTATCGGTCATTTCTCTGATAGGGTCAAGCACATGAAGCGCAAAGAAATAAGCGATGATGTAAATCATGATGATTGAAAGCACAAAAAATGCAATGGTACTTTCAAAAAGTGTCTGCAATTTATTGTAGCCAAACTGGTCATAAGCGGCAGCTGTTACTAGATATTTTTTCCCTTCGTACTTGTATTTAATACCAATAATGTCCCAATTGTTTTTCTGTAGACGCACTTGTCCATTACTAAAAACGGCGTGCATCATTTCTTTGGTTTCCTTCACAAAATCCAGTTCTGAGGCATCATGATATACCAAGTTAAAGGTAGAATCATAAATCGCTACCTCCACTTCACTGATAGTCTGGCGATTGTTTTTATAGATTCTTTGAAGGGTTTTAGCACTTACTTGGGCATCAAAAAAGAGATTGGCCTTTGTTACAGCCTCTTTTTTGAGTCTGGTAAAAAACTGGACTTCTCTATCTCTTTTAGCAGAAAGGTATATTAGGCTCGCAAAAGCGAACAAAATAATGACTGATAAAAAGATAAACAAAAGGCTAATTTTGGTCCGAATTTTCATAAGTCTGATTTAAGAATAAAGCCCATGCCTGATTTGGTGTGAATCAATTTTTTCTCAAAACTTTTATCAATCTTTTTTCTCAGGTAATTGATATACACATCGATAAAATTTGTACCCGTGTCAAAATGAGTATCCCAAACTTTTTCTGCAATTTCAGTTCTAGAAAGGACTCTTTCTGGATTTTGAAGTAAATATTCTAGCAACTTAAATTCCTTGGGAGTTAAATCGATATCTACTTCTCCCCTTTTCACCGTTTTGTTTTGGAGATTCAATTCTAACTCATCGTATTTGAGCACATTGCTGTAAGTCTGTGGAGTTTTGCTTTGACGTTTGAGAAGCACCCGAATACGTGCCATCAGTTCTCTTATTTCAAATGGCTTTACCAAATAATCATCAGCACCAGCATCAAAGCCTTCGAGTTTGTCGTCGGTTGTACCCAAGGCAGTGAGCATGATAATAGGAATTTCGAGGTTTGCTTCTCGCAATTGCTTGCACAATTCGAGACCATCCATCTTAGGCAAAATAATATCTGTAATAATCAACTCATAAGGATGCTGAAGGGCTAATTTTTTCCCCATAACACCGTCGTACGCTACTGTAGCCGAAAAACCTTGCTCCTCCAAACCTCGCTTGATTAGCTCCGAAACTCTTAAATCGTCTTCAATTACTAGAATATCCATCATGTTTAATGCCTTTTATTTGACTACGAAAGTAAGGAGAAACGCTTGAATACCCGTTGGATTAATTAATTTTTTGGATAAACAAGCGTTTTTTTACTTCTTTTGAAAGCCCGCTAGAAGTAATTATTTCAGATGTCGGATGTTGGATTTCGGAAGTATAGTTTATTCTTTTCAAAAATTGAAGAAATACAACCTGAAATCTACAATCGTGATTCTATCGTTTTGAAAGGAACATTGCTAAATCAAGCTGAAAAGTGCTGGTTTGAAAGCTTATAGATGCCCCTATCAGTCTGGAATCAAACCTTGGCATTTGTAAATATTTTGCTTTAGCTTCTACGTGCAAATCATATTTTGGAGTCATTTTCCATCGACTATCTACCCCAATATTGAGCCCGTAAAAAACATTCAAATTCGGTTTTGTATCTTCTCTATATAATTCTGGTTTATAAATTACATCGGGAGCCACATAACGTGGAATTGTACTATAAGCTGTTATTTTGCCCTCCATTGGAACAAAAAATGATGGTCCAATAAATATCTTAAACTGATGTTTGGTATTGTTCAAGTCACTCAATGCATACTTAAATTTGGTATCTATACCTATGCCAGAAATATCAAATTTTCCTACACTATTGTATTGATATTTTTCTTCCATACTGGTGTAGGGCACTCCTAATTTATAGGGTATTTCGCCATAGATTTTTGTCCAAAAAACATCCACACCAAATGAGGTTCTACTTCTTCCTTCAAATTCAGCATTGATTCCAAATTGTGGTTGAGCATTGATGTCATAATGAAGCAGATCAGTTGTATGCGAATATGAAAGGCTATGTACACTTGTTGCAACACCCAAGTAAGGCGAAATAGAAGCCTTTAATCTCTGACTCGGCAACGGGTAAACCTTAGGATAATATTTTGGATAAATCTCCTCGTTGTAGGTAGTAACTAACTGCGACAGGTACTCTTCCTTGTATTTTATTTTCTGATAGCCTGCTGATCTCAATTTGGGAGTGTAAGAAAAATCAGGAAAAAAGACGAGCAAATATCCTCGAAGTTTTTCTTTAGGAATCAGGACGACTTCTTTACCTTTTGAATAAAAATACAACTGTAATTTTCTACTGAAAAATAGTGACACAGGTGCAATGACGCTCGCTTCTAATAAAATTGGATTTTCTTTAAACTCTTTGACTACAAATAGGTACTTGCCTTCCGTTTTGACTGAATCGATTTGTGAAATTGGCAAGGTTGTATATTGCTCGTTTTCTTTTAAAATCGACACTTTGGTGTAGTGATCTGTAAACTTGATTGATCCTTTGATAGGCGCTTCTCGGTTCTTGACATAAACTACTCCGTCGGCTCGAATACCATATTGTCCAAAGCTAGTTTTAAATGAAAATAACAGCAATAGTAGACTGATAAATGATAGGCTGGTGTTTGTTCTCATGGTAGATGTTGGGTAGAAATTATTAAAATAGGAATTAGTAAACGTATTTTATGTGCTTGAAGGTAGTAGAATATTTTCAAATGGGCAAATGAAACCGATGATAACGCAAACCGCCTCAAAAGCAAATCTTTGAGGCGGTTATACGTTTTTCTATTCTACAGTTACACCATTTGTTTTTAAAACTTTATGAAAAAACAATACATGATACGGCAAAGAATTTTGCCAATACTCCCACGTATGTGCTCCTGGGCGCTCAGTGTAATCGTGTGGTGTTCCGTTGTAGACTAAACGTCGATGCAATTCACGATTTACTTCTATCAAAAAATCATCGACACCACAATCAATTGTCACTGGCAGATTATTGGCTTTAATTGTTTCCGCCATATTCACTACAGAATTTTTGAAAAACACTTCCTGACTTACATCCGAAGTACCAAGTAATTTCTGGAATCTATCTTTGAGCGATTGGGTAAAAGCCTCATTGATCTTGAATTTGGTATAATTCATATCCATAGCACCACTCATCGTTCCTGCGGCAGCAAACAATTCGGGATGGCGAGTAGACAAATACATGGCACCGTGACCACCCATCGATAAACCTGTGATAACTCTTCCTTTTTTATCCTTAACCGTTCTGTAGGTATTATCAATTTTTTGAATGACTTCTTTGGTAATATAGGTTTCAAATTTGTTTGTGGCATCGTAAGGACTATCTAAATACCAGCCAAAAGTTTCGCCTTCGGGCATTACGATAATCATATTGTATTGGTCTGCTAAGTTTTTGACCAGCATTTTATCAGGCGTAGACGTTAGCCAGTCCCTAAAATGCCCGCCTCCGCCATGAAGCAAATAAAGCACAGGATAAGAAGCTTTGTTTTTGGCATAGGAGTTAGGTAGTACCACTGCTGCCTTGTAAGTTTTGTTCATGGCAGCGCTAGGAACATCCAAACTATCAACGGTCGAAGCGAAAGATACTGACGTAAGCAGTGAAAACACGCCTACAAGCACAAGTTTAAGTTTTTTGGATAATAACATAATGAATAGAATAAATGTGAAAAGAAGGTATTTTTTGCACAATTTAAGGATAAATCATAACAATCCTCTTTCCCCATTTGCCTCAAGCCATTTTTGTAGGCTTTCATTTCTTTTTCAAAATATCAGTTATGATTCCAGAAATCGTAAAACCGAGTATTGCACCATACGGCACCATCGTTTGCCATTGCGATTTGAGGGGACAAGTACCAGTCAAACAACCTATTTCTGACCAATAAAAATATCCTCCAATAGCACCGATTAAGGCGCCAAATACTTTCCATTTGTTAGGTGAAAATCTCATTTTATTTTCCATACCATGTGTCAATTTTGTATTGTGAATTAGTAGTGATGGCAACCGCAAGGGTTGCCACTACGTTAAAATGCGGATGATGGGAATGCCTCTGAACAAAACAAAACTCCTAGAAAAGCCCCATTAAAAAATTAAATTATTGACTATTAATTATTTATGAATCAATTTTCAAATCTTCAAATTCTCTAATTTTCAAATCACTTACCATTTATAATTAACCGCCAAATTCAACTGGCTCATATCCACTTTGTTTTGGACATATTTGAGATTGTCATAGACCAAGCCCTGATTTGCTTTGTATATGCCAAGCGCTTGCAGTGTTAGTCCTTTCAAATTTCCCTGAAAATTATACTGCACATTAAGCATCGTATGCGAATAATCTGGAACGCCATATTTATTCAGTCGAGTATCTTTTACATCTGGCATGTTATAATACCCATAGGCAGTCTCAAGCTTCCAATTTTTGGAGAAAGCATAAGCATATTTGGCGGTATACGCCCATACATCTCCTGAACCTTCATTGCGCTCTCTGGGAATAAAAGTATAAAATTGCTCTACGCCCCATTCACGCGGCATCTGATAACGTCCTTGTGCGGTAATACGCCCGAAATTGAGTGAGCCTTCCCATTTTTTATCTTTCAAACCTAATCTGACATTTATAATAATGGGCTTATTTTCTTTGGTAAAATATACCTGACTAGCTACCTCGCTCCCACCATTGCCAAGCTGTCGCTGTGTTGCTAGCAATCCTCCCAACATTAGCTGTTGGTTGTTCCAAATAGATTTGCGGTATTCTGTTTTGAGATAGGCCGTATGAAAAACATTTTCGACTAAAATATCACTCGCCAAGATTTGCCACTTTGCATTTGGTTTAAACATCACCTCAGCAATACCTATACCCTTGGTGGTGGTATGACCCGCATATTGCGATTTGGTACCATCTGGATTTAATCCTACAGGATAAATCCCAAAGGAATTTGCCACAGAAACCCATTTTACTGCCGACCTCGGATTCATTCCTGTGATAGCTTCAAGACCAATTTGCCACTTACTACTTGGAATATATTTAAAGGAAAGCCCTTGCACCAAAGTTGGACTCATACGTCCATCTTGGGCATTTAAGAAGATATTTTGAGGGATATAATTACCCACCAATGCTTGGACCTTCTTGGTGCGATACTGCAAATTAAGTTCCTGTAAACGCAAAAGCATATCCTTATTGTTAGGATTGGTAAAATCAAACATCCCCCACTCATAACGATTTAACTGAAGACTCTTAAGGTCAGGAATCGAAAAGTTAGGAGCATATATCTGTTGTGTCAAACTACCAGAGATAGCCAATCGAAAACCCTTGAATGATAAAGTTTGATAGCCAAGCGTAAGTCCAATAGCGCCAGCCGAATAATCGCTGAGATCGTCCTTATTCCAAGTCGAAATGGACATCACTCTTACCTGACATGTAATATTCCCTTTGGACAATGCTCCGACAAAACTACTATCCGTTTGTGCCTGTAAGACCAATGGAAAAATAAAGAAAATGACTATTTGAAAAATATTACGCATACATCTAAGTGATTAAGTATGCCCAAAATTATCAAAGAGAAAAATGGTAAAAAGTGATATTTGTTACAGAAGAAATTTTAGGAAGATTCTGCTGTAGGCGCAGAGCTGTAGGCATTATGCGTTAATAATATGCCTTTTTACTTGAGAATTCTCAAGAGGCACCACTTTAACAGTAGCTCCGTAGGAGCGACAGTTTGGTAGTAAAGAATCATGTACTTGAACGATTAAAAGAGCGCCGTAGGTGCGATAGAAAGCAAGATAGTTTGTTTTCTGTCGCACCTACGGCGCTCAAAGAAGATTTTTCTCAAGAATGTTGTTGTAGAGGCAACCTCTCATATTTCCGAAATCAGAAATCCCCAATCCGCAATAGCTTAAAACCCTGCCTTTATATACGACCAACCTTCCTCTTGTTTGAGTGCTAATTCGATTAGTGCAACAGGAACGTATTGAGCGACAGTTAGAATTTGGTCTTTAGTTATTTTCTGGGATTTCATGGTATTTTCACAAACCGCAAAAACAACGCCTTTTTGGGTGAGTGCTTCTATTTGAGAAGTGAGAACGTTCCCTTCTTTTTTCATAAATCCAATACCCTTATTGTGTACAACGACCTCTAACTTGGCGGTTGGCCAAACCTCCAAAACGTTATTTAATTGTTTGGTCAATGCTCGATAAGCCGCAGTGTCGGGCGTTGCCAGATGAAATACGATAGCGTGTTCGTTCATTTTTTTAGTTTTTTGTGAAAACGAGGGAAGGCTTGCTATGCACCAGAATGCCAATGCCCAAAAAAGTATTTTTTTCATTGTTATAGAGTAATTTGAGTTTAAAATATTGAAGACTAGCTTGTGAACAGAAGCACTTAAAGTTAACTAATTTCTTTTCTTCTTCCAGTCTTTAATAGCTTTGAAAGGACCGTATTTATGTTGCAGTTCTGAAAAAGGGTCAGTATAGGGTCCAAAAGGATGATCAAATGGCTTATCTGCAATTTTAGGCCAATCTTGACTCAAATCTTTATGCGGTCTGGTTTGTGAGTTGATATACGCAGCAACATCCCAAGCCTCCTCGTCGCTCAGTTGAGTATTCTGGTAAGTAACACCTAAGGGCATATTGTATTTGACATAGCCAGCCAAGTTGGACAAGCGATACAAACCTGCGCCATCATTATAACTGTTTTTGCCCCAAAGCGGAGGATAAGTAAATTTCTTCCCTCCTTCAGCCAATATTCCTTGCCCATTTGTCTGGTGACAACTTTGGCATTTTTGGGTGTAAACTTCCTCACCTTTTGTAGGGTCAGCAGCCCGCTTGAGTAGTTTTAATTTAAAAATACCCGTGCCCTTTGGTGTATGTTTTTTCTCTACGTCGGAGCCTATCCAGTCCATATATGCCACCATTGCACGCATTTCTTTACTAGTCGAATCCAATGCTTTTCCATTCAAACTTCTCTCAAAACAATCATTAATTCGTTTCTCTTTCGATTCAAGTTTTCCCGAACGAGCACGAATTTTGGGATAGGTAGATGCCACCGCGAAATAGTTATTTCCCCATGCCTTAGTACCCGCATTCAAATGGCAATTTTGACAATTCATTCCATTTGAAATATGAGAGACTGTGCCATTGGGGCCTAAATATTCAGCAGTATTGGCAATCAAATCTTTCCCATAGTGAATCAAATCACACTGATTTTTATCGAGTTGAGCTAATCGCCAATCGGCAGGGGCTTCCCATAAGTGTGTGAAATTGGAATCGGGCGCTTGATAGTTTTTTACTAAAAGTGAGTCTGTTGAGTTGGAAATATTTGAGGGTTTTTCGTTTATCACTAAACCTAAAACCGTAAAAACCAAAACAACTAGAACTGAAACCAGTCCTAGCATCATTTTGGTAGAAAAACCCAAAGAATTTTCGATATTGCTCTGCATAACTTTAAACTAAATGAGTGAATTTAGAAATATCTTATTTAATCAATCAATGTATTTCAAAGTTAGCAGAGTGATTTGTGGTATTCTGTAACATCTGTCACAAATGCCCAAACTATTGACAATCTTCCAACCAATTCTCTATCATAAAGCTTTTATCTTTTTTAGAATAAGCAGCAATAGGTTTTGTCCAAGGAAGTTTTTCAAGTTGTTCAAGCACACAACTTTTATCATGAAAAACCATTTTTAAATTTTGGCGAGACATCCATAAAATCGGAGAATCAGGCGTTTCACTAAAATAATAGAGGGTATTGTTGGTATCACCCACATAGTTTTCTTGTGAATACACCACTAGTTTTCCTAATTGTTCAACCTTGTAAAAATTACCTTCAAAAAAACGATACACGTCTTTATCTTCTTGCTGATAACCCCAAAAATGATGTATATCCAATATTTGAGTTTGCCCATCTTTGATATGTACTTCTATCGCCCCTTTACTCGCTTTCCAGTCCACCGAACGGATGTCCTGCGTGGCAATATTTGGCAAGGCAATATCTTTACTATTACCCAAAACTCTTGAAATATGATTGCCTTTGGGTTGTTTTCCAGCTTTAGTCTGAAATGTCAATAGGCTTAAAAGCAAAAGTGAAATAATGGTTCTCATAGTTTTGTTTTATTAAATTGTTGGTAAGTATTTCGAGCACTGGTCATTTTTACTAAACAGATTACTCGACCAGTGCTTTTCTTATAATTTCGTTTTTACAGCTACGCCATTCGGTATTTCGTCAGATGCCGTTTTGAGCACCGTATCGCCAGATTTGATGTCACCAAAAATTTCTACTTTTCCCTCAGCTTCTATACCTTTTTTAACTTCAACCCACGAAGCTATTCCGTTTTCTACCTTTACGACAAAGCATTTTTCTAAGGTAGTGGCTACTGCCGAACTAGGTACAGTAAGGCTAGTCGTATTGCGCTGAAAAGGCAAAGTCACTTGTGTATAGGTACCAGATACCAACTGCAATTGAGGATTCTGAACATCAATTTCGATGAGTTCAGAGCGAGTTTGTTTGTTAACGTTATGTGATATACGACTTACTTTTCCTGTAAACTGCTTGTCTGGCAAATTCATTACTGAAAAAGAGATAGGCTGATTCAAACGAATGGCACTGATGTATCGTTCAGGCACTGGAATTCTTAAACGAAGTCTATTTTCTTGTTTGATTTTAAAAATAGCAACAGCACTTTTATCATTGGGTCCAACAAAAGCCCCAGGCGACAAACGACGTTCGGCAACTACGCCATCAAATGGCGCTTTGATGGATAGATATTCTGTCATTACTTGAATAGACTGATAAACAGCTTTTGTTCCTAACCAAGTCAAACTATCCGACACAATCTTTGAATGAGCAATATCCAAATCATTCGGCGAAACCGTCCCAGGAGTTTGATTGGCTTTTTGCAACCTTTTATACACCGATTTGCTCGTATTGAGCTGCGACTCAGCCGAACGCATTTTGGCTGTAGCCTCCGCTAATTGCAAACTTAGTTCGGGAGCATCAAGTACGGCCAATACTTGCCCAGTACTCACACGGTCGCCAATATCCACATGAATTCTTTTGATATATCCGTTTACTTTAGGAAAAAGGTCTGTTTCAAAGTAGCTTTCTAATTCGCCAGGAATTTGTAATTCTTGGCTAGGTTTAGCGCTTTCTACCTTAATAGCAGGATATATCACTTGCTCTTCGGTATTAGAGCTGATAGGTTCTGATTTGGATTGGGTGCAAGAATCCAATAAAAGTTGGCTTGTCAAAGCCGCTAATATGATAAGATGTGAGAGTTTCATAACGTTCAATATTTTGAATCTGAATACTAATTTTTATCCTCAGGATTTAACGAAGGTGATACTAACGAGCTATTTTTCTGAACGGCTGCAAATACAACAGGCAATACCAACAAGGCAGCAAAAGTTGACGCAACCAAACCTCCAATAACTGCTCGTCCCAATGGTGCACTTTGCTCACCTGACTCACTCATACCACTTGCCATCGGAATCATCCCTACGACCATGGCGATAGAAGTCATCAAAATCGGTCGCAAACGAACGGCTCCTGCTACTTTGGCAGCTTGATAGGAATCTTTGTAGCTTAATCGAAGTGTTTCGGCATTAGTTACCAATAAAAGTGCATTCGCAACCGATACCCCCACCGACATAATAATGCCCATATAGGATTGCAGATTGAGCGTGCTTCCAGTTGCCAAAAGAATCAAAATCGAACCCGCCAATACAGCAGGTATTGTCACTAATACCACGCCTGACACCTTAAATGACTGGTAATTAGCCGCTAGTAACAAGAAAATCACCACAATAGCTAGTGCCAAGCCAGAACTTAAGCTTTGAAGCGTTTCTTCTAAAAGCTTTGCCATTCCTTTCAATTCTACGATAGTTCCTTTGGGAGTTTCGCCTGCTTGAGCAATAGCACGATTAACATCGACAGTCGCTGTACCCAAATCTACCTGATGAATATTCGCCGAAACGGTGACGATGCGTCGAGGACCTACTCGGTCATATTCTCCAGGAATAGTTGTTGGCGTAATCGTAGCAACATCTCCCAAGGTTGGTCTTAATTGTCCTGAAATCAGTGGAATATTTTCCATATCCTGTACCGAAGACATTTCGTACTCAGGTAAAGCTACTTGTACTTGATACGCATATCCTTTCTTCTCGTCTAACCAAAAGTTTTTGGCTGTAAAACGGCTCGAAGAGGTAGCTGCTACTACCGATTTGGATACCATATCGGCCGTTAGTCCAAACTGAGCTAAACGAACTCGATCTATTTTAATATCAAAACTTGGATAGTTCAATGGTTGGTTGATACGAATATCACGGAGGTACGAAATCTTCTTTAATTCAGTGATTAGTTGATTGGCATACTTTTGCCCATCTTTCAAATCCTTTCCTCCTATTCTCACCTCAATCGGCGTTAACGAACCTTGGCTCATAATTTTATCCGTTAAATCAATAGGCTCAAAAGACACATTTACACCTGATAATTGTTCACGCACCTTTTTACGAATTTCATCTTTTAGGTTATCCAATGAAGTCATTTCGTATTCCTTCGCAATATTGACTTGGAGCGTCGCCTCGTGAGGACCTGCATTGAATACGTACAAGGAACTTGTTCCATAACTAGACGGCGTCATACCTACAAATGCCGATGAAATCTCTATGTTTTTATCTTGAACAATGCTTTTAATGATGCCTATGACCTGTTTTACGGCTAATTCGGTACGTTCAATGCGTTTACCTTGTTGTCCAATAATTCTTACCTGAAATTGGTGAGAGTGGTTGAGTTTGGGCATCATATCTTTTCCAATTTTCATAAAACCAACCACAACAACACCAATCGTCACAACAAGGTAGCCGAGAATTAAAGCCTTTTTCTGATTCATCAAACTTTCTAAGAGTCGTAGATAACCCAATTTGAACTTCTCAAATCCTGAAGTTTTTTCTGGATGTTTTTCTTCGTACTCTTCCATAGCCTCTTCGTGTGGACTATCCAAATCATTCAATATTTTCTTTTCATGCTTACTAGCATGGTCATGTCCTTTTAGCCACCAGTTTGCCAATACTGGCACCAGTGTTTGGGAAAAAATAAATGAGGCAATCATCGAAAAACCCACCGCCAACGACAAAGGCATAAACATTCCTTTAGGAACGCCTGTCATCAATAATGCAGGGGCAAAAACAGCTAAAATACAAAGTGTAATCAAGACCAAAGGAAACGAAACTTCACGTGTGGCATCCAAAATAGCCCAAGCTTTAGACTTGCCCATTTCCAAATGTTGGTGAATATTTTCGATTACTACGGTAGCTTGGTCAACCAAAATCCCGATGGCCAAAGCAAGTCCAGACAAGGTCATGATGTTGATAGTTTCACCTACTAAATTCAGTGCCAAAATTGCGACTAGCAATGAGGTTGGAATCGTGATGATAACCACAAGCGAGCTCCTTAAATCCCCCAAGAAAAGTAATACCACCAAGCCCGTCAGTAATGCCCCAATCAAACCTTCTGTTCCTAAACTTTCGACAGCATTGGTCACATACACCGACTGGTCAAAGACATATTTTAGCTCTACATAGTCGGGTAAAAGTGATTGCATTTCTGGCATTTTTGCCTTCAATGCTCTTACTACACTCATCGTTGAGGCATCTGAAGTCTTGGTAAGAGGAATATACACGGAACGTTTACCATCTACTAAAGCATATCCTACAGTGACATCGGCGGCATCTTCAACAGAAGCCACATCTCGCAAGAAAACGGTAGTACCCGTTAATCTTTTGATTGGCACATTCAAAAAATCCTCTACGTGTTTCATCACCGAGTTGATTGGCGTCATATAGGTATAGTCGCCCACACGCACGTTCCCAGCAGGAGAAATTTGGTTATTTTTAACCACCGACTGCACAATTTCATCAGGTGTTAACTGATAACTACGCATTGCTTCGGGATCTACTCTAACCACAACAGTACGTTCGTTACCGCCAAAAGGTGAAGGTGAAGAAGCCCCAGGAATTTGAGAAAACAATGGACGAATTTTGGTAGACGCCAAATCTTGTAGCTCATTCAAATTTGCTTTTTTACTACTAAAAACTAACTGACCTACAGGCAAATTAGTCGCATCAAATCGTACTACTGTTGGGGGAACTGTCCCTGGTGGCATATAATTTAAAGAGCGGTTTACGTGGTTAGCAACCTCCCCTGCCGCCTGCGCCATGTTTACATTTTCGTAAAAAGTCAACTTCACAATACATAGCCCTTGTACATTTCTTACCTCAATATCCTTTACCCCCGATACATACAACATTTGGTTTTGGTAACGGGTAGAAATGAAGCCCTCCAACTGGGCGGGCGTCATTCCTCCATAAGGTTGTGCAATATAAATTGTTGGTAAATTCAGTTTGGGGAAAATATCAATGGGTATTTTGAATAAAGCCAAAATCGAAAAAATCGTCAGCCCAAGAATTGCCACAATGACAGTTATGGGTTTCGATAAGGCTCCTGTGAGTAATTTGTCCATATTTTATCATCATTGAGTTGATAGGTGATTGAAATTATCAAAACCCTATCGCTCGAATTCTTTAGTTAAATTGATTGAGAAAAACACTTAGTTCACCTTTTGAAGCATATTGATGCAGCACAGCCCTCCAAACATTATTTCGTGCCACGATTTCGTCTATTTCAGCACGATTTAGAATCATTTGGGTTTGAGTAACTTCCAGAATAGTCCCCAAACCCGCTTGGTAGCGTGACTGTGCCTGAGCATAAGCAGCTTTGGCTGAGGTCAATTGCAATGGAATTTGTTCAAAAACTTCCTTTGCTTTTTGGTATTCGATAGCCGACTGTGCTACTTCTGATTGAATTTTGATAGTTGCTTCATCTCTTTCTTTCTGATAAACCTGACTAAGTGAATGTTGGGCAGATGCTTCTTTTTTGATTCTGAAAATATCAGACATATTCCAGACGGTAGTCAATCCCAACATATAATTATAGGCTCTAAAGCCAAGTCCCGAAAGCGACTGATTATAGACATAATTGCCATCGGCACCCAGGTGATCTTCAATCCCCGAACCCTTTGCCCATACCGCACCACGAGCCATAATGGCAGGCAAATACGATTTTTGGATACTATTGATTTTGAGCGTTGAGGTATTTATGCGTGCTTCGAAAAACCTAAGAACAGGGTGATTACTAAGATTATCGGAAGAATTATTGGCTAAAGCAAAGGGCTGAGTACCATCCAATTTGGTATCGAGTAACTGGTATTGGTTTTGTGGTAAACCTAATAATTCTGCCAATCTCACTTTTTGCTGCTCTGCCAGTTTTTGACTTTCTATCAGCAAGATTTTAGCTTTGGCAATATCTGCAACAGCCAAAGAAGTATCTACCCCTGCACGTAAGCCCGCGATGGCATTGGCTTTGATCGTTTGGTAAAAAGCCTGTGCTCGTTCCAGATTTTTTTGTTGAATTTTGGTAGCCTCTTGGAATACCAAACTCAGAATATAAGCATCCGATACTTTTGCTTTATGTACATAGACTTCCTTTTCGTAATCCAACTTTGCCTGCTGAATACTGGCATTAGCTACTTTCAAATCGGCTTCTTTTTTTCCAAAAGTGGCTAATTTATAGCTGGTCAAAATGGTGGTAAAGCTGCTAAATACAGGCTCTGAAGCAAATCCATCGATATTGGTAGTCCCCGAAGACGGAATAGCGGCACCCTCATTCGAAAAATAAGTTCCTCTTACCTGATTAGAACTCGCAAACAAGGTTTGCGCCTGAAACACTACCGAAGGCATCGTATAGTTCAACTTCTTGGCTTCAGCATCACGTTCGTTTGCATCTATTGCCAACATCTTGGCACGTATCGTTGGATAGTTGGCAGTTGCTGTTTCGACGGCTTGTTGAATACTTAAATTGTTGGGACTATTTTGAGAATATCCTATCGTACAGCACATTAGCATACCTATTCCCCAATAGACAAATACTCTTTTATCCATAATCTCTGATTGGTTTATGAATCAAAGGTATATGCCACGACTAAGAGCCTTCTGAGAGAGACATTAAAAAGAGATTAAAGAAATAGGGGAAGATTGTGTGGTTTTAGGATGGGGAAATGGGCAGATGGAAGTATTGGAGACGGATATTTTGTTTGGAGACGTAAAATATTACGTCTCTACAGGATTACATTTTTATGCTTTTGGAATTTTAAACAAACGCTAGTGACCACTTCGGTTTCAAAACTATTAAAAAAAAATAAGTCAAAGACTAAGTCTTGAACTAGTTATTTCAAGTTTGTTGAACAAAAATCTATTAACTAATAAACAATTAACGAACAACCTCATTTTATACAATGGGCAGTAAAATACATACGCAGGTGCCTTGATTAATTTCTGATTGAATATCGAATTTACCTTTATGGATTTCAATAATTTTCTTAACCAAAGTCAACCCAATGCCTGAGCCTTGAATATGTGTACTGTTTTTACCACGCATCATTGGCAAAAATACATTTTGAATATCTTCCTTCGAAATGCCAATACCTTGATCCTTGATTTCAACTTTTAAGAAATGAGATTCCTTAGAAAGGATAACAGATATAGGTTTCTTGTTTGAATACTTACAGGCATTATCCAACACATTAATGAGCGCTGAACGAAGCAAATGGAACATTCCATTGACAAGTTCCCCCTCCTCTGACTCGGTGAAGGAATCGTCAATTTTGAAATTAAGTGGTTGTTTGGGGTATTTCTGATTAATCACATCAATGGTATCCATAAGTAATTCGAGGATATTGATTGAGTGCATAAAAATCGGGGATGAAATAGATTCTACTTCTGTCAAATACAACAAGTTATTGGACAAATCAATGGCTCTATCCACTTGCGTAAGGGCTTCTTGAATACTGTTTTTCTGGGCGTCTTCACTTTGGTCATACGCTAGAGAAGTCTGTAATACCCCTTTGGTTACGGTTAAAGGGGTTCGTAATTCGTGTGAAGCGTACGAAATAAAGCGTTTTTGGTTTTCTCCCAGTTTTTGAATTTTTTCTAATAATTGATTGATAGCATCCGCTAAAACAGAAGCTTCATTATATTCATTTTCAAAGTTTTTGATACGAAAACCAAAGTCAGAAATGGCCGCTTCTCCCAACTGAGCATTGAGGCGGTCGAAAGGTTGCATAGCTCTTTTTGAAAAAAAATACCCCGTCAAACTAATAATAATCCACGCTAGGAGATTGCCAATCAAAATGGAGTACCGTAATGTATCGCTCATGTTATGTCCATGCAAATCGTAGGCGGTGACGATAACTACAAATATTCTTCCATTTTGCCAATAGGAAATTCCTAAGCCTTCTTTAGGATAACCCAAGCGAGTATTTTTATAGGTAAAATAGACTTTTTTTTCTGCCCTAATTTGGTTAAGAAGACTTGTTTCAGGAAAATAATCATGATTGGCATCTGATGTATAAACGATTTTATTTTTGTCATCATACACTGCCTCGTATTGCTCGCTCAAAGGAAAAAAAAACTCCTTTTTGAATCGACTCAGACTTTTTACAAAGCGTTTTGTGGCCTCCGTTCTCGAAATCAGACGGTCGTGCATCAAATTTTCTCTGTAGCTTTCATAAGAATAATACACATACAAAGAAAATAAGATGAGAATAGCCGACACTACAAAGAGGAAGGCAATGATGATTCGTTGCTTAATGGTCATTCTTCTCGTAGGGAATAGCCTCTACCGATAATAGTATGAAGCAGTTTTGGTTCAAAATCTTTATCTAACTTCCTTCTCAGATACGTAATATACACATCGATGACGTTGGTATTTGTATCAAAATTTAAGTCCCAGACTTTTTCCAAGATATCTACCCTACTTACGACTTTGCCTTTATTGAGTAGCAGATATTCCAGCAAATCGTATTCACGTTTGGTAAGTTCAATCTTTTTACCTGAACGAGTTACCTCTTGCGTATCCAGATTCAATTTCAAATCAGCAATTTCCAGAATCTTGCTTGGTTTAGAAACAAACATATTCCGACGACCAAGCGCCTTAACTCTCAGTAACAGCTCTTTAAACTCAAAGGGTTTTGCCAAATAATCATCAGCACCAGCATTGAATCCTATCTCTTTATCTTCGATGGTACTCAATGCGGTTAGCATCATCACGGGAGTAGATGCCCAATTATTTTTAACAAACTTACAAAGCTCAAATCCATTGATACTTGGTAGATTTACGTCCAAAATTACTACGTCGTAGGGCTTTTGTGACAAAATTCTTTGACCAATCAAACCGTCGTAAGCTATATCTAAATTAATATTTTCGCTAGAAAAACCTTTCTGAATAAACCCTGCCAATTTGGGGTCATCTTCCACTAGTAATACATGCATAACTTGTTGATTGAGTGTAAATTTTGTAAAAACATCATAAAAAGGAGCACGAAAGTAAAAAACCTTTCCTGAGTTCTTGGAACGATTTACCTGCTAAAAGGTTTAAAATAGGTAAACAACCTCCCCAAACTTTTTCAAAAAATGGACATTATTTCTATTGAGCTTCTCACTAACAATCTTGAAAAAACTACTGCTTTTTACCAAGAGCTTCTCGATTTTGAAGTAGTAACAAAAAATCAACATGAAGTGACTTTCAGGGTTGGAACTTCGCTAATACGTTTTACCGAAAACCTATCCTTTAACACAATTTATCATTTTGCTTTCAACATTCCACAAAACCAAGTAGAATCAGCCTTAAGTTGGTTACAAAGCAAAGTTGAAGTAATTCTAGATACCAACGAGCAATCTATTACAAAGTTTGAAGATTGGAATGCTCAGGCTGTCTATTTTTATGACAATAATGGCAATATTTTAGAATTTATTGCCCGTAAAGACCTGAATGATCATAGTTCAGAGAGCTTTTCAAGCAATTTAATTCGATGTGTTAGTGAAATTGGCTTGGTAAGTGATGAGCCTTTGACTCTTGCAGAAGAATTAATTCAAGAATATGGATTGAACTATTTTGAAAAAGGTCCAATTCTTTCTGACTTTACAGCCTTAGGTGACCACAATGGTTTATTAATTTTGTCCAGAACAGGAAGAAATTGGTACCCTACCCAACATCCTGCACAAAAGAATAGCGTTTCGATTAAATTTACGGTAGAGAATCAAATACATAGGTTGGATTTTTAGTTCAGTTCGTAAGCAAAAGTCTATTGGTTTCTGATGAAAAAAGAAATCGTTTTGTCTAATTTCTAAAATCTTATCACGAAATCTCATTTATCAAGACTACATAGCATTGATAGCACCATGATGATGGACCTACCGATTTGTTTAATAAATAACCCATGCAAAAAACTAAAATAATCTTACTTCGCGCACTTGCTAGACTCATTGACCTTATCTTTCTAAATTACTGTTTTGGTAAGTTTTATGACTTTCTCAACCGAGACGCTATCGTACCTCATGATGGATTATTTACGGGTCTTCAAGAGATGATTTTGTTTATTCCATTTTGTGTACTGTATGAACTATTCTTCGAATATCTCTCCTTTGGGTTTACCCTAGGAAAATTCATTTGTGGGCTTAGGGTAAGGCTACTCAACGGGAAAATGATTGAGCCCAAACATGCTTTTTTCAGATGGCTTGGTGTGATATTCGATTTTTATCTAACACTTGGATTAGGCGCCATTATTTCTGCTATTTATTCCAAAAAAGTACAACGTATTGGCGACAGATTTGCTGGTACAACCGTTACGATGGGTAACTATAAGTTTTGGAAATAATCTCAAATTGAGAGAATTGAGATTGAGAGAATGAGTGATTATACAAAAATTTGTATTCCATCAGTAGAGACGCAATGATTGCGTCTTAAGCCAAGTCATTTCTAGCATAATAGCACCACAAAAGGCGTTCGAAATTAGTTTTTCGAACGCCTTTTGTGATAAAAACTTGGAGAATAATCCCAATGCTAAAGCTCGGGATAACTCAGGTTTACGCTATTCTGAAAACATCAATTAAGTATAAGGAAAGATTTAATTTTTTGAATATACCCTCCTTCAAATAACTAATATACAATTAACAAATAACGTACTTAGAACTTCATCAACTTAAATATTCCCACCTTCTGATCTTTGCTAATGCGCAACAGATACATCCCATTCGGGTAGTTTTTGAGGTCAAGTTGATTACTGCCAGACTGCAATTTTGTTTCAGAAACCACATTTCCTGCAACATCAACTAATTCAGCCTTAATACCATTTTCATCGGTATTAATCATAACAAAATCTGTCGCTGGATTTGGTCCAACAGTGACACCCAGCTTTTGGATGTCTTCGAAGCCAGTGACTATTTCCAGACTAACCGTTGAGTTTGAACCGATGATTCCTGTGCTACAGTAATAGTCAGATACTTTGAACAATCTAAACTTAGTTGGACTCGTAGGATTCAAAGTAACAGTATATGGCGAGGATGGTGCGCTAAAGTCTTTTGCGTTTAATTCATCTGTACCTAATTTAAAACTTACAGGAAAACTACCCATCAATTTTACTTTTAAATCAACCTTCTTTTCTGGTGAGAAATAATACACGGTGGTATCAAATGAGGCTGAAGGAGATTTTATTACTTCGAGAGGGTTAACACTCGTAGTTGAGCTTATTCCACTTTCTTTTGAAATTACTCTAAAACGGTAGTTTTGTCCAGCAGGAGTGTTATTCGGAATTTTAAAGGATATGGTATTTGTTGTATATGAGGCTCCAAGTATCTCAATCTCCTTAAAATTAACCCCTGAGCTATCTGACATTTCAAGTCCAAGACTAGGATTTGCACCAGTAATACCTACTAATTTGAAACCTACATTTGTTTCTGTTCCTGCACAAAGGTAGCTATAACCATTATTCAAGGTTGAACCCAAGGTTAAAATATACTTGGCAGATTCAGGTAAAACAGTAATAGTTGCAGAACCCTTACCTGAAGCAACACCACATTGATTAGATACTGATTTTAAGGTAATTGTCTCAGATTTTTGGGATACAAAACTTATAAAACCTGTTTGCTTACTCCAATTCGTGATTTTGCCAATCGATCCATTACTTAATTCAAACGCTGGATTGCTACTAAACAAATAGTATCCTTCTGCAGTACTTGTAGACTTCACAGTCAAAATAACTGACTGATTGGCTACTGTGGTGACATTACCTGCGATGGTAAGTTCTGGCACCTCTAGTAAAGTACCATACCACGAACCCCTAAAATCAACTTTTTGCGTTGAAATATTTTGTAAAACCATCGCGTAAGAACCAAGTGGAACATTGGCTGGAATTGATAAAGAGTATCGACCATAAGGTTTAATCTTTGCGATTTCATAGTATACAGAAGCGCCACTTTCAGACGTAAAAAGTGACACTTTATAAAGTTGTGTAGTATCCACATCCCCATAAGAAGCTAAATTAATCTGAAGCTTATCATTACGACAGATATTGTTTAAGCCAATCGAACTTTGGTTTATAACTGACCAGTTAATTTGAGGCTTCACTCGTACATTAAGAGAAAAATTCAAATCTTGTACTCCACACTGATTTGAAACTGAAGGTAGAGTATAAACTGTAGAGTAACTAGGTGAAAGTTTGATGTAACTATAATTAGAGTAATCAATAGGATATGCCTCGCCAGTCTTTCCTCTTATAACACCTTCAAAAGTTGAATTTCCATTATCGACAATACTAAGTTGAATCGACTCACCATAACTCAGCTCAATATCTTTTTGATTATTAGCCAAAACAACAGATACATTAGGAGCCTTTTGAATTCGAATTTCTTTTGCGTAACTATACAAGAGTGAATCTGACTCATCAACTAATCGGAACTTGTAATTAACCTCTGCTAGGTCTTGGGGTAAAGTTACTTCAAAAGGACTCTGTTTGATTCCTGTCAGAATAGCTTGCTTAGAATATAAGGTTTCATCCGCTTTAAAGAGCATTAACTTATAACTTGCCACACGGTTTGATGGTCTGGTCATTATCTCGGTATATCTAAGCTCTATTTTTTTACCAGCACATGCAGTAACATTGTAGTTGATGCCTCTAAACTCAACTACTCTGTCAGCCAATCTCACATTTATTTTGATATCAACATCTTTTGTGGCACAGCCATTCGTCAGTTTTTTGATTGCAAAACTACCAGAGTTCACTACATCAAAGGAATAACCTAAGTAACCTCCATATCCCGATACTCTCTGTCCATTAGCAAACACAGCTGTAGTGTACAGCTTGTTATCCAATCTTAACGTCCCGCTGTAATAATTGCTATTAGACACAATGGCATTAATTTCTTTTGGTCCAGAATAAGTCGGAATATCCCCAACCTCCACAAGATACCTCTCGCCCGTAGTGTAGGGAGCAGAGGCTCTTACCTGTAAATTGATAGTGGAATACTTTGAGGGTACTATCCATGACAACTTATCATTAATAAACTCACCAACGCCAGCCTCAACTATAAAACCTGAATCATCTAAATAATCCAAATAAAATCTTGCACCAGCATCGAAAGTACCATACCGCTGTAAGGTTAACTCCTGTGTAGACCCAGCACAAATGGTTGAACCTTGACCAAATGGAGCTAGGAGTTTTAGACTTTTTACAGGGTTTAAAACTTGAATATCCAAACTCAGTTTTATATCATTATTCACCCCACATTCATTCGATACCTTATTGACTTTATATGTCATATTATCTGAGGCATAGACTTTGAAATTAAAATAGGCTACACCACCTTCGGGCATAAAGAGTGTAGATTTTTTACCAAAATTATCTTCATATTCAATACTTCCTCCTCCTGAAAAACCAAGACTGCCATAAGCCCAGCTTGGTTTTTCAATGATATAAGGGTTACTAGTATTACTGTAGGCAAATTTGGGGATTGATTTGAAAAGACATCGAGTAGCTCCGTACTCGAATGTTGAACCTATTAACGGATTGGGGAAAAGACCAAAAGTAAAGGTTTTGCCTTCATTCGGGTTTGAACTCGGAAAAGTAAACTCCGCTAAACCAGCCTCTGTCACCTTCCCTGTAAGTGCTGTTTTATTTCCATCGCTAAACAAAAGAGCCATATTTATGGGTGTATTGACCTCCATTACTGGCTGACTAGAGAATCTCACTTTAAACACCCCTGAAGGACAAACCGATTTAGTTAATATTTCTTCAACTTTAATAGCATCCGTTACCGTCACTTTACTTACGTTAACACCTTCCCCAGTATTACATTCACTTGTGAACTTGTTAATTTTATAATCTAAAGTTTTGGTAGGGTAAATAGGAATTGAGGTAATGGATCCTGTGTAACCGATATTGTATTTAAACCCGTCCGTCAACTCAAAATTGATAGGTGAAAGACCACTAGAATTGAGATTGAGATAAGCCAAACTACCATATCTAACAGTCTTTGCGTCGGACTGAATATCAATTTTTGCGCCTTCATTTACATTCACTGATGTTGTATGAGCAGGTGAAATAGTGAAAGGGCTTGTAGCCACCACACTTAAATTAAAACTGGTACGTGGTACTAGTCCAGGAATTTTTGCAGAAACAATCCCATCTGATTCTTTTGCCTCCACATCATAATACTGAGCAGGGTTATTGCTAGTTATAAATCGAATCATGAATTTATTATCTGCATTCCATGTTCCTCTTTTTTCAATACTGAGCTTGATATTACCATCTGTACAATATGTTGTACTGGATAAATTGGAGATATACAATGAATTATCCGAAACTGAAAGCTTTACCTTTCCTTGGGACGTTCCTATCCCACAAATATTTGAAACCTCTTTAATATAAAAATCGCCTGATTTATTAGGGTAAGTATTTACCCTTTCATCTGCGAACGATAGCCAATAATTTCTCACTGAATACACTGTACCTTCAGAGGTCGTAATTGAAAATGGACTTGTAGCACTGCCAGATATTCTGAGTTGTAAAACTTTGTCTCGCGCAATAGTTGTACTTGTTGTATCTATTCTGATACTCGGGCGAATTCCAAGTGAGAAAGTCGAATATGAAACCAATGGTGCAGAGACCACTGCAGGTGAAGTAGATGCAATTCGCAATGTCATAGAGCTATAACTATCAGAAAGATAGTAGTTTAACTCAGGAATTCGTAAGAAATCAGGAAACACTCCTACCAAATAACCAGAAGAATCTTTAGTATCGATATTTAGGATTACTCTACTACTGCTGTAATAGTCAACAAACTGTAGGTTAATCTTATTATCAGAGTTAAAATTACCTGTTTTTTGGTAAGCGATGATAAATTTCGCCCCTGCACAAAGAGTACTCTGAGCAGGTTGGAGCATTTTTGTCATAACTAGGCTTTGTGAAAAAACCTGTAGAAAACAGCCAAATATGAATAGCTGTATTAGTAGAAATTTGCGCATATATGTGGATTACATTGTTTTTGGACTACACTGAGGTAAAACGATTTTCTAATTCCTTATATCTTTCACCTAATGCAGTGTAAATACTTGCAGATAAATGGTGTAGCGAAATAGAGTAATAGAAACCATTATGGCGATACCTAAACCAGAGAAAAATCCATTAAATTTTATAAATTAGACTAGCGATAAAACATACCATAAAAGTACATAAAATATCTAATTTCTTCACTAACCACAATTATTTCTATAACATCACTCAAACTCATTTTCTTTACAGCTTTTATCCTTCCCTACTTTCATTAGAAATACCCTTTCTTATCCTTTTAGATTAGAGGTGGTAAATAGTGTACAAAATTTTGTATGTACGCTGTTTGTGCCCAAAGAAAACCTGATTTATTAAATAATAAACTTATGCTTAAAAAAACACTTATCTTACCTCTTCTGGGGCTTGGTATCATGAGCCATGCCCAAACTCAATGGCCTGCTATTACTCCTGAAACCAAACCTTGGACACGTTGGTGGTGGAATGGTAGTCAAGTGACGCCCAAAGGATTAACAGCAGCCTTAGAAAAATACAAACAAGTGGGACTTGGAGGTACTGAGGTTACGGTTATTTATGGTGTCCAAAATCAAGAAAAGGAATTCATCAATTACCTTTCTCCTGATTGGGTGAAGGTGTTTGAACATACACTTTCTGAAAGTAAGCGATTGGGCATGGGGGTCGACTTGGCTAATGCCTCTGGCTGGCCTTTTGGTGGACCGTGGGTAAGTCTTGATGATGCTTGTAAATATGTTGCCGAAAAATCTTGGACTTTGAAGGAAGGTCAAACGCTATCCGAATCAGTGACATATATCCAAAAGCCTTTACTTCAGGCAGGAAATAAGTCTTTAAATCTCAAAGACCTAAAAGAACCTTATTATCTCAACCCCAACTTACAGAAAGATTTTGTTGAGCAAATCCGTTTTGAGCACCCAATTCCGTTACAGGTTTTGATGGCTTATTCTGATAAAAATGAAATTTTGAATCTGACCGATAAGGTTGACAAAAATGGAAAATTAAACTGGACTGCTCCCCAAGGAGAATGGAAATTATTGGCTTTATTCATGGGATTGCATGGCAAACAAGTTGAGCGTGCTGGACCTGGTGGCGAAGGCGAAGTGATTGACCATTTTTCGACCAAAGCTATCCAAAACTATCTTACTTATTTTGACAAAGCGTTCAAAAATGCCGATATCAGCTACCTCCGAGGTTATTTCAACGATTCTTATGAGGTCGACGATGCTAAAGGCGAAAGCGATTGGACGCCTGATATGTTCAATGAGTTTCAAAAACGCAGAGGCTATGATTTAAGGAATTTTCTACCTGCGCTTTTCGGAAAAGACACCCCAGAAAAAAATGCTCGTATTCTATGTGATTATCGTGAAACGATTTCTGACTTAATCTTGGAAAAGTACATGGGTGTATGGAGTTTTTGGTCGCATAAAAACCATAAGATTATCCGTAACCAAAGTCATGGTGCCCCTGCCAATATTTTGGATTTGTACGTAGCTGCTGACATTCCTGAAGCAGAGGGCATGGAAGTACCAAGACTCAAATTTGCGAGTTCCGCCGCTAACTTGACAGGTAAAAAACTCGTTGCTTCTGAAACTGCCACTTGGCTCAACGAGCACTTTGTCTCAAATCTTTCCGACGTAAAAAAGGCGATTGATTTGATGTTTTTAGGGGGTATTAACCATATTTTTTATCATGGAACTGCCTATTCTCCTGAAAATGAACCTTGGCCTGGTAGATTATTTTATGCCGCAACGGAGTTTACACCTGCCAATCCTTGGTGGAAAGACTTCGCCAGTATCAATCAATATGTTACTCGTGTGCAGTCATTTTTACAAAAATCTACTGCCGACAATGATGTGCTTGTCTATTTCCCTATTTCGGATAGTTGGTCAAAACCAAGCAAATCGCTGTTGCGTCACTACGACGGTTTAGGCAAAGAATTGGGTTTGCCAGAACTCTCTCATTTGGCTGAAAATTTGTTAGAAAAAGGCTATACTTACGATTTTATCTCTGACAGTCAACTACAAAAGCTCAACACCTCTGGCGGAAAAATTCAAGCGGTAAATGCCAACTATAAGGTGATTCTAGTGCCCAAATGTACATATATACCTTTGGCAACCATGCAAAAACTGAATGCCTTGGCAAAAGCAGGTGCCAAGATTTTGTTTATCGACGCACTACCTGAATCGGTAGCAGGTTGGGGAAATTTGGAGGAAAAACAAAAGACTTTTTCTCAAATCAAAAACAGTATTCACTTACAGGCTACAAACGAATCGATTCAGAATGCTAAAGTGGGCTTGGGACAAATAAGTGTAGGAGAATCATTTGAAAAACTCTTGGCTTTTCACGGCGTCAAAGAGGAAACCTTATCTCAACAAGGGTTGTCTTTTATTCGTAAAAAAATGGGGAACGAAACCATCTACTTCGTTTGGAATAAGAATAAAATAAGCTTTTCTGGTTGGGTAAATCTACAACGAAAAGGCGTTAGCACTGCTATTTTCAACCCGATGACTGGCGAGTCAGGCATTGGGAAAGTACAAAAAACTGACTCGGGGACTTCTGTATTTGTTTCGCTCAAACCCAATGAGTCAATTATCGTAAAAGTTTCGCCAAATCTTCTCAAAGGAAAAGAATATCCGTTTTTCGCACCAGCAGAAAAAGCTCAGGAACTTAAAGACAACTGGCAAGTTAGTTTCGTAGAAGGCGGTCCCGAACTTCCTGCTACCAGAACGATTTCGACCTTAAGCTCATGGACTACATGGTCGGAGGAGGCATTGAATCGTTTTTCGGGAACAGCCAGCTACAAAACTACTTTTGCTAAACCATCTGGCAATGCGCAACACTGGATGTTGGATTTGGGAGAAGTACACGAAACTGCGAGAGTCATCATAAATGGTAAACCTGTGGCAATTTTGATAGGACCACAATACACCGTTGAGATTCCTTCGAACCTATTACAAGACCAAAACACGTTGGAAATACAAGTTTCGAATTTGATGGCGAACCGTATGGCTTGGATGGACAAAAATGGAATGCCTTGGAAAAAGTATTATAACATCAACATGGCGGCCAGACTAGCCGAAAATCGTAATAAGGAAGGTCTTTTTGACGCTTCAAAATGGTCGCCAAAACCATCAGGTTTAGTTGGTCCAGTGCGATTGATTGAAGTAAAACGAGTTGAGTAAGCGTTAGGGCGGAATTGTTAATGATGAATTGTGAATTGCAAATTTCCATCCGTGGCGAGTGTCCCACTCGACAACTCGCGGTAGCACAGCGGACTACTTTTATTATTTTTATGATAATCCAAAGCAGTATATGAGAGTTTTGCTGGCTTAAGTTGGTCAGTGAGACACTTACTACGGATGTGAAATATTCATCTTCGTAAGCCAACGAAATGGCTTACTAGCAGCAAAATACGTTGGTTGTCCATCAACATTTATTTGGTATTCATCGCAAAAGGAAAGTTTCTTTTGGTGTAAGTCTATTTCCATTTTTTTTGGGGGGGTAATTGCTTTGGTAGATTGGATGGGGTGAGGATTTATGGATGGGATGGAGTTCTTTGACCTTCCTTTACAAACATACCTCCTTTAAATCGCTTTAAAAGAGGTATAGAATGATATTTTATAAGAGTATTTTTAGGAAAAAATGAGTTGTGCAACAGCTACCTATGTTGGTGACAGATATTTCTTTTTGTCATCAATTATTGCAAGATTTTGTTATCATAAATATAAAAAAAAGCAACAAACCACCAATTATCTGGTAAATAAACTGATTTTTTGCTTCTTTTGCTACAGCTCTTACACCAACAGATGTCATTCCTTTTAAGTCTTCAATTGTTTGCTTTGCTAAATCAATGGCTTGTTGCTTAGCATTGTTCATCCAATTATTTAATATTTCATCGTAAACTTTATAATGATCAGAGGAGTTATTTGTATGGGTGCCATCTCCTTTGTATTTTTCTCTAAATTTCTCTTCGTAATTATTTTTTTGTTGTTCGTCTCTTTTTTGTTGAAATTCTTTGAAACGCATATACTCACGATTGTATCTGTACCTCGCTTCACTATCTTTGAGAATTAAGTAGGCTTCATTGATTTCTTGCATTTGTATCGTAGTATCCAGACCAATATTTCGGTCCGGATGCCATTTCAAAGCCTGCTTTTTGAATGCAGACTTAACCTCCTCATGTATTGCATTCTCTTCAATTTCAAGAATTGCATAATAATCCTTAAACATCAAGAGTTATTTTTATCAAGTTGATGTTTATCTTTCCCATCAGACTGTTTTTCATTATCCTTGTCTGGATTATATTTCCAAATAGCCCTTGCTCCCGCAAAACAAGCGAATAGAACAATTAACCCAATTGGACCTCCAACACCTGCTCTGCTACTATCTCCACCTTTTAATGCCAGCGATATTGCTCCATAAATCATAAATAATCCAAAAATTAGTAGGACTTTCATTCCTGTTCTCATAAGATTAAATTTTATTTAACTGCCTACTCTAATCGGTTTTCAGCTTCGCCGTTTGTTATGGGTATAATTTTATGCTTGCCGCCAACGGAAAAACATTTGTGCAGGGCGGGACTAGATAACACTATTGCCCCAACAAGCACAAAAGTTAATAAAAAACACAAAAGTTCAATTTAGAACTTCTGCCCGACTTACCCAAATGCAATGTTGTGCGTTAGCCTTTCTTTTTCCACGCTTTTAGTGTTTCAAAAGTCTGTAAATGATAAAGATAAGTACTAAAATTATTGTCCCCGAACTTAACCAAATTGTTGTAAGTAGGCTTTTTTGTCGGTTGATAATTTCGCTTGTTCGTTTGTCAAGTTCAGATGTAAAAATATCTTTGAGTTTGATAGTTTCTTGCTCAATGAGTTGCTTTATTTCTGATTTATTTTCTGCAAGTTTTATGCGTACCGTTTCTTCAAAATCACGATAAAATTGCTTATTTTCTTTTCGTAAATTCTCTACAATTTCGGTTACACTTTTCTCAAAAGCCTTATTTTGTTGCTTTATTTCATCAAGTTTTGATGTTAAAAGGCTTTGAATGTCGGATTTGTTTTTGCTGTACTGATTTTCAATTTCGGTAATATTATTTTTAATCTCGTTTTGAAAGTCTTGGTGTTGTTTCAAAACAGACTGTAAAGTTTTATTGCTGTCCTGAATTTTAGAAACAACGGTTTCGTATTCAGTAGCAAGTTTCTTGATTTCTTGATGAACTTCACCAATAGATTTAAGTTTTGACACTTCTTTGTCAAACTCTGCTAAAGTGCTATCAAATTTTTGCAAGTTGTTCATAAAATCGTTGGTTTGTTATTTTCAATGCTTTCAACTTGTCTGTTAAAACATCTCCAAGCAAGTACATAATATTAAATTTATCTGCCAAAAATTCCAACTTTTCAGGGTAGAACTTTGTAATTGATTTTGCTAACTCGTACTTATTATCTTCTGAAAGATACAAGCCTAAATCTATCATTTTCTCAATAATTATGTCTTGTTCTTTGGCTGAAAACAAGTCTTTGAATTGTGAAATTGCATTTTCTAAACGTGGCTTTCCGTCTGTATCTTCGTAATCATTAAGGAATAAACGAATAAAACCACTAATCAAATTTAAGCCAACATTTGAACGATAACTTTCTAAAAAACGGCTTAAACTGTCTTTTAAAGTTTCGATTTCTTTTTTGTTTAGGATTTTGCCTTTTTTGTAAAACAATTCAAAACATTTTTCAAACTCTTTCGGGTTTTCTGCAATGTGCTGAATGATAAAAGTCGTTTCCGTAAATTTAAAATAAGTATCAATACGTGCCTTAAATGCTTCGCTACTATCAAATTCGGAACACCAATCAGACAAGGTTTTTATGGATTGTCTACGTGTATAAACGATATTGTCCCAAGTCCATTGCAACAAATACCATATTGATTTATCTGTTATAGTAGTTTTATTAACTGCTTGTACATTACTTTTTACATCAGTCAATGGCTCGTATTTGTGAATATACTTTGCCAAACTATCTAGTATATCTTTGTCTGTTATTTGGTTAAATTCAACTTCATAATGAGTAACAAAATCTGTTGTCCAATCTTTGACTATGCCAAATAAACTTAATCGGTAAATGCCTTTTTGTATTTCATTTTCGTTTGCATAAACAGTTTTGTTGAACACTCTTTGGCTGTATGTTCGCAAGTCATTTTTAGCATTATTCCAAAATATCTTTTTGGTTGTATTGGCTTGATAATATGTATCAATCAAAAATTTGATAATAATAAAATCTTCCTGTATATCTCTTTGTCCCTGCAAGAACAAAAATATAATGCGAAAAATATCTTTCCCTGTAAAACCAACCTCTTTGTTAATTTCTGCAATTCGTGTAATACTTGTTTCGGGTGCAAAAATTTCATCAACTATTTGTTTGTCAAAAGTTTCGTGAGAATGAAATATAAAACATTTGGCTTTCTTATCTTTGTTTTTCTTGTCGTTTTTATCCCATCTGCCTGCTCTGCCTGCTTCTTGATACAAGGCTTCTACTGAACTAGGCAAACCATAATGAAATGTATAATTAATATTTTGTTTATCAATGCCCATTCCAAAGGCTTTGGTGGCTATCATTAACGGAAAATCATTTTTCTTAAATGATTTTTGAACGTCTTTTTTGTATTTTTTAAAGTCATTTTCATTCATTACAGGCAAATCTTGCCCCATCAAAACTTGAAACCATTTTGGGTTTTTAGTGCCTTTTACTTCGTAAAGTTTTTCACTCAAACATTTATCAATTAAATGTTTTTCAAAACCTTCATCTTCAAGATGTTTTTGCACTCTTTCTTTTACCTTTTCGGCATTTCCTGCTACTATGTTATCAACTAAAATTTTTGTGCTAAAACTTGGCGTATCACCAGAATACCACATTACTTTTTTCTTGTAAATCGTATTTATTTTATTTGAAATAGTGTAGCACCCAAACTCACCATTTACATTAGGCGTAAATGCTAAACCTGCTTTATCCTGAAAATCTAAAAAATCTTCTGTACGGTTTAGTTCGTCTAATTTATCTTTTAGAACATTCCATTTTTGCCCTTCGTCATTGATTACTTCAAAATGTAACTCTTTTCGGCTGTAATCTAAAAGAGTTTTTACGTTTTCATCTTTTAATTTAAACTCAATTTTTACATCTTTTAATACATTTACAGAAGCTGTCGCTGTAAGTCCAATAAATTTAGTATCAGGACAATATTTTTCTATCGTGTTGGCTAAATTCAAGTAAGAAGTTCTAAAATCGTGTCCCCACTCCGATAGACAGTGTACTTCGTCTATGACTGCATACGCAATAGAAAAGTTAGCAATTACAGAAGATAAGTATTCTCTGAACGTCTTAATCTGAAATCGTTCAGGGGAAACCCAAATGAACAAATATTTACCTTGCGAAAAATCAAATTGGATTTTCTCTTTTTCCGCAGAAGTTAAATCACCTGAAATGAAATTGGTATTGGTTACTAATGAGTTATTTAAGTTGTCTTGTTGGTCGTACATCAAAGATTTGATGGGACAAACCACAAAGTTTATGCTTGGTTGCAACAAACAAGGTAATTGATAACAGATTGATTTACCGCCACCTGTGGGCAAAAGTCCAATCGTATCATTTCGTTGCAAAGCATTTACGATAATAGGGAACTGCCCATCTCTAAAATCGGGTTTTTCAAAGATATTTTGTAAGAAAAAACGTAAAGCTCTTTTATCCTGCTCGTTATCACTTACTATTTCATATTTGAGTGGCTCGGCTGTGCTTGCCCTAAAATAATTTTTTTCTGCACCAAAATAGTCGGTTCTGACATAAATTTTTTCGGAGTTTAGTTCGTTTTCGTCTGTATATCTTTTGAAAAGGCTAAAATCAATAAGAATAAAGCCCTTATGAAAAGTCACTTTGCTTTCTTGGCTATATGTTTTGATTTCAATTTTGGGCTTTTGAAAATCTAACTTGCGAAGTTGGCAAAGGTTTTCAAGCCACAAAAACAAGTCTTGTATGGCTAAATCAGCAAAACCTTTTATATCTCTTTCTAAAATGTTAAATTTCCAAACTGTGTCATTGTTTGAAATGTAATCGTTTATTAGAAGGTCTAAAACTAATAGTTGAAAACGAATAATTGCAGTTGGCAAAAACTTTGTACGGTATTCATAATCTGAAATAGTGTTGTCTTTTATTTTGGCATAGGCTTTTTTGTAGAAAAGAAGTTTTTTTTCGTTTTCTGCTAAATGCTTGATAATTTCATCGATTTTTGACTTGAATGAAGAATTTTTTAGTTCAGTAGTCGTAATTCTGACTGTTTTAATGCCTTTTGATGTCAAATAAGTATCTCTAATGTTGTCTTTTGCTCTTGTAACATCATTATTTTTATGGTGCTGTCCGTCAATTTCTATCACTAATTTTACTTGTGGCAAAAAGAAATCAACTTGTTGATTGATAAAATCCTTATTGTATTCACCTACTAACTCGTTAATCTCAACTTCGGGCAAAATAAGAGATTGCACAAAAGCATATTCGCCAAAGTGTTCAGGGATAAGTTTTTCAAAAAATGTTTTGGCGGGAAAATAGTTATTTGCTGTGTCGCCTTTTATCGTATTATGCCAAATCGGTGTTTCGGTGTCAATAAACAAAAACGGTTCTTTAAAGTCGCCTTGTTTATGAATTTCGCCTATTTCGTTTTGCAGATATTTTGAGAGAATTGTCGGAAAGCCACGTTGCAAAAGGTTTTTCACGATAAAGTACACCGATAAGTATTCAGACTTTATCGGGTTTTCAACCAAATTCTGTATCACAAAATTTGGGTTAGTGAAAGCATAATTTGCGGTGTATTTTTTTTGCATTGGTTGTTTTTTAAGGTAACGCAAACAAGTTTATACCTGCAATATAATTAAAACTTATTGCGTCTATACAACCAATATGGAATATAAGCGAAGGTTTGAAGTATACTAAGCATTTTCTTAACCAAAGTCAATATACGTATATTATCGAAGCTATCCGTAGCGAGTTTCCGCCTCAACAACTCGCTACAGCAAGGTTAAACGCTCAGATAACCACGACTTCCAATAATATCATTTCGCTTTCAATTTGTCTGTTTTTTGAGTTTGACTAAATCATCCACATAATTGCCATAGATAGCGATTGCATTACCATTCTTAATGTCAAAATATGGTTTAGGAAACAAAGTTTTTCGTTGGTCTTCTGATAAATGACTAGTTGGAGACGAGACTTCTTCTTTAAAAAAGATTTTCTCTGGTCTAATAGTAACCTTGTCTTTGTAATAATCATTAGTGTATCTACGCGAATACGGACTTGCCCATTTATTATCAGCCGTCAAATACAAATCAAAATATTGGTATTTTTCATGATATAGCTCGCCTTTGTGAGGAGAAACAAAAAGAAGAACTGTCTTGAACTTGGAAAATGCAGGTTCGCCATAATGGTCATAAGCAAAAAATGTAATAGTGTCTTGTCTGAAAGAACCATTGATTACTTGTAATATTTTGTATTTTGCTCTATATCTGTTGTCAACACTTATACCCACTGTTATCACAGTATCTTTGCCCATAATTACTGTATCTGACAAAGACTTTTCAGGTGTGTATTTCACTTCAATTTTTTCTCCGATAAAGACAAACAAACTGTCCTTTGAGGTTTGCCCTAATGATGAAGTCAGTGAAATAAATATTGTCACTAGTGTAATGGCTAAAGTTTTCATAGAATTGTAGTTAAAGGGTGAGTGAGTATAGTGATTTGATATTGGGAATGCCAAAGTTCATTATTGGTACAATACCTTATCGAATCATTCAAATACTCCACTATTTTGTATATGAAGTTAAAAATTATGAAATGCAATAAAGTTTGGTGTGCCCCAACTTTAGACACCGCCAATTGCAATACGAGTTATATGGATTTTATTATCAAGATATATTTTAATGCCATATCCTCAGCGTAGTTTGGTCGCTCATGAAGTGAATTTCTGTGATTTTGTAGAGTCTCTTGTAAGTGCATAGTATCAATTTTTTTTGTTAGCAATAGACGAGATTTAGCGGTGTAGCTAAAGTACAATTCAAATATATAGAAATAAAAATTGATTTCCATCCTGTTCAAAATCTTCAATTGTGACTAGGAAACCATTATACTTACCAATAGGATCGGAATCCTTAGATTGAGTGAGTACTGGCTTGGAAGCCAGCACTAGCGACAGAGTTTGTAAAATAATTAAAACTTATTTGCGGTCTTACTCTTATTCATCTATTGGTTTGGGCATATCGTCATACGGATACTCATACCCATAATCCTCCTCCCATTCTTTTTTCACAATGTCGCCATAAATTACCTGACGAACTTCGTAGTCTTTTGTATCCATTGTCCCAACGAAAATTCTTCGATGTTCTGGAACTGCTTCATACGCCGCTTTTAAATCGTCTCGTAATTTTTTGGTCGGGTTTTGTTTGTACACCTCAAATATTCTCGCACATTTGGCAATACTATTTTCGCTACCGTTTAGTTCGTTGAACTTATCAACTAGCTCGTTCAGTTTGAATTTAATATCAATTCCGCTCCCCGAAACGACTTTAAATGACCCTAAATTCACAATTAAAACCGTTTCTCCGATTTTCAGATCTGTTGTTAGCGTACCATTCTGAGCTAAGGCATCTAAGTCCTCTAGTTTGTGTATTTTCTTCTTAGGTAAATTTGTAATCTCTATGTATCCACTTTTATAAATAGATAATTCTGCTAAATATGTTTTGTTATCATCATTTCGATAAAAGAAATGAAATTTTTCTCCATTAATTCTTTTTCGAAAAAATGAGTTTGGGTCATCATAATGATAAGGTAGGGCTGTCGAGGTAGAATGCTTTGCAACATTTACATTGCCTACCTTTTTTGAATCACTGCCGTTATAATTTTGTAAATTTTCGAGTGTCGGATTAAGTTGTTTTATAAGTGAGTAAACATAATCATACAGTGTTTCCTTGGTATGTTGCCATTCTCCTTGCTCAATATTCCAGTTACCTAAATTATAAATAGAAATTGCTTCTCCGTCTGGAATTGAGGGAACAACCCAGCCTTTATTTAACTTGTCTTGGAACATAGATAGGTCAACCATTCCCCAACAATTAATAAGTCCGTCACTATACACCTGTAAGTCAGTAAAGTGATAATGAATATTGTGTATCATTCCTGGGATAGAAAACCCTTCCAGAACTTCTGTCCTTGTGATGGTTGTCAAGTCAACTGTTTGCGTTGTCTTGTTGGAATTGAATATTTTATCAAATAGTTTCATTAGTTAAATGGTTTATTTTAATATTAATCAAATTTTGACAGAGGCTCTGTACTTGATTTAACCACCTAAGACCATGTGTGGCAAATGTTTTTATTTTCTATTTCTTTTTATTGAAAAAGTTTTGCGGACTAACATTTTGTTTAATTAAGGCTGTGTCCAGCTGGGTTAAATTGATACTTCCTTTAAACGGTTCAGAGTAATATACAATAGTATCATTGAGCATTTTTAAGCGTAAGGTTGTTTCAAATTCTCCTCTGTATGCAACTATCTTTGTAAAAATATAGGAATTAGGTTTTAATGCGACGCCTCCATAACTATTTCCACAACTACTAAACTGCCAAAATTCAATAGGTCTCCAGTTGCCATTCTTATCTTTTGCTTCTTGTATAATCATTAACCTTCCGTCTTGCTCCTCCACCCTAATTGTTTTATTAGTGGGGTTAACTATATAAACGGGATAGCCTTTGACCATCGTTTGATTATCCTTCCATGTTTTTAGTTTTGCCTGATAAACTATGCTATCTATTAATTTTTGTTTTTTTGATTTTGGCTTTTCTGCTTCTAGCAACTCTTCAAAAATAAATGGTGGAAATGCCCATTGATAAAGGTTGACCGAAACTAATTTTGTATTGTCTACCAATAATTTCAATCCATCATGTTCTCTTAAAGATTTGTATAAAGTATCACTACCGTTAAAGTCATCTATAAAAACATTTTCTCTAGTTGTGGTATCATTTACATCGATATTTTCACCAAACTTCCGAACCGCTTCAACGTACGTTTGTGGCGTCGTCATCCCTGCTGGAGAATAATAGTGCTCCGCAAGTTTCAATGTTTCAGTTAATGGCGGAAATTTAAACTCATTACTACTTTTGTCATTTTTGCATGATGTCAACGCGGCAAAAATCGACAACCAAAAGGTTAGTTCTCTTAGATTTATCATCGGATGGCTTTATAGGATCTGTGAAAATATAGGTAATTCTTAGTTTTTTTAGCTCGATAATTCCCTTTCTTTTCATAGTTAAATATAACTGGCAATATATGATTCATACGAATGAATTTACCATGACTATATAAAATATCCCACTGGGGAATTGACTTGACAATTCTAATTGCTTCTTTATCGAAGTCTTTGTTATAACCACGAATCACCTCTGCACGATCTATCAATCCATAGATATTTGCCGAAAACTGCACAAATACTCTTATTTTCCCTTTATTCTTTGGTAAAATGCTCCAATTTATTTGTCTGTCAATGAACTTAAATAATTTCTTGTGGTCTACTTTGTAAATAGAAGTTCGAGATTTTGAATTATCATAAGATTTTATGCCCAAAAGTTTCCCTTCTTTAAACTGAAATTCTAATTCCTTTTCGTATATGGAACCATAACCCATGTGAACGTAATGTAACAGTTTTCCTTGTGGCGAAATAAAAGTGTCAGTTACCCAAACTGCCTTGACTTTACCGTTAATACACTTCTCGCCAAACAAAGCTTTTAAGTCTGCCTTAGTTTCACGATGCTCTTCGCAACAACTAAAAATACCTGTTAAATAAATTGCGTTGTTAATAATCTCCCATTCAGCATAATAACCTCGCCAGCAGCTAGTTGAAGTACACTCATGCTTACTTCCAAAAAAGTTGGGGCGTGAGCTACTTTTCTCATAAAGTTGTTCGAGAGGATTTGCATAAATTGGAATGGTATCTCCTTTATAAATCAGTAGGTCTGGTAATTGTGAAGTCGAAAACCCTTTGAAAAATGAAAGTGTCCATAAAAGTAAAGTGTAGAAGTGAGTGTATTTTTTCATAATGTACTTATGGCTATCGTTTCGATTCGTTCATAATTTGCCAATGTTTAATATCACTATCAAACTCCTCCTCATCATCAGCAGGAGCATATTCAAACTGGATACATGTCTTTGTAGAGTTGGTAAGTTCTTGAATCTCCTTCTGGATTTCAAGGGCTTTATCATAATTATCAATTAATTGTCCTTCATCTGTGAGACTATTTTCTTCGATAGATATACCGAAAATGATTTTATCATCAAAAGTGAATTTCAAGATAACTCCATCGATATCCTTTTTATAATTAGATTTTGTTCCAATGTAAAAAGCAAACCCAAGATTTGGATGACTTAATCCATAGTCAATTACCTCACTCAGCGTATTCACTGGTATATAGGTTTCTTTCACTCCATATTTTTCATTGGAATAGATTGCTACCTCAACACCTTTTCCTTCGAAATTCTCAATTAATTCTCGCTGACAATAAAAGTTCAAGAAAAGCTCTATCGTTTCTTTGTCCCTACTTTTGGAAATTCCGTATATGTCATAAAATGGAGGCATTATCTTCAATGTTATATTGGTAGTACAGCTAATGATTGGGGCTTTGCATTTTGGTAAAATTTGAAAAAATCCAGCTCAAACGAAAGCAAGTTAGTAGTACAAAACTGTCTGTGAGGAACGAAAGCCACCATACTGCCAAACCTTGTCTTGGTAGACATTTTTATCTATTCAGTTTCATGAAATTAAATTCCTCTCCAATTATGTATGTTCCGCCACTTAAAACTAATTTTAAATCACTATTATATTCTGCCCATTTTTGTCCGTTCCAAAATTGAGGTTTTCGCTCACCAAAATAGTAAGGTTCTTTTCCTGCTTTTTGTAACATGTCAAAATAAAAGCTTAGAATACTTTTTGGTCCTTTTGCGAAAAGTCCTGTTTCTGATTTACATAGCTGAAATAGTTGTCTTTCTTGAATAAATTTTTCAATTGGAATTAAGTTGTCGAAAACAATTGTATGTAATTCGAAAATACTTGTTAGTAACAATTCTGGATAATCTCCTTTCCTTTTAAAGTATAATTCAGTTTCTACATCTTGAAATTCTGCAAGTAAATTATGCTCTGAATAAAAAGTCATAAAGTTGCCGAAATTATCAATTTTACTTTCTATGTAGCCGTTTACTTTAAGTTGCCAATACTGCCTTTGCCGTTCTTCAAGTTCGTCTAAATAAAATGAAAAATTAAAAAGAAGTTCATTTTCTAAGTATTCAATAGAGCATATTTCTAACCCACCATCATTCTCAAATTCCGCAGATGAAAATGCTTCTTCAAGTTCAATTGGCAAAATGTTTTGTAATTCTTTCAATTTTAATTCCTGTTTTCTCTTTTAGTGAGTATCTATATTACTAGCCGTTTTTTGTCATCTGCAGCAAAAACTGTCAAAACTTCCACCAAGGTTTTTCATTCTTGATTGCTGTCGTATTGCTTTTATTTTTTACAGTTGTAAGCTTGAGTTGCTTTGTCCAAAGCTTAAAAGTTAGACCTTTGGGATTACCGTCGAAATCAACAGGATATGGCAAACTTAATTTATTCATAAAGTCTATTAGTTGCCATTCTTCCTGTCCATATTCGTCTGTAGAATATGCTTTTTCTGTTTCTTCTTCCAAGTCCCACTTAACTAAATATTTGTCAATGTCGCTTGGTGTTACATTCTTTAAATATTGAGCAAGAATATTAGCATTCCCTTTCCAGCTTTCCATTTCTTCATCCGAAATGGTTTCATCCCAATAATCTGGAATAGGATTGAATTGGTCAATTATTTGTCCATTATTATACAAAACATACATCCAAAAATCTCCATCGTGAATATGAAATGAGAATACTGTCGCATTTAATTCTTTTGAGAAATAAGCCGAACTGTCATCCCATTCTGAATAGCCATTTGGATAGAAAACACTCACATTCCCATTTTCCTCGTCGATGATGCAACAGTTGTCAGTAGATGAGTCAATGTTACTTTCTTCTTGAAGTCCACCATTAACAGAAATGGCATAATTTGTCAAGCTGGTAATTACTTCGTTTTTTGTCTTACCAATGATTGATGAAAGTGCTAAAAAATTTCCCATTTATATGGTCTTTTAAAATTGATATAACATTTTGTTACTAGCTACAGTGGAGATTTAAAACAACTTGCTGCTATCCTCTCGCCACAAACTAATAGTGGTATTTCTCAGTATCCCATTGCTACCTCAAAATAATTAATTTTGTTACCGTTTGTCCATCATCTTTGCGCCGTCCTGTAAGTCTAAAGTTGAGGTTCATGCAGTCTACTCTTAGTTGCTATTTATCTATTTGGAGGAACAAATTTGATTTGGTTAGGTGGATTTTTATAGCGTGTCCAAATTTTGTAAAGTAGGAATAAAGAGACTCCCGTTCCAATTAAAATTACGCCTTTATCTCCAAGAAGCTCTATAATATTGTTAAACTGACGCGTCTTACGACTATGTGCCTCTTCGACTGTTCCATTTGCTATACCAATGGCTTCATAATAAGAAAACACAGTTACTCCAACGGTTGCGAAAAGTCCAATTAAGTAATTTTGAATAGCCTTAAATGGAGTTAATGCTTCATCGACCTTTTGATAAAAGTGTTCTCGAATAAAATAATTGAATAGAACTTCATCCTCATTTTTGTATTTAAAGCTAAACACACAATCCACTGAAATTCCGCCGATAGCTTTATATGTTATATACACATCGTCATCATTTTCCTCCTTTTTAATTGATTTTATGGAGTCATACTTCACCTCGACCTTTGTCGCAAGAGATAGTTTTTTATTCCAAGCATCTTGAAATGCGGTAAAAGTATTGAAGTTTTGGCTAGAAAACTTCAGAGAATTTTCATCAATAATAAATGAAGAAATTTTATTTCCAGAAATTGCAAATACTTTGTCTATCATAATTATAGGTTATTTTAAATTGGTGTTATTTCAGTGCTAATATTTATAGAATGACAGCGAGATAAAATACTAATATCCTCTAGCTTGAGATCATAATCAGGAAATGGCATTTTTTCGTAATTAATTAATCGTATGTCCATTCTATCAATGTCAAGGAGTTTGCTTTCCTATCTATTGAAATAATCAAAAAGTAATAGATATAAACCCAACTTTCGGGTTCAAGGACTCTTTCATCGTTTTTGTCAAACCAGTCCTTTGATAAAATATAAAAATAGTTATCTCCAAAATCATTTTGGATTTCAAAATACCTATCGAGCAGTTTCGCAAATGCGTTTCTATCATCACCCCAATCTGGTTCGTTGATAAAGTCACAAAGAAATTTTAATACGCCTTGTTTGTCCGTTTTCTTGAAGTCATTGATTTTAATTTTGTCAATGGCAAAAGCTTGTCTCAAATAACCTTTTTCTGGTTCAGCTTTTACACAGTCACGCAAACAATCAAAGGAAAATTGCTTTGAACGAATAAAGATGTCAACAATTTGGTCGTTGCTAGATCGTTCTTCAACCTCAATAGCAAACTCTGTCAAGTTAAAACCTTGATAGCCTTCGTTAATTTCGATATGTCTTTTGGTTTCGATGGTTGGGTTGTCATTAAAAGGTTTATAACAGACAGGCTTTGAGGGTATAGGGAGAACACAGCCTCACATTTCTAAAGATAATATTAACCCCTGTCGTTCAATTTTTTGCGAAACAGTCATAGCCACAGGTCAGTGTCAGCGACTATATTTCCCTTAGTTCTACCAGATTTTCCACCAAGGTTTTTTTACGCCAATAGTTGTATTTTCTTTAGTGTCAAATTTTAAAGTCATCTCTGCAATTGACTTATCCAACCACAATTCATACCAATCTAAAAATTTGATTTTGTTTTTTTCACCAAGTTGAATTGTTGGATATATTCCACCATCGTTTCCTCTGTCATCCGTCCAAACATTCCCATATTCTCTTCCATTGACGACTAAGTTTAAACTTATTCCGCAACCATAATTACAAATCGCAATAACGCCATTAATTTGTTCTCTATCAAAATACAAATTTGTAAACTCTTCATATTGTCTATCATTTTCCTCCTGATTTTCATCTTCACTAACAGTAGGTTCAAATTCCATATTCCAAGCGTCAGTGTGTGGGAATGGTTTACTTGGATTTAACACACTGCCCTTATGTTTGTAGTCCAAGTCGTCCAAAACAGCATTTTCAAGAGGTTCAAGTCCATAAAATGGACCTGCTCCTCCATTTCCGAGTGTAGTCAAAAATGCAACATAATCACTCGGTAAAGTAATCTTATGCTTCGCTTCAAACTGTTTTATCACGTCTATCTGAACGGTTGGATTTAGGATATACCTATGTTTTTCAGAACCAAAAAGCTCCAAATTCGTATCCAATTGTCGTAGTTTTTCAAGCTTAGCTTTTATGTTGTCCAACTGATTGTTCATTATCTGGAAATCGTTTTTATATGGCATAAAGGGAGGGCTTAGAAACTGTTACATTTCTATGCTTAAATGTCCAATACAATATGAATCTCACTTGACGCACAAGGTCCCACCTTCTCACCTTTATAGGTTGTTATTCTGTATTTTGTTATAGCTCATCTCGAATGTGAATCAATACACTTTTAAGTTTATAGCTACATTCTTGAAAAAAACATTTTAATACTTTTCTTTCCGAAATATTTAAAGTAGATGTAATAAGTGCCAGCTCGACAAGTCATGGATCACAGCTTTTATTTCGTTCTATTGATTATACTCTTCGCTTTGTTGTTCAAATTCTCTCAGCAAGTTTTCTCGTTTCAACCAGTATAATAATCCACCGATTGGTATCCCAATTGATAAAAGCCAAGGGGAGTAAAGTGCCGGTTTGACAAATCCTGCACCCAAAAGTGCAAAATTGAATAGTCTAAAATCAATAGCATCCGTGTTCCAGTTTAATATAAAAGTTGGAGTACTTACAAATAGAATGATGAACGCCCAAATAATTTTCCTTTTTCTAATTATTTTACTTCGTAGCATTAAAACCAGTGTTACCAAAATGAAAATTGGAACAGCTATTAAAAAGAAGAGAAAAACATAATTTAAAACGGGTTTATTAGCAAGCGAGAATTTGGTCTGTTCAGCAAGAGGTATTTCAAGAACTTGTCCATCGAAGGTTAAAATGGAGAATTTACCTCCTGTTTCTTTAATTGTCATAATGAATAGAATATTATTTCCGTTCTGAAATTCATATTCATAGCCTAGTCGGTAATTAGTAAATTTATCATGAGAGGAAGAGTAAAATGACGTTACATTTTCTTCAACTATTGAATATTTTTTCACTTTTGCACCATTAATATTTTGACTTACATTTGTTATAAATATTCTTGCTTGGTCATTTAGTTTTTCAGGTTCAATATCAGAGAAAGCACTTTCCAATTGTCCAGAAATTAATTTGTCTATAAAGCCTCTTGAAAACTTGTCGGCTGATTTTACGCTGTCAAGCAGCGACAATTCAGAAGGGAAATTACAACTTAGAAGTCCAGTAATTAGAAAAAAATAAGTAGTTTGTTCTTCATGTTAAAATAACGGTTTTGTTGTCTCTTGTTAGGCTTAAAATGATAACCAAGGGATATGACTTGGTGATAACATTTTTTTGAACGAAAATTCCATAAAAATTGGGCTTAATGCAATATATTGAAAGAAGCTCTTCTTTCAATATATTGTCAGACAGGTGTTTAGTTAGATTTTTATAGTTCAACATATCCTCCTCTTCCAAATACAGTTTCCAATTCAGTCTATTCGCAATGTGCTTAAATGTGCCGATATATATTTGTTGATCTATTACCATTTTGAGCTTACAATAGCAATCAAAGTCAATATACGTAATTTATCAACCATATCCATTTGGTAAGACGTTTGAAGAAATGTATATGTATAATGAAGAATGTCGTTTAAATTTTCTTAAGCTGTTGGTAAATGATCTATCCAACTTGCCTTTTGAAGATGCTTTTTAAGTTTTTCTCGATAATTACTATCCATACCCGTCACCAACTTATTCTCACCTCTAAGGTCTGACTTAAAACCATTTTTATCATGTACAAAATCTGCTACGGCTTCGCCCAATATCTTCATTAATGGCAACATCTTCACATCTGCCATATTAATTTTTGCTAGCTCTCGGTCACTCAATTGATGTATAGAGTTAGCATCGATATTGTCTAGTTTTTTGAGTGATTTATTAGGTAGTTTCTCAATTGACTTTCGATCCAAAGAAAGTTGAAATCTTCGGAAATCTAGTCCTTTCATAAGTGTACTTCTCAGAAAATTCACCTGCATTTCACTCGCATCTTTGCTTGATTCATCCATTACATAATCCAGCCAAAATAATACATCTGGTCCTTTGGGCTCAGCGATTTCTTCGAGGGGAACAAACCTAAACAAGCTTGCAGTGCCAAAACTAAAAACGGTCGTATTGTCCGAACTATATTTCTCTTTTCCATTATAATGAAATGCCTCCATCAGCGCCGCCATTACTGGATTATTGTACACGGTTGTACCTCCATCGATAAAGCGCTCAAAAGGTTGAAAATACGTGGGTGCCGACATGGTGGCTTCCACCACAGCGCGCATCAGAGCATCCTGATAAGTATCTACCGCTTTAGAGTTTTCATTTTTGTTAAAAAAAGTAAAAAACGTTTCTTCGCCCGCAACCATATCTTTAGCAGTAAAAAATAAATCTATCCCTGACGATTCGCCTAGGTTTTTTAAGGATTTATTACCAAAAATATCTTTACAAATAGCTCTATAATTGATTTTATCGAATTGAGGCGGATTTGTGTAACGATTACCCAACAATCGTTCTTTAAAAATATTAGCAGCTAAATCTTCATACAGTGTTTCTATCTCTGTCGCCGTTTTTTTGTTTGCAATCAAGCTCGCAATAATCGCTCCTGTAGAGGTGCCTGCCACCATATCTACCCATTCGTAGATAGGAGCACCTACGATTTCTTCGATTTTTTTTAAGAGCTGAATGGTAAAAATGCCTCGTATTCCACCTCCATCAAAACTAAGAATTATCTTATTTTCTGGAGCAATATTGAGGGCTTGGCGTGCTTTAATTTTTGATTCAGTTGACATAAATTTTGTGTGTTATTGTTCGACCTGAAAGTGGGAATATTCTCGCAAACAAGCAAATTAGGTTTATTATATTTATTATCTGGCAAAAAATAGTATTTATCTCATTTTTTCAAACACAAATCTTTAGATCATAAAACACATTTGAAAGATAATTCTTAAGAAAAAAGAGTATCAAATAGGTCGTCAACTCATCTTTTCTGAAAATAAACCTTGTAACTATGTTCAGAAAAGGATTTTTTATTCTTGGAATAGCTTCGCTTTTTTCATACTCCATTGAGGCTCAGTCTCACTACCCCGGTCAGCACCATAGCAAGTTTGTCCTGCACGACCAGTTATCCTCTCCTATTCAGGCTTTTGATTTACATCAAATTCGTTTGTTAGATGGGCGTTTTAAAGAAAATATGCTCCGTGAACAAGCATGGATTAAGCAACTGGATACCAAACGACTACTTCATAGTTTCAGAAACAATGCAGGTGTTTACACTGCCAATGAAGGTGGATATTTTGCCATGAAGAAATATGGTGGATGGGAATCGCTCGATTGTGATTTGAGAGGTCATACCACTGGGCATTTGTTATCTGGATTGGCATTGATGTATGCTCAAACGGGTGATGATTATTACAAACTTAAAGCCGATTCTTTAGTCAAAGGGCTCGCTGAAGTGCAAACCGCCTTGAATCAAGAGGGCTATTTGAGTGCTTTTCCTCAAGAATTAATCAATCGAAATTTGGCTGGTAAAAGCGTGTGGGCGCCTTGGTACACTTTACACAAAATCTATGCAGGACTAATAGACCAATATTTGTATTGTGACAGCAAACAAGCGCTATCAATAGCAGAAAAGATGGGCTTATGGGCGTACAAAAAACTCCAACCTGTTTCGCCTGAACAACGACGTATCATGCTTCGTAACGAGTTCGGGGGGATTAATGAGTCTTTCTATAATTTGTATGCTATTACGGGGAAAAAAGAATTTCAATGGCTGGCTGAGTTCTTTTATCACAACGAAACCATTGACCCATTAAAAGAGGGAAAAGATGTGCTTGACCCCAAACATGCCAACACTTTTATTCCCAAACTATTAGGACTGACTCGCAATTATGAAATTGTAGGAAAAGGCGATGCCGATACCATAGCAGCATTTTTCTGGAATACCGTAATCAATCATCATTCTTTTGCCACAGGAAGTAATAGCGACAAAGAACATTTTTTTAAGTCCGACGAACTTTCCAAACACCTTTCAGGCTACACTGGCGAAACCTGCAATGTCTACAATATGCTCAAGTTGACACGCCATTTATACACGCATACGGGTGATGTCAAATATGCGGATTATTACGAAAAAGCGCTATTCAATCATATACTCGGTCAACAAGACCCCGCTACGGGCATGGTGGCCTACTTTCTTCCAATGTTGGCAGGGGCGCATAAAGTGTATAGCACTCCCGAAAATTCGTTTTGGTGCTGTGTGGGAAGTGGCTTCGAAAACCATGCGAAGTATGGTGAAGGTATTTATTATCATGATGCCAATTCGGTACTTGTCAACTTATTTATTTCTTCCGAATTAAATTGGAAAGAACAAAACTTTAGCCTAAAACAAGAAACCATTTTCCCTCAAAATGGACAAACTAAATTCACGATTACAGCAGCACCCACACAGCCTTTGGGAATCAAAATTCGTTATCCGTCTTGGGCTAAAAGTGTGGTAGTGAAATTAAATGGAAAGGTACAAAAACTCAAAAATCTTGCAGGAGGATACATTTCTTTATCACAAAAATGGAAAGTCAACGACATCATCGAAGTGGAGTTTCCGATGGAGCTTAGTCTAAAATCCACCAACGATAACGCCAACAAAGTTGCCATCATGTATGGTCCAATCGTACTAGCAGGTAAAATGGGTACTGCCCAAATGAACAGCCCTGCCCCCTATTCTGATCCGAGTGTGTACAACGACTATTACAAATATCAATACCATATTCCTGCGGATATTATTACCAGTTTACACTTAAATCCACAAAACATAACATCGACGATAGAGAAGGTTCCCAACGAGGCTTTGACCTTCAAAACAAAGGCTGAAGGCATTATTTTACAACCACTATACAATATTCATCGAGAACGATATGTGGTGTACTGGGATATGATTCATGAATAACTATTAGATTATCATTCTTTTATGAAAAAAATACTCATCATTTTTTTTCTACTATTTATCGGTTTTTCTACCCATACACACGCACAAGTTTGGCAATGGTCAGCTCCCGTAGAAGGACTCATTAGCGAGGAAACCAACGCCAATCCTCAAGCATTTCTGTGGATTCCTGAGAATTGTAAGGAAGTGAAAGGCGTAGTGGTCGGCATGCACAACATGATAGAAGAAGGCATGTTAGAAAACGAAAATTTCAGGAAAAAGCTTACCAAGTTAGGTCTTGCCGAAGTTTGGGTTACACCAGTTTTAGAATTTCCTTTCGATTTTCATAAAGATGCTCCAAAGCATTTTCAAACCATGATGGATGCTCTTGCCAAAGTTTCGGGATATACCGAATTATCGAATGCTCCGATTATTCCCTTGGGGCACTCAGCTATGGCGACTTACCCTTGGAATTTTGGTGCGTGGAATCCTGCCAGAACTATAGCCATAGTTTCTGTTCATGGCGATACCCCCCAAACCAATCTAACTGGCTATGGCAGAGCTAATCCAGATTGGGAAAATAGAACGATTGAGGGCGTGCCAAGTCTGTTTATTATGGGCGAATACGAATGGTGGGAAAAACGAATCGAACCAGGTTTTCAATATGTATCCAAACATCCCAAAACGCCTATTACTTTCTTTGCAGACGCTGGACATGGGCATTTTGATTATAATGAATCCATGGTCAACTATGTGGGATTATTTATTGAAAAAGCTGTTAAATATCGACTTCCGAAAAAAAACGGTGAAGCACTACGTTCTGTATATCCCCAAAATGGTTGGTTGATTGACCGTTGGAGAAAAGACTCCTTGCCTATTGCTCCAGCACGTCCATATTCGCAATTTACAGGAAATAGATACACAGCATCTTGGTGTTTTGACAAAGAACATGCCCAAGCCACTGAAGCATTTTATGCAAAAGCTCGAAGTAAAAAAATGCAATATTTGGGCTTAATTCAGCAAGAAAAAATACTTATTCCATCCAAAAATCATGCTCAATATCAACCAACTTTCAAGCCTTTGTTTGATGGTATTAGTTTTCGTTTTAAAGCTTTTTTTAGTGATACTACCAAAACTACAGTTGTCATCAATCACGCCAAAACACCGATTATGATAGACCGTATTTGTGGTCCTGCCAAAAAACTAGATGATACTACCTTCCAAATCAGTTTTTACCGCATGGGATTTAACAACAAAAAACGGAGCAATGTGATTTGGCTATTGGCACATAACGAAGGTGATGAGAATTATAAATCAGCCGTACAGCAATTTGAGCTAAAATTTCCCTTACAAAATACACAAGGTATAGCACAAAAGATTTCTTTTGAAGCTATGTCTAACGTTAAAAAGAAGGTGCGCTTTGTATCTCTAACAGCAACTTCAAATGCGGGACTTCCTGTATTTTTTTATGTAAAAGAAGGTCCTGCATTCATCAAAAATCAGCAGTTAATTTTCACCAAAATTCCCCCAAAATCAAAAATGCCTATCAAAGTAACCGTTGTGGCTTGGCAATATGGCATTGCTGGAAAAGTACAATCTGCCGAGCCTATTGAACAAAATTTTTGGATCGAAAAATAAGACACTCTATGAAACAAATCCTTATTATTCTTTACTTGTGCGGGTGTTTTGGGTCAGCTGTTGCTCAGAAAACACCCAAGCGCTTTGTACCTATTCAACAAAAAATTCAAACTTGGGTAGACAGTGGTCATTATGATGGTGCTTCAATCGTTGTTTTTCAAAAAAATAAAAAGATTTACCAAGCCTATTTTGGAAATTATGACAAAAATAGAGTTGTATTCATTGCCTCTGCTGGCAAATGGTTGGCAGCCGCAACGATTGCGGTTTTGGTCGACGAAGGGAAATTACATTGGGAAGATAAGGTAAACCACTGGCTTCCCGAATTTAAGGATACCAAAGGTGAGGCGACTTTAGCGCAACTTCTATCACATACTGCTGGCTATCCTGATTATCAACCTCAAGGCAACCCTGTCGATATATCGCAGGACTTAAAGAGCTCTGTTGAAAACATTCTTCCATTACCTGCCGATACTTTATCAGGAACAAAATTCAAGTATGGAGGATTAGCAATGCAGGTTGCAGGGAGAATGGCAGAAATAGCAACAGGTAAAAGTTGGGAAAAATTATTTCAAGAAAAAATCGCTCATCCTCTCGAAATGACTCAGACCCATTTTACCCCAGTCGATTCAGCGGGAGGACATGCGCCCATGTTGGGCGGTGGCGCTCGCTCGACACTTCAGGACTATACCAATTTTCTATCCATGATTTTCAACAAAGGGGTATTTAAAGGGAAAAGGATTTTATCTGAAAAAACCATTGACTTTATGCAATCTGACCAAATAAAAAATGCAAAAGTTCAAGTTGGAGAATTTGTCGAGCGGGCAAGAGGTCGAAAAGAAACAGATATTTATGGCTTAGGTGAATGGCGAGAAGAAGTGAATACTCAAGGAGAAGCCACTCTCCTAAGCAGTCCTTCATGGGCAGGCGCGTATCCATGGATTGATAAAACCAATGGGGTTTATGGCTTTTTCCTAACCCATGTTACAGGCTTCAAAAAAGGGTTTTTACCATTTTTTACTAGTCATGAGCTTGCCTTAGATGCTAGAAAAGCGCTTTCTCAAAAATAATGCTGCCCTCTTTTGAGTTTTCTAGTAAAGTATCAAGTTGATTTGTTACTGACGCAAGTTTGTGATGGATAACATTAACAATGGTGAAAAAATGTTATATTTGGGTAACCTTAAAACGAAACAATTATGCTTACAGCCGTAGAAGGAGTTTACGATAATGGGCAAATCATATTGACTGAAACGCCCAAATTTACCCATAAAGTAAAGGTCTTTGTCATGTTTACTGAGGAGGTAGTCAATGACCAAACTACTGTGGAAAGTAACCTAGTTCCTGCTCGTACATTAAAAGGAAGTTTACGAGGGACTTGGAAAAATATTGATGATAAAGACAAAGAAGAAATTCACAAGCATTTTGACAATATCAGAAACGAATGGGAAAGAGATATTTAATTGATACAAATGTTGTATCTAAATATTTTGAGGAAACTCTTTCAGAACACGGACTTACGTTACTTGATCGTGTGCTTGATAATGGACAGGCATACATTTCTGTAATTACTAGAATAGAACTTTTGAGTTTCGCACCAAAAAATCAAAACCTTTTGGCATCAATTAATACTTTTATTGATGCTTGCCAAGAATTTTGGATATCGGAAGAAATTGTGCAACAGACTATTGAGATTAGGAAAATGTATAAGGCAAAACTACCAGATGCAACTATCGCCTCAACAGCTATGTGTTATGACCTGATTTTACTCTCTGATAATGATTCTGACTTCGGTAAAATTCCAACCTTAAGATATATTAATCCTCGTAAATATCAGTTAGCAACTAGCTAAATATCTAAAGCAGTATCACGTTGATTTGTTGCTGACGCAGGTTTGTTGGAAAGGACGAAATGTATTCATCAAGATAGAACATTTAGAAATTTCTATCGTATTTTTGAGAAAACTAAACCATAAACCCTTTAAACCGCAATCAAATGAATATTGTCGCTTTCGGTGCTTCTATTAGTAAAACCTCTATCAATAAAGCTTTTGCCCATTTTGTAGCCTCAAGCTTTGAGGGACATGATATAAACTTACTGGATTTGAATAGTTTTCCGTTACCTGCTTTCGCGGTTGATATAGAAAAAGAACCTCAATACGTTGCGGTTGTGCAGGATTTTATTTCGACTGTACAACTCGCAGATCTTTTGATTATCTCAATGGCAGAGCACAATCGAAGTATGACAGCAGCTTTCAAAAGTCTCATTGATTGGTCATCAAGAGTGCAATATGACTTTTTGAAAGGTAAGAAAATTCTACTTTTGTCCACCTCTCCTGGCGGTTTTGGGGGACAAAACAGCCTTGGACTAGCCATTAAAATATTACCTATGTTTGGTGCTGAAATTATCAATACCTTTCCATTACCTAAGTTTTACGAGAACTTTACCCCTGAAAATGGCATTGTCAACGGAGAATTGGGTAAAGCGTTGGAAGATATTTTGGCAGATACAAAAGCCAAACTTGAATGGTAAAAACAAACATGAGCCATCCTGAATTTAGCGATTTAGTGATTATGTAAAAATTTGTATTCCACCAGTAGAGACGCAATGATTGCGTCTTAAGCCAAGTCATATCTAGCGTAGTAGCATCAAAAAAGCGGTCGAAAAAATATTTTTCGACCGCTTTTTTGATAAAAACTTGGAGAATAATCCCAATTCTAAAAATTCGGGATGACTCATGTTTTTGATGCTATATTCCCAAATGACACATCTTTAGACGCAAAGCATTGCGTCTCTACGGATGAAACGTAGATTTAAAAATTAATCACTCAATCTCAAATCACCAAATGGATGTCAAAATCCTTGCTACTCCTATGGCTCACTTTTCTACCTTGATATTTAGGACTGACGTTTAATTAAATTTTTCTCGAAATTCTAAAGGACTTTGATTTGTTTTGTTTTTAAATAATCGACTAAAAGACTGTGGTTGTTCAAAGCCTAAATGATAGGCAATTTCAGAAACTGTCAGATTGGTTGTCGATAGTTTTTCTTTAGCCTTACTGATGAGTTTTTCATGAATATGCTGTTGGGTACTAAGTCCTGTCAGCTGCTTCAATAAATTCCGTAGATAGCCTGTCGAAACGTTCAGTTTTTCGGAAATATCTTGAACAGTGGGAATACCTTGTGAAAGCAAATATTCATCCTTTATTTGTTCATTCAAAATATCTTCAAGTCTAACCAAAATTTCATGATTTACTTTTTGTCTAGTAATAAACTGGCGCTGATAAAACCTTTCAGAATAATTGAAAAGTGTCTCTAGTTGAGAAATAATAATTGCTTGGCTAAAAGTATCTATGGGGTTATTATACTCTTTTTGTATGTTGACAATCAATTGATTAAGAGTAGCCTCCTCATCCTCAGAAAGAAAAAGTGCTTCATTGGCAGAGTAGTCAAAAAAGTCGTATTTCTTAATATTTGTAGCCAGAGAGGTATTCCAAATAAAATCAGGATGAATCATCAACATCCAGCCGTTAGGACGACTAGCAGGGTCGTCTACTTCTACACTCAACAATTGATTAGGTGCCATGTAGAACATTATCCCATTATTAAAATCATATTCATAATTACGTTGCCCATATTTGTAATGATGATTCATTCCTCTTTTCAATGAAATCGCATAAAAATCGAATAATAAGATTTCTGTGCCTTTTTCACGTAAAGCCTGAAATTCCTCAAATCTAACCACGCTAATCAAAGGATGTTTGGGCTGAGGTAATCCTCGAAGTTGATGAAACTCCGAAATGGTTTTTATCTTGTTGGGCAACGTATTTTGCATGATTTTAAGACTTTATTACTGAAAATAAACCTTTGTTTCGAGATCTTCTATCAAACTTGGAGCTGTAGGCTCCCAATTTAACATTGCTTTGGTAATTTCACTAGAAGTGGGGTTGTTAAACGAAGCAAAATGCACAAACCAAGTAAAATACTCTGCGGCCTCCTCTGTCGATAACGACACTAATGGGACATCCAAATGCTGGGAAATTAAGCCTGCTATGGTTTTCATCTCAATACCTTGCTCTGCTACAGCATGAAAACGTGTCCCACTTGGCCAAGAACTTTCTAAGGCCAATCGAAAAGCGCGAGCGGCATCTAAACGATGCACCGCAGGCCAAACATTCTGTCCACCATTTATCACGCCAGCCTTTCCTTTTTCTCTCGCTAAATTAACAAGAATCGGCACAAAACCGTGTAAATCTCCTTCGCCATGCACCGAAGGTGGTAGTCTGACAACAGCTACCTTACAGCCTTTTTCTGCAATGATATCGACCGCTATTTCACTAGCAATTCTTGGATTGTGACTTGTAGGCGATATACGCTGGTGTTCTGAAACTATTTCTGGCTGAGCAACAATTGCTGTTCCTGAAGTGACAAGGAAAGGTTTTTCTGTCCCCATGATAGCTTCACCGATGGTTTCGATGACCTGTCTATCAATCGCACAAACTTCTGCAAATCGAGTAAAATCATGAATAAAACCCAAATGAATAATGCCATCAGCAGATTGCGCTCCACTTTTAATACTATCTAGATCATTCAAATCACCATAATGAACCTCCGCTCCTACGTTGATGAGTTTTTGTGCAGATGTTTCATTACGAGCGAGTCCTAAAACCTGATGTCCTGCTCCTAATAGTTCATTAACGACTGCCGAGCCAATAAATCCTGTAGCTCCTGTTACGAATACTTTCATGTTAGTTTTTGCTTTAAAATTGATTCCCAAAATTCAGGTTTTCCCCATGGAATCATGTAGCAAAAACGCATATAGTTGTAACCGAAAATGTATTATTAGTTAATAGGATATAGATGAATGCTATAAACAGAATAGTCTTGGACTTATTTTTTTAAAACAGTTTTGAAACTGAAGCAATTGCTAGTCCGAGACATAGTCTGGAACTAGTTAAGCTTGAATAAACGAAAATTTTCGTGTTTCCATTTGTAAAAGCTCCGTAGGAGCGACAGTTTGGTAGCAATAAGTCTTGAGAAAAACCTTTTTTGAGCGCCGTAGGTGCGACAGAAAGCTAAAAGCTAGAAATCTGTCGCACCTACGGCGCTCTTTTAATAGGTCAGGAAATAGATTCACTACTACCAAACTGTCACTCCTACGGAGCTGATAAAAGATTGGGTTCTGTAAAAATCCTAATAAACAGGCTTATCGATGTTATATAATTGACAAAGTTAATTTTGCCGCTAACTTAATTCGTATTTCTTAATTGAATACTTTTTCTTACCAGCCTGGGTTTTGAACCATTTGCTTATTTCGGTCTATTTCCGATTGTGGAATTGGCCAGAAATAGTGTTTTTTCTCAAATACACGAGTTTCGAATATTGCTCTCTGGTAAAATTCTGTGTCCGTAAAACTTGTGCCTTTACTGACATTCATCCCATACATAGGTCCACCTTGAGTGTTATCCGCGGTTTTCCAACGACGCACGTCAAATAGGCGATGTTCTTCAAAAGCTAGTTCAATACGGCGTTCGTGACGAATACGCTCACGCATATCCGCTTGGGACAATCCCGTTGGCAAGGCTGGAATACCTGCACGCTCACGCACCAGATTGACATATTTAGCAATATCTGTATTGTTTGGACTGTATTCGTTTAATGCCTCCGCATAGTTCAGGTACATTTCGGCCAATCTAAAATAAATCCAAGATTGGGTTGTATATCTGTTGTTGGGCACATCACTATTAGGACTCACAAACTTGGTCAACAAGTAGCCTGTTTCAGTATGGTCATGCGAGCCATTTTTTCCAGAAGCTCCTGTTGCGTATAACTGTATTGGTGTACTAGATGCACCTGTAAACACCCATGTATCGTGGTTATAAAGTATGCTTACGTAAAATCTTGGTTCACGATTGAGATACATATTCCAGTCCAGTGCCTTGGTATATTTAGTGTCTGTTGTAGACAAACCCGTTTCTACATATCCTGAGCCAGCTTCATCAATACGTTTGCCATTGGCCATGTGATAGGCATCTATCATTTGTTGGGTTACACCCAAACCGTTCCAACCTTTCATTTGTCTTGGCGCAGCATGCACTGTCCATTTGTTGGTATTAGCACTCGGACGTCCCCAAATCACTTCACTATTCCAACGATCAATAAATACGTCTCTGTATGAAGCATAAGGGTCTAATTTACCCGAAGCGTCAAGCTTTTTGTACAAACCATTTGGCATTAAATCAATCACCGCCTTAGCTGCATCAGCAGCTAATTTCCATTTATTGGCATCATACGTATTCGTAATCAAGGCTTTGCCATCTGTATTCTTGAAACTAGCGTAATCTTGGTTATCTCCATTAAATAAAGGACTCGCTGCATACAGCAACACACGAGCTTTAATTGCCATAGTAGCCCTTTTATCCATTCTACCATAATCAATTACACTCTCAGTAACAGTTGGTAAATCTTTCGCTGCCAAATCTAATTCATCAACAATATATTTTACGCACTCTTCGTAAGAATTACGAGGCTTGGTTGTCTCAGCTAAGGAGGCATCTACAGGTATAATATTGGGTAGTAAAACTACAGGTCCATATTGATTTAGCAACAAAAAGTAGTAATATGCACGCAATGCTCTTGCCTCTGCCTTCGTGCGGACATTGATACCAGCGGTTACACCTTCGCACTCGGCACATTTTTCTACTGAATTAATATAAACCGAAGCGGCTCGAATTCCTTTGTAATAATAGGCATAACGGTCATAAGGGATTGACGTAGGTCCCCAGTTTCCTGTATTGATAGAGTTGGCGCCAATGGTAGTCCACACAAAATCTCCCTCATCAGAAACAGGTGTAAAGTTTGCATAAGGGTCGGCAGGATCGGGCAGATAGCTGTACACATTGGCAAGGTACTTTTCTACTTCCAATCGGGTGGTAAATACCGCATCGATTGTAAGCATATCATCGGGTTGTTTATCCAAAAAATCATCGCACGAAATGCACAATGCGCTTATGACCAATAGAAGAAATATAGAGATTCTTTTCATAATGATATTTCGATAAAATTTAGCCAAGTAAGAAGTTGTTAATAGTAATTCTTTTTCTGAAGCAATTCATAATCAAAACATTACGACTAGATTACACCACAGACATACTATTATTTTAATCCTCCCTACTACTTATCATGAATGAGTTTTAGCATTAGATTTGGAACAAATTGTTTTTTTCATTTGTGGTCTGTAATAGCCTACAAACTGATATTTACTCCAACATTGATATTTTTTTGAATCGGGTACACAGCTCCGCGACCGTTACCCAACTCTGGATCCCAATAATCAAATCCACTCCAAGTCAATAGGTTTAACCCTGCAACATAAAAGCGTAAAGTATTCACTTTCAGTTTTTTAGTAAGTTTTTTCGGAATCGTGTATCCTATTTCGACTGTCTTTAGGCGTAGATACGTCGCATCTCTCAACCACCATGATGACGAACGGAAATTGTTAGAGTTTGTGCCAAAAGATAGTCTAGGAAAAACTACATCTTGGCTTGGATTTTCTGGCGTCCAGCGGCTCAAAGCATTTACGTTAACGTTACCTCTTAAACCACCTTCAGCAAAAGGGTAAAAACCAACACCACCCAACATAAAGCTCATAGTACCTGCACCTTGAAAAAATGCAGAAACATCAAAGCCTTTAAAACCAAGTGTTGTTCCGAAACCGTAAACCAATTGTGGCGTTGGAGGATTTCCGATGGCTACTTCATCATACGAATCTATTAATCCGTCACCATTGACGTCTTTATACTTGATATCTCCAACTCTAACTGGTCCAAAAGTTTGCTTAGGAGAAGTTGTAATTTCGTCCTCACTTTTAAACAATCCTTCTGCTATCAAACCAAATGGTTGTTGATACCTCTTTCCTCTTCTATTTTGATAGGTATATTTATAGTCGGGAGCATCGTCATTGAGGAGTGTATTTTTCACATAAGTTACATTTGCTTTCAGGCCAAGGTTGAGTTTGCCAATTTTTTTGTTGTATTCCATATTGGCGTCAATTCCTTTATTTTCAAACTCGCCGATATTTCCCCATGGGTTATTTTGAAGTCCTAAAATAGCTGGCAATGAATTTCTTTGCATAAAAATGCCCGTTCTGATTCTCTTAAAAACATCTGCTTGTAGGTAAAAACCTCTGAGGAAGCGTAGTTCGAGACCGATGTTAGTTTCAGTTTCTTGTTCCCATGTCAAATCTGCCCCCCATTGGTCTTCTCCTCTACCTCCAAAACCATTATTGACATCTTGTCCAAAAGTATAGCCTCCATTTCCACCGCCTACTGTAGTGAGATAAGCAAATCGGCGTCCGCCAATTTGATCATTTCCTTTAAGTCCGTAGGACCCTCTCACTTTGAGATACTGAATAGCATCATTGTCTTTGAAAAAAGGTTCTTGTGAAACAACCCAACCAGCTGCTACAGCAGGGAAAAACCCAAATCTATGTCCTTTGGCAAAGTTTTCCGAACCATTATACCCTGCGTTAAATTCCAGAAAGTATCTTGATTGATAGCTATAAGACAAGCGACCTACCAAACCTTGCAACCTAAACGGCAAAGAGCTAATAGCATCGGTAGCATCGGCATTTTGATAATCTTGCTGATTATACAAAATCAATCCACTTACCGTATGTCCGCCAAAGGTTCGGTCATAGTTCAAGTTAGCTTGCATGTATATACGTCTATTTCCACCAGAAGATTTTGCAAAGCCCAAATCAGCGTTTCCATTCACCAACTTAGTCAGTAATAAGTTACCATTGGCGTCTCTGGTTGGAGCGGTATAAGTATCTACTGCCGAACGATACCTTTGAATAAAATGATAGTTATATCCATCAAAGGCAAACTTTCCAGATACTTTTAAACCCTGAGTGATATCCGATAGGTCTTGTACCAAGGTCAAATCAGATTGAATGTTATTGCGCCATTCTGTGGCAAAACCTTTACCAGTCAATGATTGATAAGGATTCGTGATGCCATTTACACCCCCATATACAAATCCTGCGGGATTGTTGTATGGATAAGTTGGTGAGTATCCTACGGGTGTGTTGAATAGTGCGTCGCCCCAAATAGAACCAGCCGAGGCTCCTGGGTAATTAGAGGTTACTAAAATACCACCCAAGCCAAGTTTTAATTCAGTAGTTTTACCCAACTTCACATCGGTATTTGCTCTAAAATTATAGCGTTTCAATCCTGCATTGGTATTGTAACGGTTAAGATTATCACCCTTCCAGATTCCCTCCTCATCGTAGTATGTTGCCGACACAAAGTATTTAGCATTCGGCGAACCACCCGAAATATTCAAATTGGCACGTTTGGTAGGTGTATTTTTTTTCACCAATAAATCTATCCAGTTTACATTAGGATAAAGATAAGGATCAGCACCAGAAGCGTATTTGGCAATAATCTCAGGAGTATATGGTGTGACAAAATTAGGGTTAGAAGCTAACTGAGCTTCGTTATAAAGATTCAAATACGTTGGTCCATCCACCATTTGTGGTAGCATCGTTGGCGAATTTGAGCCTGTCTCATACTTAAAACTAATGGAAGGCTTATCATTTGTTCCCCTACGAGTAGTCACTAAGATTACACCATTGGCACCTCTAATACCATAAACTGCCGTTGCCGAGGCATCTTTCAAGACTGAAAAAGACTCTATTTCTTCTGGTTCGATATTATTAATAGGTCTTTCTACCCCATCTACCAATACCAGTGGCGAAGCACCAGCACCAAAAGTACTGATACCGCGTACCCAAAATTGGGCGTCATCATAGCCAGGCTCGCCACTTCGTTGAACTGCGATTACCCCTGCTACTTTACCTGCTAAAGCATTATTCAAGGAGCGTGGAGCGGCAGATTTAATGTCAGCCATTTTCACCGTAGTAATAGCCCCGACTACACTCTCCTTTTTTTGCTCCCCATAACCTACCACTACAACCTCGTCTAGCGCTTGGTTGTTGACTTGCATTATGACCTCAACTTTTGAGCGACTGCCCACCGAAACTTCTTGCGTTTTGTAGCCCACAAACGAAAACACCAACACAGCACTGCTATTGGGTACTTGTATCGAAAACTTACCGTCTGCATCTGAAGATACTCCCTTTGAAGTTCCTTTAATCGAGATATTTACACCAGGCATTGGTTGGTTCTTTTCATCCAAGATCAAGCCTGTTACTGATTTTTCATAAATATAATCAATCAACATAGGTCTCAACGAAAGCATTGAGGTAAAGAGAGCCTTATTTGCCTTACTCAATATAATGGTGTTTCCAGAAACTTCATAATCGATGCCTAGGGGTGCAAGGAGTTTAAACAGCACATTTTTAATGGATTCATTCTGTGCCACAATTGTTACATTTCGTTCAGAACCAATCAATTGAGGACTATAGATAAAACTCACAGGCGCATTTTTTTTGATTTGACGTAAAGCCATATCCAAAGGTTTATTCTCCAAATGAAGAACAATTTTTTGGTTCAAACACTCTTGCCCATGATTCTTGTGTGCAATCGCAAAGGTTGTACAAAAGAGTATTAACAGAACTTGATAAAGAGAAAAGCGCATGATTTTCAACAAAATCTTAATTTGTTTCGTAAATTTTTTCATAACTTGTTTTGTCTTTTGTTAAGTTTTAGCAAAAAAATCCCTGCCCAACCTATTAGCGTAGGTCGGAAGTTGTTAGCGCAACATGTAGGGAAACCGCAGTCGAAGGTGCTGCTACACCTTCGACTTTTTTGTTGAAATGGGTAATGAAACTGGTATAGAACTATTTGAAGGCTAGTTACATTTTTTTCCATGAATCACGATCTGTCCATCTATCACTTCATATTTGGCATCGATTGCTCTGCAAATCAAATCGAGCTTTTCAAATAATGGTTGATTTCCAAGTTCTGCCGTGATTCGGCAATTGACCATTAATGTATTATCGTACACCATTGGAATGTTATACAGTTCATACAGTTTTTCAAAAACTTGTGTAACAGGTGTATTTTCGAATACCAAGTATTTACTAGTTGGCACGATACTTTTGAGAGGCTCAGGAGTTGCGACAATCGACCGTTTCATTTGGTTATCCACTCGGTTGAAAACCACCTTCTGATTGGGAGTAAGCATTACCTCTGGCTTTTTTTCTAATACTTCATCTTCGTTATTCAAAGGAAAAACTGCTACTTTTCCTGTTTTGACGATCACTTTTACCTCTTCTTCTTTATCATAAGAACTAATTGTAAAACTAGTCCCTAAAACCCTTGTAGCTAGCTCATTGGCATAAACCACAAAAGGTTTATGAGGATTTTTGGTTACTTCAAAAAAAGCCTCTCCGCTCAAGTAAACTTCTCGTTGTGTGGTCGAAAAAGCCTTGGGATAACTAACACGACTATGCTTTGATAGCGTTACCTGACTGCCATCAGGTAAATCCACAAGTTTTGTATTCTCGGAGTCGTTAATGACTTCTTCTAATACCTCTTTCTTGTCGTCAGTTCGTTTTTTATATGCGGTTTTCTGAAAACTAAACTCATCAAAACCTGACTGCTTGGACAGATATATTACCCCAAAAACTCCTACTAAAAATACGGCAGCTACTTTCCATAATTTGGTAAAATCGATCAAACGTCCTTTTGGTGAATCTATTTGAGGTGTCACAGACAACAGTTTTCGACTATCGGAAAATCTTCTAATTTCAACATTCAAATCGCTTTCTGAAATTTCTTCATGGGCGGCACGTATCTTCTTAATAATTTCTTTGGCAGTCTCTACATTTTTGATTTGGTGTGGATTTTCAAGTAACCAGTTGTTCCAAAAATGATTATCCGTTTCTGAGTTCTGTATTACCCATCGACAAAAGGCATCATCTAACATGAAATCTTTTACCGTAAATTCTATATAATTCTGCATAGATAAAATTGTGTTATTAGCCTTTCTTGTATGATATAGTAGCTATTGAATTATTGATACCCTTTTGTAATGATTTTTTTTGTAAAAAAATTGACCTTATAAATTATTAATCTCCTTTTACTGTTGGTAGGCTATAAAAAGTACCCTTACTGAATCGTAAGTAGTGCTTTTTACGTTCACGACTCAGTCTAACATCAAGGGTTTCTTTGATGAAACTAGCTAAAACGACAATAACCAAAGCAAAGCTTCGGTCAACAAAAAGACATAAGGAGGAGGTTACACTGCAAGCGTGTAAAGTCAAAGAAATGTAATTAGGTTAAAATTCTAGATATAAAAACTTGATAAATGGAAGTAGTAAAAACTCTGCCACCATTAACAAACTGCGTTTGAGATTCGTGAGCGAACGATGCAAAAAGTTAGCAACAGTTTGTCTTTCAATATCCATAATTGTGGCTATTTCCTCGTTGGAAAGCCCTTTGTAGTACTTCAGAAAAATTACTTCTTGCTGTCGCTTCGAGAGTTGTGAAATCGCCTGACGAATACTTTGTTCATTTTCATCCAACAACTCGGCGGCTATCCATTCTGATTCCATAGATTGACCATCACTTAAAAAGTAAAGTTCGTCATTGAGGTCTGTGGGTGCACCAAGTCGTTTCTCTAGCTTCAGTTTTCGAAACAAATTATTTCGAAGCGCCTTAATCAAATAGACCGTCACGTAAGGATTTTCAACTAATCCTTCACGATGCGACCACATTTCGAGAAACAAATCTTGTAAGCAATCTTTAATAAACTCATGGTCTTTGGTGAAGCGAGTGGCGTAATTAAAAAGCTCGCGATAGCGTAAAGCAAAAATTTGGTCAAAAGCCTCTCCATCTCCCTGTTTAAATCGCAACCATAATTCACTTAAAAGAGCTTCATCACGAGGTATATTTTCATTCACTTTCATAGAAAATAGTTAAAGTTTAGACATTCATAGTTTTGGTTTATCAATCTTTATTAATTCATAGGCTTAATTTATAAAAATGGAGTTTTTCACATTGGTAAAAGTTTCTTTTGTTTTGAAATACTCACAGAATACCCCTCATCAAAAGAAACTTTTAACACTTCTATTTCTGTAAATTTATAGAAAAATTTCCTTTTTGAAAGTCTACTTTCTGCATTTGCCCATTTACACTTAAATTTATGGGTTTTTCAGAAGCCGAAAATGTGGCACGAATCAATGGCTGTCCAGTCACCTGAATGTCATATCTAGCATCCTTTTCTTTGACCACTAATGACAATTTAGATAATGAACTAAACAAGCTGGTAGTATCCTTTCTTAAAAAGCTTCCGTATCCAATAAAATAGTTTGAAATGGTGTTAGGCGCCTTTTCAGGATACGAAATTGCTGTTAAATAGGCGTCAGTTGTGTATCCTCCAAATGTTTTGATACTATTGAGATGCATCAACCTACCATCAGCTTTGAGATTCAAATACACGTCTGTGACTTTACCATCTTGCTTGATTTTCACCCCAATCATATCCTCTCCTGTCATTCTTTCAATTACTGGAATATTGGTATCGTTGATGGAATCTTTAAGAATAATAGCGGTAATAAATTTGGTTTGACGCACTTGTTCTGGATAACCAATACTGTAATACTTTTCTTGCTCCTTTACATTTTCTTCATTCGGGGCAAGGATTTCATTAAGCGTCATTTTTTCAGGAAAATCATGGTTAAAACCTGTTTCAACTAAGGTTTCAGGAAAAAGTGGTCTGACCAATACAGCTCCTTTTTTGTTGACAATACTAATATCTCCACGCACTTTTTGAGATTCGCCAGCAGGATGCAATAGCCATTCAAACTTTCCTGTTTCATGCGCTTTCACGTCGTCAATGACTAAAATGACTTTACCTATCCATAGGAAATGGCGAAAATTTCGAGAGTAAATCCACGACGTAGGTCCAGTACCGTTCGACATCACATATTTAATATCACCAGCGTCTAACAGTTCTGACATTTCGCCACGAAGCGGTGCTCCATGATATTGTTGTTCTGTTGGTTGATATTTTCCATTAAAAGTCAAGACGTTGTGAGCAGGACTTTGAAAAAAATAGGCAGGATATTCTTTGGAGGCATACCAGCTATGCCCTGCATCTTTGATAACAAATTCGCCTTTGTGAAAAAGCAAAAAAGAGTTGACATCGGCATGAGAGTGATTCCAAGTATGACCAGATTTTACTGCCAACAATGTCGAATTTTTCTTCCAAGAATCCCTGAGCGTTGCCCAATCCATATCTTCATATAATTGCGAAGTTGGAAGATTGGGTAATTCAGGCGATTTAGAAAAGTCAGGATGAAAAATCAAGCCCATCGGCGCATTTTTTGCCAGACCTTCACGATGCTGCCCCGTTTCGATATTATTCAAATACCATAAAGCATTGGGATCTTGGTAGCCCAATGCCCATAACAATTTGACTGGTCGTTCGCCTACGATATTTTTATGACTATCCCCAAAAGTCAGAGAATACATCATTCCATCACGAGGATAACCCACATTCATAAAAAAGGAGGGAATATTTTTGAGCAAAGGAATATCAGGTTGTTTTACTTTAGGCAAAACATTTTGAAAAGCCAAACGAAATAAAAGATACTCTGAAACGCCGAAAGAAGCGTAATTTACACTTTCATACATTCCACCTTTCGCATCCCAAGTTTTGACTTTATGCTGTAATTGATCTCCTGCAAAACCAAACCATTCTTCGGCAGAAGCACTCAAATCTTTGAGCCATTGAGCAGATTCAGGAACATCATCCTTCACAGAAAGCAACGCTACACCAGCCATATATACACAAGATGACCACCAGTTATGACCCATAGAGTTGAGCGTATGGATTCTTTTTTCAGGTAAAAACCACTCGTCCAAAGCAGGACGAATACCCATGCGCATCAAGCCTGAAACAATAGTTTTTCTATCGTCCTTCGACAATTGGTCATAGACGCCCTCTAAGCCCATTGTCACAATCCAGCAATTACCTGCTGTTCGCAAATCGGACGACCAAGCTGGTTGACGTTTCAACATTTCAGGATTCGACCATGTGCTTTTGGTACAAAGTTTCAAAAGTTGTTCTTTTACTTTGTCAGCATAAACTTGCTCACCCGTCATGAGGTAAGCAAGACTCAAATAATCAATTTTATCCAAGTCAGGCTTTTCAAGTTGATGCTTAGCGACTGCCAGTGCTTCTTCCCAGTTTTTACGAACCTCCGCATCAGTTTCAATTCGTTTTTTTAAGAACGTAATGCGTTCTGGCGTAAAAAACAATTTTTGATGCTTTTGTGCCAAAGCACTCACTCCCATCAGCGTACTGAGGAAGAAAAGGAAAAATAATCTTTTATAATGCTTCATCTATTTTACTCAAGAAAAATGTTTAGTTAGTGTTCTATTTTTCAACCCTTATCCAATCAAAATCAGCAAATCCTGCATCATTAATGGTATCTTCACGCGTTGCGAACAACCCAAATTTAGCACCTATCCAACGTCCAACTTCTGATTGGAACGCCTCCCCTACTTCTGTAAAATTCTGATTGTCTTGACTGTAGCTAAACTTGCATGATCCATCCTCTTTCACGGCAAGCCTCAAATAAATAGCCTGCTTGGAATCGACCAATTTGATTTTGGTTTCTATTTCTGGTTTGTGGTTGTCAGCATCCTTGCAAGTAGTGTAGGTGAGCCAAACACCATCTTTTGCCGATTTTAGGGCAATATTGGCATAGCTAAAACCCAAAATAGTCAAGCCTACTTTTTCATTAATTAATCTTTCACATGGGGTAAATTGCAACTTGGTCGTAACCGTAAAAGCAGGAGCAGGAAACTTTTGCAGAAGTACATTAGGCGTCCACCACAGGTTTTCTCCAGTTGGAATTTTATCAGTAAACAAGCGAAGAGAACCTTTGCTAGGATACATAAATGCCCAAGTGACCTTTGGATTGGCATTCCACTGCCATTGCAAACCCAAGTCAAGCGTATTGAATTCATCAGAATCCTGAGGCGTTTCAATGACCGAAGGGATAGCACTTTTCGGTTTTTTATAAGTCAATACAGGTTCACCTTTGCCGTCTTGATCGGGATCAATGCCAATAACTGGCCAATCATGCTTAAAGCTCATGGGTTGTAAATGTACCACTCGTCCAAATACGCCTTTGTCTTGAAAATGTAAAAACCAATCTTCGCCAGTTGGTGTACTCACCCAAGCACCCTGATGTGGACCATTGATTGCCGTTTTACCTTGATCCATCACAACTTTTCTTTCGTAGGGTCCATAAATATTTTTGGAACGAAATACCAATTGCCAACCTGTAGCCACGCCACCCGCAGGAGCAAATACGTAATAAAAACCATTTCGTTTATAGATTTTAGGTCCTTCTAAAGTTGGGTCTGTTTCATGTCCATCAATGATAATTTTACCAGCATCCAGTACTTTTGAGCCATCAGCACTCAATGATTTTAGGACAAGAAAACTCTTAATTCCTGCACGACTACCCGCGAATCCATGAATTAAATAAGCCTTTCCATCCTCATCCCAAAAAGGGCAAGGGTCAATCAATCCTTTACCTGCCTCAACCAACACTGGCGTCGACCAAGGCCCTGCTGGGTTTTTCGAACGAATTACATAAATTCCATAATCAGGACCGGGATAATAAATCAAGAACTCACCTTTATAATATCGAATGGCTGGTGCCCAAACCCCTTTTCCATGTTGTGGAGTATCGAAAACTTCTTTGGGCGTTTGAACTGTCAACGCATTTCCAATAATTTTCCAATTGACTAAATCGCTGGAACGTAAAATCGGTAAGCCTGGAATATTTTCGAAGGAGGAAGCAACCAAGTAATAATAATTTCCTACACGAATGGCATCAGGATCGGAATAGTCGGCATGGAGTACAGGATTTTTGTAAGTACCATCTCCGTTATCGGCCACCCACGCTTTTGATACAAATGGCTTTTGTGCCAGAAGTGCTTTATCGTTAAAGCATAAGCCACCCAATAGCGTTATTTTGAAAAGTAGGTTTTTGAATGAATCCATTGATTTTAGATTAAGACGAGTATTGTTATATCAAGAATTTCCCTTAAACAAGTGATGAAGGTTTACTTGCTTTAGGGAAATCAATTTTCTGAAATAGAAAAAGTAATTTTGATATATTCAGAATTGAGTTTCTGAGATAAGGAGATGAATCGGGTCTTAAGATACCCTATTTGTATTATTTTTTTATTTTATATAACCTAAATGCAAAAACTGCAATAACCAGATAGCAGATTATTGGTAGATAATATGCCTGAGCAACATTCTGGTTGGCAACTAATCCCATCAGAAGAGGGAAAAATGCACCCCCGACTACGCCCATTGAAATAAAGGATGCGCCTTGTTGTGTATGTTTGCCTAGGCTCTTCAATCCTAAACTAAAGATGGTCGGAAACATGATGCTGAAAAAGAAATTTATCATCATTAAGGCACTGTAAGAAATCCAACCCCAAGCTTGTGCTACCACCAGACAAGCAATGATACTACCTGTAGCGAAGATTCCTAAGAGCTTGTTTGGAGCAATAAATTTCATCAAGAAAGTCCCCACAAAACGACCGAGCGCCATCATTGCCATAAAAACAATCATGTAATTGGCAGCTTGTTCGTCAGAAAAGCCCATGACATCATGTCCATAATTAATAAAGAATGACCATGTTCCTGCTTGGGCTGCAACATTGAAAAACTGTGCGACGACTGCCCAGATAAAATGTTTTTGTTTCCATAATGGAGTCTCTTCCTCCATAGTATCTGACTCAGTACCATGATGAGCAACCTCTAAATTAGGCACTTGAATAAAAGAGAATAATACGGCAACAACAGAAATGGCTATTCCTATGGAAACATACAGACTTTTTACAGAACCTAAATCATTTCCCTCATTTCCACTAGCTCTCAATAGAAAATAGGATCCGATGGCAGGACCAATGATCGTTCCGACGGCATTGAATGATTGGGATAAATTGAGTCGTTGGTCTGAGGTTTCTTGCGAGCCAAGAGCGGCTGCAAAGGGATGTGCTACCGTTTCGAGCGTCGCCATTCCACAACCTAAAATGAATAAAGCCAATCGAAACATTCCGAAAGATTCGGCATTTGCAGCAGGAACGAATAAGAACGTGCCCGAAGCAAACAGGGCTAAGCCAAACAATACGCCAGCTTTATACCCAAATCGCTTCATGAATAGTCCAGCAGGAATACTCATGATGGCATAAGCACCAAAAACGGATAATTGAATGAGTCCAGATTGGGCTTTGCTTACTTGAAGTACATTTTGAAAATGTTTGTTTAACACGTCGCTCATAGCGTGTGCAATTCCCCAAAGCATAAACAATGAGGTAACGAAAGCGAAGGTAACTAAGTACCTTCGCTCCGTTAAAGAGGCTTTAATTTTAGACATGATTTTGGTGTGCTTTAGGACAGAAACCGATAGCAATAATGTTTGATTAACGCATTAATCATTTATGGCTAATGGCACCTAAAAGAGATGCTTCTTCGTTTAGAATAGTTTTATGTAGTTGAATCGTTGGGTTGTATGCAGCTAATTGTTGGATAATGGTTGGGAAAAACTTCTCTGAAGCGTGGGCAATATTCCCTCCAATAATGATAACTTCTGGTTCGAATCGTTTGATAAAACCATGAATGAATGAAGATAGATTTTGACCAAAATCCTCGAATAATTTACGAGCAATCACATCAGAAGGATATAATTGTACCAATTGTTTGACACCTTCAATGGAATTTTGAGTTTTTAACTGATAAGTATCCACAAACCAACGAGTGGATATATAATCTTCGGCTACGCCCTCCAGCATAGGATAATTAATACCTAAAGCCATATCCTGCGCTTCGCCATTTTGATAAATGGAAGTACCTAGCCCCGTTCCAAGCGTAATACCTATTCCTTTTTCCAACCCTTTGCCTGCTCCAAAACGCATTTCGCCAGCCAAAAAAGCTTCTGAGTCATTGCGAAAAACGATATTTTGCACATCAATCCCCAATCGATCTGAGAGTTCTTGTTTGATGTTGAGTCCATACAGCGATTCGTATTTATTGACATTTTTCATCAAACAAATCCCTGTGAGGTAGTCAAAAGGACCTGGCATCGCGATACCAATTCGACCATCTTCTGAGCCATGTAATGCCCGCTTGATTGTGTCTGCCCAAATACTCAAAATTTCTTCAGCACTACCATGTGGATGAACTTTTGCTCTTGATAAGGTAGAAGCAACGACCTCTCCTTTTTGTAAATCAACTTGGGCTGCCGTAATATGCGAGCCTCCAATATCAACACCTATATGTTTCATAATTAACCTGTTTCTCTAAACTATTTTTCCTCTTCAAACCAGATGGCGTATCCACCCGATGCCAACAAATCCACCTCCAATTTGCTTGTGTAATCCACGCTAATAGTTTTCATCCCTACTTTGGTAGTAGTATTTACGTTTGCATCATCAAAATAGAGATGAGCTTTATACTTTTTACCTACAGTTAAAAAACTAAAGTCTATCGTCAGCTTACGGGCAGCGTTGTTAGTCATACATCCTAAAAACCAATCATTTCCTGACTTACGAGCAATCGTGATATATTCACCAATTTTACCATTTACCACTTTTGTTTCATCCCAAGTAGTTGGGATTTTTCGCCAAAACTCTAATTCAGGTTCATCCTTACTTTGTGATGGTTTATCGTACCAAAACAGCGTTTGAATTGGACTGTAGTAAACCGCTGCCATAGCTAACTGATGGGCATGGGTAGTCTTAATTCGATTGGTGTAATAGCAAATCGTATAATCAGCCGCGCCACCAATATATCTGGTAAAAGGAAGCATTACATTATGAGAAGCATCTGGCATTTCTTCGTTTCCTCTAATACCCTCGGCGGTCATGAGGTTCGGATAAGTTCGCATCTCACCAGTTGGTCGCCAGTCGTCGTGTATGTTTACCATTAAATCATTGGCAGCACATTTTTTTATGGCCTCCTCTACCCAAGTTGTCCAATGTTGAGAACCCACTTGAACAAACCCAAACTTAATGCCTTTAATACCCCATTTTTTGTAAAGCGGGAAAATCTCATCGGCTTGTTTAACCAAAGATTGAAGATTTACATACAGCCAAATTCCAACACCTTTTTGCTTACCGTATTCCACGACAGCAGGCATATCAATAGGTGCTACCACTTTGGCCGCATCAGTATCCCAAGTCAAGGCTGGTCCATACCACTTCCAGTCAAACAGAATATATTGAAGGTTATTTTTTGCAGCAAAATCAATCGCATCTTTGGCACCTTGTGTAGTCAAAGTCATTTCACGAATAATTTTCCCTGGCTTAATCCAATCTGTTTTGGCAATTTTATTGGCAGGATTTAGGTTCAAAAGAATATCATTATTTTCGATGAGTTGCCCCTCCGATTCCGCTACCATGATTACTCGCCAAGGCGTTCCAAAATAAGTAATAGCATCTACTCCCCCATACAAGCTCGTTTGAATAGTATTCTTTTTGGTTTTGGATAAAGCAAATTTTCCACGAGCATAATTCACCATTTCGGCTTCTGCCAAACACGCCCACAAGCCATTCGCAAGTCGCAATGACATCGGTCTTTCTCCCGAATCCACCCAGTCTTTTAAAGGTAGTTCTTGATATTTGCCTTGTGCCCATTGTGTATAGAATGCCGTTGTCCCAGCAGGAAGCGAAAACTCTGTATTCTCAGCCGTAATCTGGTAATAAGAGCCTTTCGGATTTTCAGGGAAGTAATAGCGAAGAGCTAGCCCTTCATTGTACAATCTCACCTGAATATCCATTTTATAATCATGATTGCTACTTTTTTGAAAAGCGATCGTAGCAGCAGAATAGCGATTTTTTATTACAGAACGTTCACCATACAAAGGCTTCCAAACTGAATCTACCTCGGATGAACTCGCTCTGAGAAACTCCATATCTTCACACCATTTGGTAGTTTTATCTACCTTCAATGCCATAGCTAATTCAGATAAATGATTGTCTAACTGAATGTCTAGCTCTGACTCCAAGATAATTGGAGTACTATTGTAGGTAAGGGTATAAAAAATTGCTTTATGCCCTTTTTTATCCAATTTTTGATAAAGTTGACAAACTAATTTTCCATCAGGTGATTTGATGGTTTGAAGGGTTTGAGGAATAAGCCCTTTCTGTGCGAAGGCAAAAGAATACCCTAAAAACAGGCACAGGGTCATGGTAAGAGTTCTTATCATAATGTTAGAAATGATTGTTTTTGTTTGTTACTCATCCGTCTATTCGGTAAAACTATCCAATCCAAATAGGTGTAAATCTAAAACCCCAATAGACGAGATGAGTAAGTATATTCAGAGGTTATGTGACATTGATTTATTGATGTTTGAGCAATTTCTTGTATTTCAACAAGGACTCGATATAATAATAATCTCCATAAATAATAGAAGCGTCTACCTCTCCATTAATTGGTCTATTTCCTGTGGAATGTAACAGAAATGCATTATTTACTTTTCTACTCTGATATTCGGCAGACGATAAACTTTCTACCATTTTTTTAGCCTTGGCTAAATACAAAGCCTTCTTTTGTGGACTTTTCACATAGTTGGCTAAGTCAAATAACGCCGATGCAGTTACGGCAGCCGCAGAGGCATCTCTGGTTGTATTCGGAATTTCTGGCGTATTGAAGTCCCAGTAGGGAATCAAGGTATTATCAGGTAAATTTTTTAAATACACATCGGTCACTTTCTGAGCGAAATCTAAAAATTGAGGGTTTTTAGTGAATTGGTAACACATGGTAAAACCATAAATTGCCCAAGATTGTCCGCGTGCCCACATGGTATGATCCGCATAACCTTGATGGGTCATTCCTTTGATTTTTTTCCCAGTCAACGAATCGTACAACACCACATGATACGAAGTGTAATCATCACGAAAATGATTTTTCATAGTAGTTAGTGCATGTTGCTCGGCTATCTTGTAGAGCTTTTTATTCTTTCCATTTTTAGCCGCCCAGAACAACAACTCTAGATTAATCATATTGTCGATGATGGTATTGTGTGCACCAAATTTTTTCACTTCTCGAGGCCATGATAAAATCGTCCCTACTTTGGGATTATAAAGCGTTGCCAATGTATCGGCAGTAGCGAGAATCACCTTCTTATAGGTAGAATTAGCCGTTAAGCGATACCCATTGCCATAACTACAAAAAATCTGAAAGCCAAGATCATGATCGTAGGCCTTTTCTTGGGATAGAGGTTTTAATTGTTTATCAAATCTTTCGGCTTGTTCTTTAAAAAGAGGATTCTTGGTACCCTCGTACAAATACCATAAAGCGCCAGACCAAAAACCACTGCACCAATCTTTGTAATCTACAAGTCGCCAAGCTGTTTTATCCTTCTCGATACTTCTTGGGATATTATTCCCTTGACCATCGGCGGGTAAAGTGTTGATAGTTTTTAAGGCTTGTGTCGCACAATAATCAATTTCTTTTTGAGGATTAAACTGCGCATTTACGTTCCAAGTCAAGCAAATAGCGATACAAGTAGTCAATATTTTTTTCATAGCAATTCACTTAGCTTAAAGGATTAAGCTATCAATTAAAAAAAGGGATAAATATTAGCGCTGTGGGCTTTATGCCATAAGCTAAAAGTTAAAACATATTATTTGTGGAAATAAAGGGTATATCTGTGCTTAATGCTTTTAACCTAGAGCGTAATAATGCAATTTATTTTGCATTATTACTTTTCTATCTACACCTTATAGGTTCATCTAAGCATTTTTGCGCATTTTACTCGACGAATCTCTGATAATAAGGTGTGCAGGCAAAACGGTTGTTCTATTGGTATACTCGTTGGTATCTTGCATGTGTTCCAACAAGTCATTAATCAGTTGTTGAGACATTTCCTGAATCGGTTGAGCAATCGCTGAGATAGATGGCTGATGAATACGGAACAAATCGTTGTCATCAAAAACCATCATGCCTAACTCCTCTCCTATTTTTACTCCCATGCGATTTAGCAACTCTATTCCTGTGATAGCTAAATAGTTAGTAGCAAAAAAAATCGCATCTATATGAGGTTCTGTTTTCAGCATATTCTCAATTTCCGCCATAATCAAATGTTCTTTGGCAGCACGATACTCTACTTTTTTGACAAAAGAAGTCAAACGGTTTTCATAAATCGCTCTTTCATAGCCAAGCAAACGGTCTATCATTTGGGGCTGAACAGAGTCGAGCGTTACAAATGCAATATTTTTATAATCCTGTGAAATAAGGTATTTCGCTGCTTGATATGAGCTTTCGAAATTGTTCATTCCCACATAACTAATATCTAAATCATTACAATTCCTATCAAACAATACCACAGGCAACTTACTATCAATCAGATATTTAATTTCATTGTCAATACCTTCTGTAGGCGTAATGATATACCCATCTACATTACGATCTCTGAAAGTATCAATCAGCTCTTTAGCTTTTTTAGGGTCGTTTTTGGTACTACTATAAATGATTTTGTAGCCATTCTCATAAGCTACATTTTCGATATGCCCTGCTACACTAGCAAAAAAAGGGTCGGCAATATCTTCAACAATCAAGCCAATCACATTCGTTTTGCCCGTTCGGAGACTCTTAGCCAAATGGTTCGGTCTGAAGTTATTTTCTTCAATAAAAGCTGTTACTTTTTTTGTTAATTCGGGACTAATACGTTTTTCTTTGGCTTTTCCATTAAGGATATATGAAACCGTAGCAGTAGAAATTTGAAGAGCGCTTGCCACTTCTTTGATAGACATTTTTTTCATCTACAAACACAATCGTTTTAAGTTTTTCGGGAAGTAGCATACAAGTTAAACGATTATTCTCATAAAAAACCTAGTTTTTGAAAAAACATCCATCCTCTCCACAGACTGTATTTCTACTCTTTCTTAAAAATCTATGAAAAATTATTGATTTTATAATGAATCATATACTCTTAGTGCAATTTCTAAGTAGTCCACAATAAAAAGATGCCACTTTTTGAATTTGATACCCTTTTATGAAGAAAAATATGTAAAAAAGTTTTGACAGGGTAAAAGTTAAGCTCGTAAGCAAGCATTTCGAGAGACACTGGAAACTATAAAATAAAATTCGAGAGCCTCAAAAAGACTCTCGAATCTGTAAAAACCTGATCTATTTTTGAAGGATTAGCTTAACAGATGGCATATTTCCTAATTGGATGTAATACACACCTGTTGTCAATTGGTCTGGTAAATTGAGTTCTATTGTTCTCGTTTCACCTGCCTCTACTATCTTCTCAGTAATAAGCATCCCAGTGCTGTTATATACTCGAATTGGAACATCATTTTCCAACTTAATGTCATTTTTCAACGCTACTTTGACATTATTTTGAGAAGAAGGATTAGGATATACACTGTACTGTATCAATGCCAGATTATTCCCTATTGCATTATTGGACAAGGTATTAGGTTCAGAACCGAATATTAGATTCCCCTGATAATACACTGAAATTTTGGTATTTAACAACAAAGAATTTCCATTTACACTCATATAGGAATAGTCATCATTTTGGTTGAAGTTACTCCAATCAGTTTTCGCAATTCTAAAATTGATATTTCCTGAATTTGATAAAGGATAAAGAACTCCAGCTGTGGCGTTAAAACCAAGATCAAAATAGGAATCTGCACCTTGTTTGTTAGAAACACTGCCAAAAGTTCCATTAACCTGAGCATTACCTATCTGTACATAGTCAAAGAAGGTGTTTAAGTTGGCACTTCCATCTTTGGTAAACCAATAGCGAACTTTCACATCTTTGTAGTTTACAGGGCTATTCCCTTCATTATTGAGGGTTAAATAGGTACTAATAGTGTTTGAATTGGGTTGTGACTTTGAATTTGCATACACTTTCAGCGACTGGTTGACAGGTACCAAAGACGGCTCTTGTCCCCAAATCAATTTACCATTTCTATACACCGTAATGTTAGTCACCAATAAAGTGGAATTGGTATTTGACCATGAATAATCGTTTTGTTCATTCAAATCTGACCAATCTGTATTGGCAAATCTTGATTGAATTACACCTGAATTAGCATTTGCTCCCAGATTACCTGCCGCAGCTAAAAAGCTGTATTCTACATATCCTAAGGCATTATTTCGTGGATTAGGCAAATTAGAATAACTCATTTTGACATTCGAATTCCCAAGTGCTGCATAGTCAATCCATGTATTGATACCTGTATAATTTTCTGGAGTAAACCAGTACTTCACCGTCAATTCGTTGTATGGGATTGTATGATTACTTTCGTTTACTAAGGTCAAAAATGGTTTAATTTGATTGTTGGTTGTACTATTATCTCCGTTCTGATATTTTATTTTAACAGAACTTAAAATAGAAAAGCTCCTAGAGATATTAGCAGCAGGATTGTAATTGCCATTTCCTGATTGTGAAGCAGTAATTTGTACAGTCCCAACGCCCACTAATTTGATTAGTCCATTAGAAATTTTGGCGATACTTGTGTCTGAGCTTACTAATGAAATAGCCAAACCTGCATTAGAAGAAACCACTGGAGTAAAGTCTGCTTCGTCGATGTACTTATTGGTTATTTCCTCAAAGGTAATCATCTGGTCTAGCTTTTTGATTTCCACATTTGTCACATCGCTGATAGGAGAAACACAACCATTCACAACACAAGTAGCTGTATATGAATAACTTCCTAAACCAGATATGGTTAATGTATTTCCTGAGGTATTATTTGACCAGTGAACGGTACCAGAACAACCAGAAGCAGTTAGAGTTACTGGATTTGGCATAAAATAGACTCCTGCACCCGAAATACTTGGAGCTATCAATGAGACTCCTACCTCCACTTGCAAGGTATCTGAATTTTCACCATCTGCTAAAGCATAAATGACTGTGTGCATTCCAGAAGATAAACTTGCAGGATCGAATACACTTACGGGACTACCATCTACTGTAAAAGTCCCACCTGTAGGGGTTCCTGTTAGTGTTACAGCAGGAGCATTTTTACAGTAAAACGAACTAAGATTCGTAATATTCACTGGCACATAATATCTGTTGCTCAGAACAAAATTCGACAGTGGTGAAACATTATCATAAGAAACAGTAAAGCTGTTATTTTGACCTAATTGTGGCGTGCTATTGGCTACTTTTTCCCAAGTATTTGTTGAGGAGTTATAGCGAATAAGCTTCATTCCTTGAGTGGCGCTTGCCCCTGCATTCAAATCAGAAGCGTTGAATCCAAACTTTAATGAACTGCTCACCGCATCAGAAGTTTTCAAATTCCATGTACGATTAACGGCTTGCTGGATAGTTTGAGTCTCCAACCCACTTGGGCCAAAGCCAGTTTGAAGACTTGTTTCGACCACTGTTGCAGCGTTAGGGGTAATTGTAACGGGATTGTAACTTGTGTTAGACACACCCACCCAAAGAGGCGTTGCCACTCCAGCACTCAGAGCCTGTTTGTAGACTGCGTTAGGAGCCATGGTAAACCATAGTTGACCCGAACCATTTGTGGTATGACCATTGGCACTAATTGGGGCTATGGTTAAGTTTAAAGGCGCCGTAGTAGCATCAATGATTCCTCCGTCTGCTACGTTTACAAAAATATTTTGAGTGGCAGCATTCTTCGCCATTCTAACATCAGAGCCCAATTTCAGTATTCCTTGAGTTCCTACATTTACGGCGATTGTTTGAACCGCTGAAGGATTGGACGTGCTGGTGTTGGAGTACAAGACAAAATGTGCTTGGCTTACATCTAAAGTTCCCAAAATATTGTAGGTCATATTTCCATAATTTTGCGTTCCACCTAATTTCAAGGCGGCTACTGTATTATCCTCTGTCGCATTGGTTGGGGAATGAAATGAGCCATTGGGATTAGAGATTTTTACCGTTTTTCCTGCATTAATAGTCAGCGTTTTATTAGAAGTTCCTGCCAATAATGATAAGGTATTTATCCCACTCGATTGCACACTGTTGTTACCAAAATTCATATCTATATCAAAAATGATATTTTGGATATTGTTACCAGTTGGTTGAAAACGAGCAATATTTACTATACCTGTACCTGTTACCGTTGGCGAACCGCTTCCCCCAAGATAGAGTCTGATTCCTTCTCCAACGGTGCTATTGCCTGTGGTAGTTCCTCCTAAAGTTCCATCTACACGAACAACAGCATCATTGCCATTGACCGTCAAACTAAAAACTGACCCACCTGGTGCGGTTGAAGATTTATACACGCCTGAACTTTGAATAGAAAAATTCTTCGCTACTGTTAAATTACTTGAGGCAGTCCAAATACCTCCCACAAAAACATCACCATTTGCTGTAATCGCACCAGTATGTGTCATCGTGCCATCCATAATCAAGGTATTGGCTACTGTGAGGGCAATTGTTTCTGTGAGTGTTGCTTGCGCATTGACTGTCAAACTTTTGCAAGAACCTGCTACGGTAGATAAGGTAACAGTATGTCCTGTTAGAATATGAACATTAGTATTGGCAGTCGGAGCTGTCGTGGTTGAACTTGCGATTCCACCGTTTCCATCTGAAATATTCCAAGTTCCACCATTCCAATTCATATTGCCAGAGGAAAGATAATCTCCAGCGGCGATACCCGTCACTAATAGCGTGCGACTTACGCTTTGTGCTGCGGCATAATCATCATTCCCTTGTTGAGAGGCTGTAATCAGACAAGAACCTACACCAACTATTTGCACAAGTCCATTGACAATTGTTGCTACGGAAGTATTGGAACTCATATAAGTTACAGGTAGCCCAGAACTTGCACTAGCACTAGGATTGAAATTCGCCGCACCAAATGACTTTGTAGCAATGGCAGGAAATGAGATTGTTTGCGTTGGTAAGGCCCCAAGATATTCCACCACGATATTATCCAACTTGAAGGCATTAGAAACTCCCACAATTTTGATTCGCATGCTTTGAACACCTGCATGTAGGCTCACTTGTGGCGCAACAGTAATCGTTTGCCAAGCAGAATTTCCATTTGCACGTATATCAAATTCGCCCGTCTTATCTGTTCCATCAAACTCAATTTTGATTTTCCCTCCTGCTGCAAGAACCAAAGCATTGATATTGATCTTAAAACGTCCTGCTGTTGGCACATTTACCGTATAGTTTACCCATTCTCCTGCCTCTAAAGACGTCAAGTGGTATCCTCCATTAGTTCGACTTTCAATGTCAACCGCTTCGTTCGGACGAAATTGACCGCCAGTATTTGAGTTACTTAAATCATAATATGTTTTGTTTTGTCCATCGGTAGGCATATAATCAAAGTTTTCAGCTTCGATCGTAGCAGGAAAATGGGGAATTGCAAAAACAGGTTTTCCATTCACAAAAGAGCAAGCATCGCCAGGAGAAAGAGATGTTCTGTGAAAAGTCAAACCACCCCAACCTGGATAATCGACTTCAAAACCTTGGCTTTCAACACCTAACTCTTGTGTCGAAATATCATAAGCACGTTGTGTCCATTTGTAATTATTGGCACTCACTCCTATTCTATCTCGATAATGCCCCAATACCATTTCGGTAATTGGTGCACGGTCAAATTTAAACCCTGTAGCTCTTGTCGTTGCGGTTTTTCCTTCATTGAGTGGATTCATTCTCAACGATTGCCATCTACCAGTTCTATCACGGCGACTAATAAATTCACCTGATTCAACTGTCGGTTCCCAAGGAGTTGTCTGGTCAGGATAAGGATAATTGAGCGAAACATTGTAACGATAGCTGTACTCCATCCCCTTGAGCAATCGATTATCAAGAAAACTATAGATATCATCGCCTTGATTCCAAGCCATTTCACAAATGGTCAAGATATTCCCTACCCCATTCAAAGAGTGAGTTTGATCTCGGGCACTTTCTTGACATTGACCATTTTCCCAAACATAATTTTGAATTAACTCATTATACCCATAATCAGGAACAGAATTATCAAAGCCGTTCAACGCATATACCTCTTGATATTCATTTGAAGCACTGGTCGGAGTTGTCCCATTGATTGGTGGTCCAGCTGGATAAGGAAGGTCATCAGCACGGTGAGGCAGTCCTTTTAGGTATCGAATAGAGCGTTCGTACATCACACGATTATCCAAAAAGATACCCATGGCAGCGACACCTCTCATCCCAAAAATTCCTTGATTGCCATGACGACCTGCATCACCATTGTACATAAACCAATAGAAGGTCACTTCTTCATTATTAATCTGAGCGGTTGGTTCTACCGTGGACGAATAACCTGGGTAAACTAGCATAGACTTAAATCTTTCAAGGTCGGTCGCATTCCATCCAGTGTAGGTATGCTTGATAATTTCGGCGCCTTCCAACAATTTCCATATTACACGACCAGCATCCAAACTTCTAGTACCACCCGTTTTGATTATTTGCAGATAGGACCAAGCATTGAATATCTCCACTGCTTTTTTGGCATGACGCTCATCTCCTGTTACATACCACATCAAGGCATTACAGTAGGCGGCTAGTCCATCGTATTTGATATCATCATAATTAAAACCAGTTATGGTCGAAACCGTTGCTAAAGTCGTACTACCATTGCCTCGAACAGCATAGCTATAACTGGCATAAGGACTTTGAGAAAGTGATTTGAAGGAAGATTTCCATGGCTCAATTCCAGCAGCAACCATGGCTTTCATCCTGTCTAAGTCAGACTTTTTGTGAGATACTCCAGGATGTGTAAAGGTTTGTGCTTGAGTATGGACATACGGCATCAACCCTACAATTATTAGAAACAATAATCGTAGTTGCCACGTTAAAGAAGTTTTCATGTTAACGTTTAGTAAATGTTAGAAAATCAAATTTCGAGGTTTTAAGTAGAAGTGTAGGGCGTTTCAAGAAGGCAAAATTAGGGAGTGATTAGGCATGTTAGGAATAACGTATAGGGCATTACTTTACACCCTATACGTCATAAAATCATTCAGGATTACCAGCCAGCGTTCTGCTTCAAATTAGGATTCAATTGTATTTGTTGAGAAGGAATAGGCAACAAGTAGTTTTTATCCTGCCATTTTCTTCCAGTTTCTATTCTGTAAACGCCATTTACCACATTATTTTTGATACTTGGCCAATACGTTTCGTAGGCTGTTCCTGTCCATTGAATCCCTTGAATGTCGATAGGCATCTCTATTTCGGCAGTTTTCCAACGAATCAAATCATCTCTTCTAAATCCTTCAAAGTATAGCTCAATCGTTCTTTCACGACGAATTTCGGTACGCATATCTAAACCGTTTGCTGCAACGAATGCATTACTAAGTTTTGGCATTGATTTATTTACACGATTTCGTACTACATTCAATGAGCGGTTCAAATCTAAGTCTGAAATTGTTCCATTTCTCTCATATACAGCCTCCGCATAATTTAATAATACCTCTGCATACCTGATTACAGGATAGTCGTAAGCTTCTTGGTTGTCATCGAGTCGTCTTTCGGTAGCCCATTTTTGGGTAGCATAACCTGTGTTTGAATTCGATTTATATTTACCATTCGAGTTGGCTATATCTATCGCATCACCTTTCCAAGTAACACGAGCGCCAGGGTTTTGGTTATTCCAATAATATCGTCCATCGACCATCATCGTGTATTGCATACGATTATCACGATTTTGATATTCAGAAGTCGTGGTTTTGTATCCTTGAAATTGTGGAGACTTTTCTATTGGTAAACCATCCGAACAAAGGTACATACTAGCAAATTTGCGTGTTACCCAGTAAACATTGTTAAGGGTAGCTTTGGTCACGTTCATGCGAATTTGACGCAAGTTAAAGTCATAACGATTGGCTAAAATATACTCTTTATTAGCTGCTTTAGTGATATTGGCTGGGTTGGATTGCTGGTTTTCTAGGATAAACATATACTTCTGTGCTGAGTCACCTAAGGCTGTAGGTGCAAAAAGCTCATATTGTGTACTTTTGATTACCTCATCCCCATTTGATATAGCCTTGTCTAACAAAGTGTTTGCTCTAGCAGTATTTCCACGAAACTTTTGCCACGTGCCTTCATACAACGCGACTCTACTCAAAAAAGCTTGTGCAGCACCTTTACTAATTCTACCTTTATCCGAAGCGGCAATCGCATTCTCAAGAGGTAAATCTGTAATAGCAGCTTCAAGGTCTTGGACAATTAAATTAACTACTTCTTCTCTAGAATTTTGGGGAGAAGTTAGTTCTGAGGAGGTTGTCGTCAACGTTTTGGTAACAATTGGCACTTCTCCAAATTGTTGTAACAAATCAAAGTAAGTGTACGCTCTAAAAAACTTCGCTTCAGCAACAAAGGTCTTAATATCATTGGGTTGCGAATATGAACTTGCCTTTTCAATAAGATAATTGGTTGCTCTAATACGAGTATAAGCAGTATTCCAATTACCATCCGAAGAAGGAACAGTGTTTGAACCATTACTAAAAGTAGAGCCTCCAGAAACATACATGATGTCGGAACGACGGTCAGCATGAGGCATATCGTTCAAAATGTCTGAGAAGCTTCTTAAATAGGTATAAAATTCGTTGGCTGCTAGTCTAAATTGATCTGGTGTTTTCCAATAATCTGCATCCGAAATTTCATTGATTGGTTTCATATCTACGAGGTCGTTGCAACTTACTCCCGTAAATAAAAGCGCCGCTAGGGCTATTTTGATATATATCTTTTTACTTTTCATTTTCTTTATCTATTTTAAATGAGTACAATTCTCAATTTTATACATTTCTGATAATCAAATAATTGTACTCAACACCATGAAGATTTTTATTAGAAAGTCAAATTTACCCCAAAAGTAAAATAGCGATAGAAAGGGAATCTTTGACTTGTAGTACTCACATTCAGGTTGTTCGAATCGCCTGCATTTGATACTGTTCTTGGTGCTTCAGGATCCCAGCCATCATTAATTTTGGTAAATTCAAACAAGTCATTTCCTGAAAAATACACACGAAGTCTTTCTATTTTAGCTCTTTGTGTAATTGCTTTCGGAATGGTGTATCCAATCACTAAATTTTTCAACCTTAAATAAGAACCATCCTCTGCTACCCAGTCAGAAGGGAAATAGTTATAGTTGTTAATCGTACCAGTAGACGAAATACGAGGCAAACGTGCATCTGTATGATCAGGAGTCCACCATTGATTTAGGAATGCTGAGTTTTGCGCTTGGAAGATTACTGCCGCAGGAGTTCTCCAGTTGCCATCACGAATGATGGTTCTTTTTCCTACACCTTGGAAAATAGCATTAAAATCAAAACCCTTAAACTGAATGCCTGCGTTGAACGAATAAGTATAGCGAGGGTTGTCTGTACCCAAATAAACGGCATCTTCTGGAAAAGTAATTTTACCATCACCATTCACGTCTTTGTACATATTGTCGCCAAGTGCCAAGCGGTTGTTAGCTTGTGCATTTTCGGCTCCAGACGGCATTCCAATGTTATTGCCTGTGATGTATTTGCGATAGGCGGTCAACTGCTCCTGATTTTGGATTCGACCGTCATACACCAAACCAAAGTAAGAGTTGATAGGATAACCTTCTACGGCACCATTGAAACCTCTGTTGTTGCTACTTATCAAAGTCTGTCCTCCGAAATTGACCAGTTTATTTTGGTTATCTGAAAGATTAAAACCAACATTATAAGTTAGTTCGCCAATTTTATCACGCCAGTTTAAAGAGAAATCCCAACCCCAAACTTTCAAATCTCCATTATTTCCAGTCGGTGCATTTGCACCCATTACTGCCGAGTAAGTACGGCTTAGTAACATATTGCCGTTGCGTTTCCAGAAATATTCAAAAGTACCTGATAATCTTCGGTTGAGAACCGTAAAGTCAAGTCCTAAATTTTTAGCTTCTAAGCGCTCCCACGAACGGTCATACGCCACGAGTGTACTGGTAGGTGATACTCTCACCACTGGACTTGTTCCGATAATCGGATAGCTGGCGTCTGTTGAGCTAGTAGAATAAGCAAGGTTCAAAAATTGGATATAATCGTAGTTCGAAATACCGCTTTGATTGCCCATTACACCATAAGAGCCTCTTAATTTTAGTTCATCAAAAATGTTTAAGTCTTTGATAAAATTCTCTTGACCGATTCTCCAACCACCAGATACGCCATAAAACAATTTCCAGCGGTCTTCTGGTCTAAATTTAGAAGAGCCATCATATCTTGCATTTCCTTCTACAAAATACTTATCTGCAATATTGTAGTTCAAACGAGCAAAATACCCTCCTAATGCCGTATGTGTTTGACTTTCAGTTACCGTTTTAGAGGTTGGGTCGCCAGTACTCAACGACAATGAAGGCGGTACATTGGCTAATACATCAAAGGTTTTGGCGATATAAATATTGTTTTCGTAACGTTCGTATTGTGCTCCTAGCACTGCTTTAAAATGATGATCTTTCAGCAGTTCATTCTCGTATTCTAAGTATCCATTTAGGTTATAATTGGTTTCTAATCGAGAAGAACGTTGATAGAAGCTTCTTGAAGGTAAATTCGAAATTAGCACAGTACCCGTATAATCATACCAGCCAATTGAGTTGCCTTGCGTACGAATATCTGTATTCAAGTTGTAATATCCCGCATAACCAACTGCCTTGAGTTTCGGGCTAAACGTATAAGTCAAATTGAAGTTGGTATTCAAACGATTGTTATATTCTTTATTATCTCCTCCCAAATCAGCAATTTTGTTGACAGAAGCATTTCCAAGTCCTGAGCCCCAAACATAAGGTTTTCCGTTGATGGTTTCTCCGTTAAGAGGCTTTCCTGGCTGGTTTCCATTATTCAAGACATCACCCAAATAGGTAGGTTGAATAATATCTTGTTTTTCGTATGAAAAGTTCGTTGCTAACGCCAATTTGCTAGAAAATTTATAGTCGTGTGTCAAACGAAAGTTATAGCGGTTAGAATAATTATTTCCTACTTTTAATAAACTTCCATCGCTCAAATACCCCATCGAAATTCGATAGCCAGATTTTTCTGAACTTCCTGAAATACTTAGTTGATGCTCGGTAGAAGTGGCATTACCCCAAAGCATATCTTGCTCTGTCCCATTGAAGAAAGTGAAGTCCTTTACATCACCAAATAAGCCCGAACCAGTGGTGCTCATGGCATCGTATTCGGCTTTAGTCAACCATTGTTTTCCTGCTGCCAAAGCCTTTTCTGCCACATAGCCGTAGTTATACCAAATATCTGTTACCGGAAAACCATCTGTAGCACGAGCCTCTTTCACAAGCGGAGCCCAGCCGTTGATATCAACCAATTTAGGCAATAAACCCACACGTTTGATGGATGTTGAACCATTATAATCAATCACCACTTTACCAGATTTACCTCTTTTTGTGGTAATCAAAACAACTCCACCCGCAGCTCTAGAACCATAAATTGCCGCAGCACCATCTTTCAAGAAAGAGATATTGTCAATATCGTTCGGGTTAAAAGAGTTCAATGTACCTACACTTGGCACTGGTACGCCGTCTACAATGACCAAAGGTTCGGTAGAATTGACCGAAGCGGCTCCACGGATTTGGAAATTCCAACCTTCACGCCCCGACTGCGCTGAATTGCGGGTAACTGTCACACCCGGAACCTGACCTTGTAAAGCAGCTAAGGGGCTAGATACTGGACCACGATCTTTAAAGGTTTGAGCAGATACTGTTGCGACCGAACCCGTTAATGTTGCTTTTTTGGCAGTACCGTAACCTACCACTACGACTTCATTGAGGGACTTTACGTCTGACTCGAGAGTAACGTTAATAGATACACGTTTTGCTATATTGATTTCTTTTTTGCTGAAACCTACCGACGAAATAATAAGCGCTCCAGCTTCTGGCGCCATGATACTAAATTCTCCTTTTTCGTCGGAGGTAGTTCCTTTAGTAGTCCCTTTAATGATGACACTTGCACCAGGAATAGGCTGTCCGTTTTCATCTACAACCTTCCCTTTTACTGTCTGGTCACCGAGCATGATTGTCGTATTGATGCGAGTTTCGAGGTTAGCAATAGTCGATAACATCATATTCTTTTTCAGAATAATTTTATTGCCAACCATCTCATAATCAACCCTTAAAGGTTTAAGCAAATGCTCCAAAACATTATCTAGTGTTTCATTTTTTGCTGAAATGCTTGAGGTGGCATCACCACCAAAAATTTGTGGATTGTACATAAATCGTACATCCGACAATTTTTCTAATTTATGTAAAATGCTTACAATCGATTGGTTATTGCTTTGAACACTCAGTCTCTGATTTAACGCACTCTGAGCCACACCTTCTCTGGCTTCGGCTATGGTTGTACAGATCATCGCAATAAGCACCTGATAGAAACTTATCCTCATGACTTTTAGGATTGTTTTTTGAAATAGTACTTTGTTTTTCATACTTTTGTTTGATTTGTCGTATTCGAATCGGCAAATACTCCCCCAGCACACTTTTTGAGTGTGAATCATCATTGCCAAAGAAGATAGGGAGTTTTGAAGCGAGGGTGCGGGAACACCTTCGCTTCTTTTTTGTGGCTAATAGCCGAGTTTTTTACATAATAATAAGGTTTACTTTTTTAATACTAAAAATTGATAGCATTCGACGTTTAATAACAACCGTTAGAGTATATCACAATTTGCGCATCTACTTGTTCGTATTTGGCATCAATTGTTTTACCGATTAAATTAAGTTTCTCAAAAAGTGGTTCATCGTCTAAAGAAGCTGTCAAATAACAGTTTTTCATGACCTCAGCATCATACACAATATTAATTCCATAAGCTTTTTCCAAGGTTTTGAAAACTTCAGCAATTGGTACATTATTAAATTCAAATACCTGATTCTGAATTGGCACCTTTAGTAAATTAGGAGAATCCACCAGACTTCTGATCATTCTTTTATCAGTTTCATCAAACACCACTTGTTGGTTAGGCGTTAACACCAATCCTTGTAATTTTTTATTGGTTGTGTGTTCACCAAGATTGCTTACCGTATTTTCAAAAACTGATACTTTCCCTGTTTTAACCACTACTTTTACCGTTTTATCGGCTTCATTGGCTTGTATTAAAAAACTTGTACCCAGCACTTTAGTTACTAATTTATTCGCAAAAACATAGAATGGTCTTGATGGATTTTTGGCGACTTCAAAGAATGCCTCTCCTATCAATATTACCTTCCGTTGTTCTTTTTCAAACTTTTCTGGATAAAGAATCTTACTATTTTTTTGTAAAACAATTGTACTTCCATCTTCCAAGTTTACAGTCATCTGATTGTTGGTGGTATTTTCCTTCGTAACCCATTTCAATGCTGAGCCTTGCGCCAAAGCAATATTATTTTCTATTTGCTGAGAGGCTTCATGACGCTGATTCAACCAGAATAGACCTAAAATCAGTAAAATAGAAGCAGCAGCATAGAAAATTTTGTTCCACGGCCAACGAACAACCTTATTCTGAGCCTCAGACTCATCCAATCGTTCATTAAGTTTTTCTAGTTCAAAAGCGACTTCTGTATCATTTATATTTTCAAAAGCTTTGTAAATCGACAATAAAATGCCTTTGCTTTCCAAAACATCAGCTCTTTTATCTGGATTTAATAGCATCCATTGTTCCCAAAAGGCAGTATCTCCTTCCGAATTTTCCAAAACCCATGCTCGGAAAGAATCATCCGAAATAAAGTCTGTTGGCTTATATTGTCTATAATCTTGCATAGGATTTATTGCACTTTTTCTATTCTTCAATCATAAGATGTGAGAATACTCCTGTGATACTCTTTTTTTAAAATATTTTTTTGTGGACTTTGCCTACATGTATTTTAGTAACAAGAAAAGGTAAATTTACGCTTAATAAAGACTAAATATATTTTCATTAAACGTTTAATCAAGTTGTCATTTTTTGGTAAAAAAGTAATGTGCTTATTTATTTTTAGAAATATCGCTAAAGTTTTTTCGTAAAAATATATCATTATTTATTTTTTTTGTTACATTTGCTTAATCAATTAAGCAAAATTATGGTAAAGTCAGCCTCTCTATCAAAAAATAACGAGTTGTATGTATCCTTGTGGGAACAAACTCAGCTAGGTGACCGTGCAGCATTCAGTAAATTATGCGAGGCACATTATCGTCTATTGTTCAATTATGCTTTGAACTTTACTGCCGACAAGGAAGCCATCAAAGATGCTATTCAAGATTTGTTTCTTCAGTTATGGGAAAAACGGGCAACCATTGGTACTATCAATGTGATGAGTATTTATTTGATTAGAGCGGTTAGAAATAATTTGCTTTATCAAATGCGTAAAAATAAATGGCAGGATTTTAGTACTGATGTAGACTCTGAGGAGGCCAATATCGCAGACGAAACCAACGTTGAAGACCAATGGATTTCGACTGAAATATACTCTCAAAACGAGCAACGTGTTAGAAAAGCCCTTGAATTATTGCCAAAACGCCAACGAGAAGTTCTTTTTCTTAAATTTTACCAAGGACTCAGTCATGATGAAATTGCTGATTTGATGAATATCAACAAACAGTCGGTATCCAATCACTTACAAAAATCGATGACTACTTTAAGAACACTTTTCCCGAATCATTGGGAGCTTTGGGTAATAACTTATTTCATTCAGCTAAAAATGACATTATAATCCTTTATAAAAAGTATGCTCCAAGAATTTCTTGGAGCATATCTTAACTATTCATTATCTATCCAAAATAATTAATACACTGTTTTAGTTCAGAGTGTTGAATTATGAGTTGTGAGTAAGCATTTCTAACTATTTCTGATTTAGGATTTTTGATTTCAGAAATACAGAAATATAGAAGCTTACACTTCCGAAATCCAACATCCGAAATCGAAACAATTGCTCGCCTCAAAACTCTTATTTCACTCATATTTTTATAGGTCTTTACTAATTCTGAAATAGTCAAAATCAGCATAACCTCCTATTTCTTTGGTGGCATAATTAAATAGGCCAAATCGATAACCCATAAAATGCGGCAGGGTATATTTCATCTTAAGAGGCTCGCCTATCTTAATCCAATTTTTTCCATCGAGACTGTAGTAAAATACCGCAATATCTTTCAGATCTGTAAAATCACAGGAAGCCTTTAGATAAACTTGGTTTTGAGTAATAGCTACATTTTCGATTTCAACAGGCTTTCCTGTATTGGCACTTACCATTATGATTGATTTTTTGCCATTCTTAACTTTCACCCCTACTTGTCCAAAAATCTTTTGTAATAAACTTAATCCAGCAAAGTCGCCCTCTTTCATATTTGAAACGTCAAGTAAAACGCTACCCGAACAAGTTGGACCAAAAGTTCTTTGTGTTAATGTATTTCTTGCCAATAAATACGACGTATCTATACGAGCAGTTTTGAGACGTAAAAAACCTTTTCGTTCGGTAAGGCTCCAAAGTTTGTGTTCAGGATTATGGTTCCATTGCCAAACTAGCGGCAACGAGGGTTCTCCTTTTTTACGCGTAAACTCATCAGAGTTTACCAAATGTGGAATTAATCCTTTGCTTGCTGGCAAATCGAGTGTAGCAGGAACTTTACCATTCTCGCCCAATACTGGCCAGCCATTTTCCCAAGTTACAGGTACCCAATAAGGAATGCGACCGACGGCACCGTAATCTCTAAACAAATAAGAGAACCATTTTCCATCTGGAGTATCAATCAAGCCTCCTTGCGCAACGCCTTTGTCTTGAAAGGCCACTTTGCCTTCCCATGGTCCTGTAATTTTATCCGCACGGTGAACTACAACCGTTCGCATACCACCTTTCGGCCACGCAATATTAAACAAATAGTATTTCCCATTTACTTTGAATAATTGTGACCCCTCAGAAGGTAAACCCACTGTTCCAGCAGGAGCACTTGCATTTTCGATTAGCACCTGAGGAGTAGCTCCTTCTTTCACCCCAGAAGCATCACTCTTAAGTTCAATTATATTTAATTTTCCTCCACCATAAATTAAATACACCTTGTCATCGTCAAAGAATAAGGTATGATCATGATAGGATGGTGAAAAAGAATGGACTTTCCAAGGTCCTTTTTCGATATTTTTTGTAGTAAAAACGTAAGTTTTATTAGTTGTTTGAGCAAACGTGGTTACATAGTAGGTGCCTCGGTGAAATCTTAGACTACTTGCCCAAGAACCACGTCCGTAGGTACTTTTCCCATTCGTTAAATTCAGCTCATCAATAGTGGCAAGTGTATCTATAGGATAACTCACCAACTGCCAATTCACTAAATCTTTGGATTTCATAATGGGTACATTTGGTACCATGTGCATGGTAGTGCTACTCATGTAATAGGTATCACCTACCCGTATCATCGACATGTCGGGCACATCTGCAAAAATAATTGGATTCTGTGCTTTTTCTGTTTGTGCAGTCGCCCAAAGGTTTATAAATAGGAAAAAAGAGGTAACAACTTTTTTTAACATAAATCGGTCTTTTTTACAATGTGTCAATTTGACACTTTTAGAGGTAAAATAAAAGGCAAGTCGATGACAGCCTTGATTAAAAATGATAATGAACAAAGTTAAAAAGGTTATTAGGATAAAGCAAATATTTTGAAATATTATTATTCATATATTTTATTATCTTTTTGTTTGTTTAGCAAAAAGTATTCGGTAGATATGAATAAAACGTAACTTTACTTCGTAATTAGCCATGTAACAGTACTAAACCCTGTTATTTTAGAAAATGAGTCAGAGAAGAATCACCATATATGATTTGGCAAGAGCCATGGGAATTTCGGCATCTTATGTGTCGAGAGCCCTAAATGAACACCCTTCTATCAATCCTGAAGTAGTGGCTGCGGTAAAGAAAAAAGCCAAAGAATTGAATTTTAAGCTTAATTCGCACGCCGCCAATTTGCGACAAGGTTCGTCCAAAACCCTTGGTGTAATTGTACCGCATATTAATCAGAGTTTTTTCTCTGAAATTATTGCAGGAATTGAAGAAATCTGTTTCGAACATAATCACAGTCTTATAATTTGTCAAACGCATGAATCTTTCCAGCGTGAAAGTATGGCTGTAGACACCTTGGTTAGGCAAAATGTAGACTGTATTATTCTCTCAGTGGCAGCCGAAACTACCACAACCGAACATTTGGAAAATATCGCGCAGCATAACATTCCTTTAATTCAAATTGATCGTTATCTCGACCAACTAAATAGTTGTAAAGTTCTGAATGACAACAAAAAAGCAGCGTATGATGTCATGCAAAGTCTTTTTGGTCAAGGATATAAACGCATTGCTTTTTTGGGTGGTCCTACCCACCTAACTACTTTCAAACAACGTCGTGATGGTTTTCTGCAAGCTTGGGAAGATTCAGATTTTTCGGCACAAGCCCCCCTATTGTTTGATGATGTTTTTGATTTGAGTGTTGTTACAGAAGTGATAGACCAGCTTTTAAAGGATACCAATAGACCAGATGCAATTTTTACAGTGTCAGACCATCAATCAGTAGCTGTCTTACAAAAAGCAGAATCACTGGGTATCCGAGTGCCCCAAGATTTGGGCATTTTTGGTTTTGCCAACGAAACCTTCACTGCTATTATGAATCCTTCTCTATCTTCTGTTGATCAAAAAAGTAAGGAATTAGGTATCAGAGCAGCCCGTGTTTATTTTGACGATATTCGTAAAAATAATGGTATCCCCAAAATCAATGAGGTGATTCTGGAAACAGAGTTGATGACTAGACAGAGTTCGACGAGGAAATAAAGTTTGAAAATGTGTTGTCCCTAATTAAGTGATTATTTTTATCTATATTTTATACTTAGAGGCACTTTACTTTGTGTTTCATGATGTATCATTCTAAATTATAGCATAAAAAAAGGCGTTCGAAATGGCTTTCTTGAACGCCTTTTTTAATTAATAGCTAATAAATGCCTAATATTTTGATACCTTTTTCCAATAAACACAAACAAGTAAGACATTGAGGCTCTACAGATGAAAATAGTCACTCAATCTCAATTCACTCAATTATTTCTCACCTATTCTCCGTAAATCAATTTAGCCTTTAGAACAAATTTCTTATTTTGAACCTTTGCCATTTTTTCAGAAAGTATGCCACAGTCTAACAAGTTGTCGGGGTTTGTTCTACGACCTGAGTATACATTGATGAGCAATTCCAAGTCCTTTCCAATAATAGAATCTAAGATACTTCTTTTCACCTTAATATTTTCAAATCTAGCCACTCGCTGACCCATTAGTTCTATTTCTTTTCCAGCAATTCCACCTTCTGCCCACTCTTGCATATTCGGAGAATTTGGGTCAATCGGAATCCCTGAAAAAGAGGCAGACACGATTATGCTTTCCTTATCCTTTTCGATTTTAGCCTCAGCCTTTGGACTCAACTCAACTTCAATTTCAAAACTAGGTATTACTACTGAGTCGCCTTCTACACGATAAATACCATCGTAAACGGGTTTAAGAGCCAGATTAGCAGCTTTCAAAGCGTCATCATTACTTACTTCAGTTTTATCTTTAAAGTTTGAACAACGTACAAATAAGCCCGTCAATATTAAGCAGTAGATTATCGTCGATTTTTTCATAGTATGTGAATGTTGATTTTTGGCAAAATACTTAAATCTCTTCTACTATCCTAAATACGACAATTTTCTTTTTGATTCACTAAATAGCACAACAGACAAGTGATTTTTTCTAAAAATTCGTTAATCCATCTTCAAATCTTTGCCAATCGAATGCAGGGCCAATATCTGTTTTATCTTTACGACAGTTTGTATGAGTTACGATTCCACTAAAGGTAGCAAAATCATTATCATTCATTAGTCCAGCAGGGTCATTGACTACAACCTCAGGAATATTATATTTTGCGATTAAAAACTTCACCAACTTAATAACTGAAATATATTGGGCATTTGTAAAACTAGCGTAGTATCCATAGTTTTTAACACTTGGATTTTGAGCTACATAAAATTGCTTTTCATTCAAACTACAATAAATATCAGAGTTACTGTAGACCGAGGTTAAATTATTTCCATTCAAAACTAATGGACCAATATTTGATATTTCGATACCAATACTCTCTTTACTCATTTGGGTATTACCTCCAGAAGCTCCAGGACCTAAATGATAACTCCAATATTTCGATGGAAATAAGTTATAGATTGTTCCATTTCTTGCAACCACAAAGGGGACTGACACGTGGTCTGCTCCCGTAAGAGTTGCGATATCGCCTTTAAGATACCCCATAGTGTAATGGAGAACTATCTTTCTTTTATTCGTCTCTTCCCTGTAGTAAAAATCTCCAACATTACCTTCCAAATTGCAAACCTTGAAGTCAATGCTTTGGTTTGTATTACCAATTTGAAGGTTCAAATCTTGAAAATTAAACTTCTTCCCAGAACTGTCAATACCATTTAAGGCAAACGTTCTTTCATGATCCGGTATGCTTGTCGCTTTCATTACTTGTAGAGTTTAGTTATAACATCCGCAAGTATCACATAAGCAACTATTAATCAAACACTTATTTGATATTTTTATTTTATGGTAAGACAGCGTTAAAACACCTTATGTCGCTCAAATAGTATAAATTGCCTAATTACCTATCATAAAACATGAGTCATCCAGAATTTTAGGATTGGGATTATTCTCCAAGGTTTTATCAAAAAAGCGGTCGGAAAATATTTTTCGACCGCTTTTTTGATAAAACCATGCTAGATATGACTCGGCTTAAGACGCAATCATTGCGTCTCTACGAATAAAATACCTATTAAAAATAATCACTCATGCGCTCAATCACTAAATTAGGGATGACTCATGTTTGTACTTGATAATTAAGTGTGACTTATTTCTAAATCTTCAATTATTTACTTTTTCTTTTCAAACGAATTACCGTCAACGAATGTGCGGGAAGATTGGTTGAAAAACTTTGAGCAACCGACTGTTTACTTTCCACAGGCGTTACTTTGGTATCTTTTAAATTGCCTGCAAGGGTAATTTTAAGTGCTTCTGGGAGATAATCGAATTCCTTCAAATTCAATTTAGTATCAACCGAAGTTGGCAATACATTCACCAATTTGATAATCAAATCTTTGGTTTCACTCTCTTCAACAACCGAAACAGAAATTCGTTTTTTAAGATATGAATCATTATCCGACAACTCCAACTGACTCGCAATATAGCTTTCTCCAGCATGAACGCCATATAGCTTTTGAACTTCATAATCAACCGTAGTTTTTACTTCGGTATTATTAAAGAAAATCAAGTCAGGTTTCCATTGGGTATGTCCTTCTTTTGCCAATAACGGTGCATACGACGACATACTTACCACATCGCCATTGCGCTCAAGACTATTCAAATGAAGTGCCTCAACCAAGGAAGTATGCAAATTATTGGCTCTTCCACCGATATGTGCTGCGTATTCGCCCAAGTAAACTTTAGATTTACTACGGTCATAGTTGTCATAATAATCTTGGTTATTGATAAACCAGCCTGGCGATTGATAATAATGCTCATCGACCATCGGAATATTGATTTCATTCGCTAGTTTCCAGCCTTCTACATAATCAGTTCCCTCCGACCAAGGGCCAACAGTTCCGATTACTACGATTTCTGGATATTTTGCTTTGATGGCTTTGAAAATCATTCTGAAGCGCTCTTCAAACAAATCTGTAATCAAATCTTCGTTTCCAATGCCGATGTATTTCAAGTTGTAGGGCTTGATATGACCATTCATGGCACGCACTTTACCCCATTTGGTAGTCAAGTCGCCATTCGCCCATTCAATTAAGTCTAAAATATCTTGGATATAGCTATCCATTTGTTCCATCGGGATACCACCTTGTTGTCCAGCGCCACCCACACTTGAGTTTTGGCAACAAACGCCTGCCGCAATCACTGGTAAAGGTTGGGCTCCTATATCTTCACAAAACTGAAAATATTCACCATAACCAATACCCATACTTTGATGATAGCCCCAAAGGTTAAACATCGGTTTGCGCTCTTCTAACTTTCCAATCGTATTTTTCCATTTGTAAATATTATCCAAACCATTGCCGTGTGCCACACAGCCTCCAGGGAATCTCACAAAACGTGGATGTAGGTCGGCAAGAGCCTGTGCAATATCCGCTCTAAGTCCATTGCGACGACCTTTGAAGGTTTTTTTCGGAAAAAGCGAAATCATATCTAAAGCATATTGCCCAGCGGTTTCTGGAACAATCGATAACTCAGCATTGGCGGTTGACTCCTTGACCAATAAACTAATTTCATACCTTTGCCAAACATCTCCTTTCACATTCACAGCCCCTTCAGCGAAAACTTTACCCGATGCATCCTTCAACTGAATCGAAAGTTTGCTGTTTTTTCCATTGATATTTTTGGCAAATAAAGAGAAATAATAACCTTCTCCAGCCTTCAATGCAATCCCTTCATAACCTTCTGCTACTAAAGCATCGCCTTTTTGTGTGGTAGTCAATACGGCAAAGTGAGCATTGTTGTAATGAATTGGACGTATAGAGTCTATAGTCAGTTTGGCTTGACCCGTTGTATGCCAAGCTTTTGTCGCCGTCCAAGTTTTATCTTTACCTCCTTTTTCGGAAAGTTTATATTCAAAATCTCTATTCTGAATTAATTCGGCATAGAGACCACCATCGGCTGCATAATTCAAATCCTCAAAAAAGATACCCATCAAGGTTGAACTAATCGGTTTTCTTTTCTGAAAATCAACATTTACTTGCGCCGATAATGGCTTTAAATTCGCTAGCTTTACAGTATCCTCATACAAGTTTTCACGATACAACTTTTGTCTTTCTTTTTCAGTATCCAAATGCTTCAAGAGCTTATTGACAACTGCTGAAGAAACTTTATACACCAAACCTGTTTCGGTTTTTTCCCCTAATTTAACTTCGGTTCTAAGATTTAAACGAGCCGACAAAGACGCTTTTTGTTCTTTTCCATAGCTTCTAAAATCTTTGGTTGTTGTGGTAAAAACCTCTGTCATATCTCCTTTTTTACTCAACCAAGAAATAAGATATTGCTTCGTTTTGGTATCGTAAGTAAACTCTGGTAGCAAGCAGTTTTCACTTCCTGTAAACACTGGATAACTCTGACGTCCCCAAGCGATTAGGTCGACCGAACTAGCATGTGCCAAGGCATTATCCTTTTCATTTACCGAAAAAACACAATGCCAAAGTCCGTCCGCACCGATCCATAAAAATGGGCTTAACATTCTTTTTTGAGCACCCCAAGTACCATAATCAGAACCCAATACACCAAAATCGCTTCCAATGGAGTTCCATGTATTTTTGTCAGTGCTCCACGCAAGTTGTAAGCCAATTTTGCCATCATTTTTTAAGGAACAATAAGAAAAAAGGTAAACAGAATCTTGCTTAATAGTTTGTGCTGAGAGTTTTATCGTAAAAAAGCACAAGAGAAAAAGTAGTTTTTTCATAAAATTGATATTCGGTTAAAGGTTAAAATCAAGATTATTTGACAGGAATAATTTTATACATCCCTGCTCCGTGGCGGTTAATTTCTGGAGAAAAAGTACCTGTAAAAACACCCACTTTTTTTCCAGACCATAAATCAACGATTTGGCATTTTCCAATAAACCCAAGCGCTTTCAAATCAATCGAAATCGCTGATTTTTCGGGAACGACTGGCCCAGCAGGATCCTCGGTAAATACCATAAACTGCATAGTAGCTCCCACATTTTGCATAGCAGCAGCATTGTCTACCCCTACCAAAGCTTTGAAATGCGTATATCCTTCAGGAATATCAAACTCAATGACCGAGTTGGCGTGAGTTCCTATCCCTTTTTCCTTATTCTTGTTAACCACTAAATCACTACCCGACACACCTTGATTTACTCGAACTTTACCCCAACCAGCAGTAGCTTTTTTCCATGTTAATTCTGTAAGCGATAGAGAGTTTTTATCATTGTACAAAACTGGATTTGCCCAATCGCCATGATCCCAATCCGTATTATCACCTCCGTTTGTAGTAACCAAATAGAGCGTCTTCGCCCCTTTCAAAGGAATATCCAACGATTGACTTTGATTTGGCGTATCTCTTGAAATAAGTCCACTTTTCCATACAGCCTTTTCTTCTACTGCCATTTTCTGGTCGGCTTTGTTAAATACCGCCAAGAACTTTTCTCCTTTTTGAGGAGCATCAGCTACCCAAGCAGCGCTTTCCTCTTTCGTAAATAAAGGTCTGTTATTAGTACTTTTTTTCAAGACCTCCAACACACGAGTATTAGTAATTAAAGCATTCGTAAACGCATCATTATCAGGGAAATTCCCACCAAACATTAAGGGAGATTTGAAGATACTCCATAGCGTCATGAGTGTATATTGCTCATCCTTGGTGAAGTTGCTCATACGAGGATTACCTCTTTCAGCACGGATACCGATACGACCCATTGGCAACATATCTCCGTCAGGATACGCCCCAAAGGCTCTCCATTTATTCCAGCGCTCAAACACTTCAAAATGCTCTTTGAGTTGCTCCCAGCTATCCCAAAAATCGCCAACAGTACGCCACATATTGGCATTTTTTTGCACATGGTCTGCGTGGTCAATAGGAGTTTCGCCTGGTGAAGTACTTAGCAAAATTTTACGACCAGTTCTGTCAATTGCCTTACGAATCATCTCGACCTCTTTTTCGAAATAAATCGGAGAAGAAAGGTCATCGACCTTTACAAAATCCAATCCCCAAGAAGCGTACAACTCAAAAATAGAGTTATAATATTCTTGTGAACCAACTTTATCGGGCACAATCGTGTACATATCACGCAACCAACGACATTGGTCTGCTGGAGAATAAATATCCTTAGCAGTCACTTTTGTGCCTTTGATAGGCAAGCCTCTTTCGACCGCCACAATTGGCACACCACGCATAATGTGAATCCCAAACTTGAGTCCTTTGCTATGAATATAATCGGCTAAGGGCTTAAAACCTTTTCCTCCTTTGGTAGACGGAAAACGATTTTCGGCAGGTAACAAACGACCATACTCATCGATATTATATTGAGGGTCAGTCTGGTTATAGCCATGCGCTTTGTCGTTGGATACATACCAGCGAATATCCACCACGACATACTCCCAACCAAACTGTTTGAGGTTTTTGGACATATAATCTGTATTGGCTTTTACCTCCGACTCGGTTACTGTCGGACCAAAACAATCCCAACTATTCCAGCCCATTGGAGGTGTTGCCGCCCATTGATGAAAATCAGCTTTATGTTGAGCAAAGGTTACACTCGCCAATAAAGTCAGCGCAGTGATAAGAGTTTTTTTCATAAGTTTTGTTAATACCTTGGGAATAAATGTGTCATTTTGACACAAATAAAAGTAAAAAAAATGACAGAACTGTTGGGTTCTGTGGGATAGCCATGCAAATTTAGAAGGAAATATTAAATAATTTAGTGGGAAAAGACAATTTTACAGTTCAATTATTTCATATTTGGAAATTAAAAAATCAAAAGTTGTACGCTCGGCTTTACATCAAGACCATCTAAAAAATGAAAAAGAACATAATAATAACTCTAATGACAATGGCAATAACAATATTTTGTTTCTATAAGTTAGGTAGCTTATTCAGTCCAGGTTCATACCCATACGCTGAAGTTTATGAAATGGATATTAGTAGCCCTTTACTGATTGGCAATATCAAAAAATTCAGGACAAACAACCCAACATTTGATATTAGCTCAAAAATAGGTTTAACCGATAGTTTTATTGGCGAGGGGAATGATTGGATTATGTGTTACTTTTATTATGAGAAAGAGAATCAAATTGTTGCAACATGGGTAAGGGGTGTTGATCGCAAACATTGTCAATTTGCCCTTGTAAGCCTAAATGATGGTATTGAATTAGGAAAATGGAAAGATGTCAATCACGATTACGGTTTTTTTGACTCTATCAAGCAACGAAATAAATTTGAAGAACGAATTTTAAAGCCATTAGGAGTAAATTACAAGAGACGTTCATTCTTTTAATTACCCTCGCTAGTGCTGGCTTCCTAGCCAGTACTCACCAATTCAAAGGATTCTAATCCTTTAACTTAATGCAAGGTTACTTTTTAAAATACCGAACTGATACTTGCTGATTACTATATCAATTAAAACAGTATCAAAAAAGAGAATGAACTATCAAAATATATGACAAAGAAAGATTTTTTAAAGGAAATGGATAGGCATTTGGGTGTTTATTTATCAGGTTTTGGTTTCAAAATAAAGCAAGATGGAACTATCCAGAAAACCAGTAAAGATATGATTTGGTTGATTCAACTGACGTTTGCAAATTGGGGTACGGTTCACGTGGATAATATATTTACTTTTGTTAAAGTTAAAAGCTTAGAAAAAGCATGTGTGGATATATATTATCCTTTTTTGAGTGAATCGTTACAAAAAAGTCGATTTCAAGGGCAAGTGACATTAGTTGGACCAACTAAAAATGTCAAGAAAGATTTCTTCCAAATTATTCAGGTTAACTCCTTTGCAGTTACATTTAAAGATTATTTTGAAAATGAATTTCTTCCTTTTTTTAACTCCTACCCTGATGTACAATCAATAAATCGAAAATACGATGAGATGGACGTCCCATATCACGAAGGTATTGGATATGTTGGGGATTATGATCAAATAGAAATTCATAATGGTTTTAGTACTGCTTTCAGCATAGAAACTCTGGGGCGAAGAATATTATTGATGAAATATAGTAAGGATTCTAGATATGAAGACTACATAAAATGGTTAAAAGGATGTATTGAAGCAGAGCAATTGGATTCGGTGTCTGTGAAAATATATAATAGAGTACTTCCTGAACTAATGAGTTATAAATGTCCTGATATTTACCTATAACTAGATTTTCCTCGCTAGTGCTGGCTTCCTAGCCAGCACTCACCAATTCAGATGAATTAACATCTATCAAGCGCAGCCACACCAAAACGAGCAAAATAGACAAATTATATTTAATACTTCATTTGACTGCTCACACCGCCAAACGTATGGGCGTATATCTGTGAGGGTGTAATGCCTGTTGGTTCGGATTGTTCATAGTTTCAAAGCAATTTTTCTGCCCTGAACAGAGATAGCAGGAAGATTATTGGATTTTAGGATTAAATACGTATTATCACAGGAAAATTCTGAAGGATAACCGTTTTTACTTCCACTTTAACGACACCTAGACTGGCACCTTGCCGAGTTCTGCAATATGCAAACCCTAGAGGCTACTCTACACGACTTGCAAAACATCTTTGGAAAGGATGTGGTCAAGGTAAGAAAACTGGGAACTAACAACCAACTTTATCAGATGAATTTTAGTGTACCGTTTTAAATATTTCACTCATGGAAAGTCCTGTAGCCTTAATTAGAAAAGCCATTAAGTCACATCAAGAATTATCAAGATTCATTATGTGGATTGTAGTCAGTTTTATCATTTTGATATTTTTTGTCTATCCAATATTGATAAAATTTCTTTTCGAAACTCTAGAGGGGAAAGAGTCAGGTGATTTCAATAGAGGAACTTTTGGAGATATGTATGGGGCATTAAATGCATTCCTATCTGGTCTTGCATTTATTGGTGCTATAGTGGCAATTATTATCCAGATTTATCAAGTTAATACTGAAAAAAGAAAACATGAAGAAGAAATAAAAGTTCAACTAAACTTGTTCAAATGGCACCTTCAAAGACTGAGTACAACTTATTTGCCTAACTTAAAATATAGGCTTGAAATTAAAAGAGGAAGTATGAGTCTGAGAATGTTTGAAATAAATTTCCATGATGATTATTCGTTTCGAGAATTAGAGAACATAAATATTTTGGAACTCTATAAAGGATTCATCTTACTGGGTAAAAAAAGAGAAGCAGATGAACTCATTTCTTTTTTTCAACAATTCAAAGAAATTCATGATGATTACAAAAGCATTGAAGAATTTATTCGAAAAAATGAAACGGAATTGAAGGAGATGGAAAATAAAATGAAATCTTTAAAAATAAAGCTCTGCGAAAGATTGATTGCTAATAGTCGTCCAGATTTAGCACATGAGGTAAATTCATCAGGATTTGATTATCAATATACAGGAATAAATGAAAACGGTGAAACAGTTCTTGACCCTCTACTTCAAAGAATAACAGAGCATTTTGAATATATTGATACTATAGAAACATTTTCGCGCAATGAGTTTGTTTTTAATGCGTCTAAGACTGATAAAATAACAAGGGTCGATAGCATTTTAATCTTATGTAATACCCTATCAGATGCCATCCCTAACATTTAGAATTCTCTTAAAACCTGCCAACAACGCAGGTTTTTTTATACCCTTTAAACTGCCTAAATAGTCGTTACGCTTGTCCCAATTGCCTACTTCAGCAACAAAAAGATTATGGAAACATAAAATACCTTACATCCCAACAAGCAAGACTCTCTTCTTCACTTTGAGTCGTAGGAATGCTTTTTACCAACATCCAGACAGAAAACGTAAAATAATACTAGAATTGCTTGCATTATTGATGGTTTATCTTGTTTATTTGTATTCAACTTAGTTGAATACAAATAAACAAGATAACACAAATAGTAAACAGAGTAGAAATTTATGTCGTCGGAGGAAACAAATACAATGAATATCGGAGACCGCATTCGGATATTAAGGACGAATCAAAAAAGAACTCTACAAGAGGTAGCAGATGGCAGTGAATTATCGAAAAGTATGATTTCGAAAATCGAGAATAATAAAACGGTTCCTTCGGTGGCGGCTCTGATTAAAATTGCCCATACTTTGGGGACGACTATTTCCAGTTTATTGGAAACTGAAGCCTTTTTAAATGCCATTCTGACGACCAAACAAAAAGCTGAAGATAACCTCAGACAGACGGAAAAAGGATATTTCTTTTATCCTTTTGGACAAGAATATCATCAGAAAAAAATGCAACCGATGTTGTTTGTGGCTCGAAAAGGAGAAGTAAAACCACACCTCTTGCAACACGAAGGAGAGGAATTCATTTATATCATTAGTGGAGAAATGAAGATGACTGTCGGTGAAATAGATTATCATCTAAAAACAGGTGATAGCCTCTATTTCAACTGTTTACAAAAGCACGGTATTATGCCCATATCTGATGAAGTACACTATTTAGATATTTTTGTATAGCCCAAACCCTTATTTTTTACTGCTTTTTATAGCTCTCAAAAGCCGAATTGTCTAGAATTCTACACAACCACATCAGGAAAATACTCACATTTCTAAATCAATAAAATGCACTTGAAAAAAACATCATTTTTACTGTTGTTAGCAGTCCAATTTATGGCGATGACAGTTCCAGTATTTGCTCAGGAACAAACCCCTGTGTCAATTCAGGTTGATTTGTCTAAGACAAAAGCTCCCATGAAGCCAATATGGGCTTGGTTTGGTTACGACGAACCTAACTATACCTATATGAAAGACGGCAAAAAATTACTGACGGAAATCTCGCAATTAAGTAAAGTACCCGTTTATGTAAGGGCACACAGCTTATTGGTGACAGGCGACGGAACGGCCGCTTTGAAGTGGGGTTCTACCAACGCTTATACAGAAGATGCCAACGGAAACCCTATTTATGACTGGACTATCGTTGATAAAATTTTTGATACTTATATCGAACGTGGCATGAAACCTATCGCTCAAATTGGTTTTATGCCAGAAGCGCTTTCGAGCCATCCGACCCCATATCGTCACTACTGGAAACCAGGAGATAATTATTATGATATTTATACAGGATGGGCGTATCCACCTAAAGATTATAACAAATGGGCTGAATTGGTTTATCAATGGGTAAAACACTCGGTGGCGAAATATGGTCAAAAAGAGGTGGAAAGCTGGTATTGGGAACTTTGGAACGAACCAAACATTGGTTACTGGAAAGGCACAACGGAGGAGTATATCAAATTGTATGATTACTCGGCAGATGCAGTAAAGCGTGCTTTACCAACCGCCAAAGTCGGTGGACCAGAAGTAACTGGACCAGACTGGGATAAGTCGGCTACATTTTTGAAAACATTTTTAGACCATGTTACCAAAGGTAAAAACTATGTTACAGGTAAAACAGGTTCACCAATTGATTTTATTACGTATCATGCCAAGGGTGCGCCCAAAATTGTGAACGGACATGTTCAAATGAATATGGGAACGCAACTCCGTGATATTGACAAAGGATTTGAGATTGTAGCCTCCTATCCAACGCTGAAGAAATTGCCGATTATCATTGGAGAATCAGACCCCGAAGGCTGTGCAGCTTGTTCAGAAGATTTACATCCCCAAAATGCCTATCGTAACGGAACCATGTACTCAAGTTATACGGCGGCGTCTTTCGCAAGAAAATACGAATTGGCAGAAGCTAGAGGCGTAAATTTGTTGGGAGCAGTTTCATGGTCATTTGAATTTGAAGATCAAGCATGGTTTCGTGGATTCAGAGATTTAGCTACGAATGGTGTCGATAAACCTGTACTAAATGTATTCCGTATGTTTGGAATGATGGAAGGAAATCGTGTGGAAGTGAAGCAAAATTTAGCGTATGATTTCAAGAAAGTTAGAGACCAAAGCGTGAGAGAGGCTGCAGATATTAATGCTTTAGCTTCAAAGGGTACAAACTCTGCGGGAGTAATGGTCTGGAATTATCATGACGATAATGTGTCTGCCCCAGACGCAACAGTAGAAATATCTGTAAAAGGATTACCTACGGGAAAAGTGGCTTTATTACACTATCGCATCGACAAAGAAAATAGTAATGCTTACGAAGTCTGGAAAACGATGGGCTCGCCCAAACAACCCACCGCAGAACAAATTGCGATACTCGAAAAAGCAGGACAATTGCAATTACTTACTTCTCCAGAATGGATAACCCCCAAAAATGGAGAGACCCAAATCAAGATGAAACTGCCAAGACAAGGCGTCTCGTTTTTACATTTTAAATGGTAATCCTGCGCTCGTGCTGGCTAGGAAGCCAGCACGAGTTATTTCTCTAACCACTATCCAACTAAATATGAATTAGAGTCCTTTTACAAGTATTATTCTGTTGAAATTAGTAAATAATATGCTCTTCACGGCTCCAAAATTCAATTCGTTCGTTTTTAGCTTTGATAGGTAACCTAGTATTGATTTGATACAATTGATTCAATTTTAGAATGGCATAACTAAAATTCATTAAACCTGTCTTTAATAGCACGTCAAAAACAAATAGAATGCCTCTTACCTCTACTCCATCTTGAGTAGATTGCTTTCTTAACTTCCCATCTCCCGTCAAAAGAATACCATCGTTAATTTTAGCAAAATACCACACAGAACAGTCTTCAAAGCTTAAACCACTCGTTTGAATCAAAAGGTTATATATACGCTCTAAATCCATTTCATCAGATTCAATTATCTCTAAAGTCCCTTGATCAATAAAAATCTGTAGAATCGCTCTTTGGTGTTCCTCCAATTCCTCAAACACAAAATCTGTGGTTTTTAACTCTAAGTGTTTAAGTTCAAATAGAAGGTGAATCAATTCGAGATGAATCAAATCTATTAAAATGTTTGCATCATTTATTACTATTCTCATCTAGGTCTATTTACTACATTATCGAACTTTTTAATACTTCATTTACATTCACATTTAGTAAAGATGCGGCTTTGTTTATCGAAATTAACTCTTGTGATAATGCTCGATACACAAGCTGTTCATAGCGGTGAGAAACCTCTGATGATTGAAATCTTTCTTGATCAATTTCTTTTTTCAAGGCAGGATTAAAATTGAGTTTTTTATAGAATTCAGTAAGTCTATTTTCACTAAAAATATTTGCATCTTTTAATCTGTAAATAATTGCTCGAATACTAATTCCATACTTTTTCTGCACCTCCACTAGCTCTCTAAAAGATATAGACTCCCTTTTATTGCCAAACTCTTTTATCACTAAATTTTGGGGAAATAAAAATTCCGCCGCAAATCTATTACATATATTTTCTTCAAATTTCACATCACACTCAGGCAATTCTAATAATAAATGTCCTAATTCATGTAACAGGGTAAAACGCTTTCTTTCAACACTAAAGGTCTTGTTTAGCACTACAACGGGATACTTTCCATTAATAATGGTTGCTAGACCATCAAAATTATTTTCAGGTTCATTGATTTCTATAATTTTGATTTCCTTATCCTCCAACAATTGTATAATATTATGTATGGGATCAAATCCAATTTCCCATTCGATTCTTAAATCTGATACAATTTCTTCAATATCATTAGTGGCACTAACCTTTCTCCTTTTTATAGGATTTTCAAAGGAATTATTGATTTGAAGTATGTTTTCAATTTCGAGATAATTAGATAGTTCAATCTTAATTTTTTCCTTCAAGGAATTTATTTTCTTTATTGAAAAGGAATTCTTTTTTCGAAAATTAATCTCACCTAACTCAACACTTGATGACAAGAAAAAATAATCCATCTTCACTTCAAGTGCTTTTGCCAGCTTAATAAGCATTTTACTTGAAGGAATTGAATCTCCTTTTTCATATTTTGAAATCATTTGCTTCGACACACCAATCCTATCAGCTAAATCTTGTAAAGACATAGCTTGAAGAATTCTAGCTTGTTTGATTTTTGAAGATACGATTTCTTTCATGGGGTTAATCGATTAGTTGACGTTTTACACAAAAATACACTTTTTGTCAACCACAAAAAACTTTCTGTCGTATAATTTTATAACTCGTGCTGGCTTCCTAGCCAGCACGAGTTATTTCTAAGGATTCCAATTCTTAAATCTGTATCCTTTTGTCTTTTGAATAAACTCAGTCCAATAACTCATAGATTTTTATATCATCTATCCATTGGCGTGATTTGGTCGAGCGAATAGCGAAATAGCCTCCTCCTAGTGGATTAGGGTCTTTTTGAGTAAAATACGGTTCTCCATTTACCCATACTGATACCTGTCCTTTCTTTACTTCCAAAACAATTTTATAAACGGAGTTTTCCGTCAACAAATGTGCTTTATCATTTTTTTCCTGCCACAAAACTCGCTCTCCTCTCCCATCGTATTTTCGTAATCTGGTAGTTGAATTGTAGTTTCCTCCAATACCAACATAATACAAAGCCAATGAATCATACGTCGCAAAATTACCATCAGATTTACGCTCGAACTTAGGGTCTTGGCAACTCCAAAAGAAATTCAAATCTGAAAGTCTGTCGTTGGGTCTACCCTCCACAACCACATTTCTCGTACATTCAATTCGTACGTTTTGTGGGAGTTTCTGATTCAGCCAAGCCGATATACCGCCTTGGGTATCCACCCATAATTTTTCGTCTTTTATACCGTACGAAGAACCTTTGGCTTTATCCCATTCGGTAATCCAATTTTCGCCTAATTCTTTTCTGGAAAAATCATCTTGAAAAACTAGTTTTTGCTTCGGAGCAATTCCCAACTGAATAGCATCGTACATGATTCCTGCCCCATGTTTGAGATTTTTCATCACAAAAGAAAGCGTATTACCTTTTTGCTTTAGATATTTTGCTGAAAAATGTATTTCCCATTGTTGGTAATAACCACTCAAAATCGCTGAACGATAAATACTTGCATCGTTTCCAAATGCTCTTTTTCCAATCAAATTACCATTAATCAACACTTCTGGATTAGCATTTCTACTAGCGCCCGCCACTCCAATAGTCAACACGTATTCGCCTTTGGTATTGCTAAGTGAATCAGGCAAATCAAAATGAATATTCCATGAACCATTTTTTGTTTGGGCATAATACCAATCCTTGATTTTACTTTTTCCTATATAAAAATCAAGGTTTTCAGGAGTTTGGGTAAAAGTCTGATAGTTGCGATTACGTTCGCTAAAACCAAATCCTTTGGTTGTGCGGTCTGCTGTTCCAATTTGCCATAAAGTCGTGGCGCTATTACTTGGTTGAAAACTGACTTTCCCTAAATCAAGCGTTTTGTTCTCCTCTATTTTAACGTTGTCAAGTCGGAATTCCTCCATCACATTTTCAGCAACTACATACAAAGTGTACTTTCCAGCACGAACATTATTGATCGAAAACGATCCATCTTTTTGGCTTCGAGTATCAAAAATATACCCTTGAGATTGAGCCTGCCAATCAAAATTGGGATTTGCCAAAATGATTCTGGCATTGGCTTGAACTTTTCCATTAATCTGCACACTCCCCTTTATAGCTCCACGTTCTAATGGATATTCTTTATCGCTCATCCACGAATAAGGCCATTTTACTTTTTCTTCCTCCGCCTTTTTTTTGGCGTCAGCCCAAATAGCTTTGATATTTTTGCCCTCATTAAAATAAATCAAGAAGGGACCATTGAGCTTCGTCCAGTTGTCTTTGATAAGATTATCTCCTTTTCTTTTATCCAGTAAATAATGTCCACAATTGAACATATTCATCAAAAATGGCGTACTATGGACGGTATTATATTGCTTAGTGGGACCACCATTGAGATATTCATGTGAGGCCTGAATAATAAACATTCCCAGACCAGACTTTTGTCCAGCCATACCATGCACATAACGTCCATCGATATAGTCGCTAAAATCATATTTTGTATAAACTGAGCTATCGGGTAAGCGGTAAGTCCAATCTTGGATTTCTTGCGTCAGCGCACTCATAGGAGGCATTTTACCTTGAATATCATCTCGAACTAAATGATAATCAAACAATTGCTCATCTGCTCGAATACCAAAACGAGTTTGTCCATAATCGGCTATAGAATCGCCTTTTGCATGAGATTGCACCAAATAACAATAAATCCCTGAAGTCTCTTTGGTGAGGATATAATGTAAATCGTAAGTGAAATGATTACTGGCAACGTGTTTGAAAGCAATTTCGACTAAATCAGAGTTTTCCCTAACTACTCTAAACTCACTAGGAGCCATCGAAAAACCTGGTCCGAGCAGGTAAAAACGACCATTTTTTCCTAAAACATTGTCATGCTTTACATACGAAACAGCACTTACATCAGCATTTTTATGCTGAAAAGTAAAGCTTACTTTGCCGTTGGATAAGACCGTTTGTTCGGTCGTAGAATTTCGTTTTACTTGCCCAAATGAATTAAGACTGATTCCTAAAAATAGGAAAAATAGGTTTCTATAAATAAAGGTATTCATGATAGAGATGGTTATGATCTTACAAATGTAGGATACCTTTGTGAAGATACCGTCCTGTGGAGGATGACGTTTTTCTGGTTACATGCTTTGAAAAGAGCGAGAGGAAATTCAAGCTTTACCTTTGCAGATACCTTTACTTTTGAAAACTCTGTCTATGTCTTATTCTTTTAAACTTTTTCTCATACTATCTCTTCCTTCATTTTGGGGATGTGCTCAAGGTTCGACCGCTCAAACTTCTTTAGAAAAATGGCAACAAAAAGCACAATTAGCCTTTCCTGATTCGGAGAAAAGTCAGCTAGTATTTCAATTACATGCTGTGATGGAAAACTTTGAGTCTTCGGAGCAATGGGTTGGAAGAACGCTCTATGATTTGATGAACAAAAACAATTACCGTATTCTGGAAACCGCTTGGTTCGTGGTGGTCAGATTAGATTCTTTGGCAAATACAGAACAAATCATTTATAGCGAAAACTGTCCTGAAGAATACAAAAAATCATTTGAAATACTGCTAAGCCAGAGCTTTGCCTATTTGCAATTCAACAAAAAACCTAGCTGGCAAAAATTATTTAGTCGTAAACAATTACTTTTTGAAACCACCATCAAATGGTATTATGCTGGCGGAACCATCATTGAACAATCATCCAGTGAAGATATAGCTCCTTTCAAAAAGCCTTTCCTTTCATCAAAAGAGACTATTGTTATGCCTCTATTTTCGAAAGAAATGTAATAATCTCTCATTCGGCATACAGTCTTCATTTTCCTCTTCATGTGTTGCAGAAAAATATTTTTCATTTTTTTTTCGATTTTATTTGGAACAATCGTTCCTAATACATTACCTTTACGGAACAAACATTCCAATAAGGGATTTTAAAATCTAAAACAACGAATAAAATGAACAAATTATCAAATAAAATCGCAATCGTTACAGGTGGTAACAGCGGTATCGGATACGCAGCAGCTCAAGAATTAAGTGCAGAAGGCGCAACAGTTATTATAACAGGAAGAAACAAAACCTCGCTAGAAACGGCTGCTTCAGAATTACAAGCCAAAGCCATCGTGGCAGATCAAGGTGACTTAACCTCTATTGATGCATTGGTAGAGGAAGTAAAAGCTACTTATGGTAAAGTCGACATCATTTTCTTAAATGCTGGCGTTGCCTCATTCGCACCTTTGGAATTTGCCACAGAAGAACACTATGATAGCATTATGGATGTCAATGTCAAAGGCGTATTCTTCACACTCCAAAAATTCTTACCTATCTTAAATGACGGTGCCTCGATTATTTTCAATACCTCTATCAATGCCCATGTTGGTATGCCAAATTCTAGTGTGTATGCTGGTAGCAAAGCCACGATTTTGGCCTTCAACAGAGTATTTGCTACAGAATTAGCGCCAAGAAAAATTCGTGTAAATGCCATATCTCCTGGTCCAGTAGAAACTCCTCTTTATGGTAAATTAGGTTTAGGTCACGAAGAAGTAGCTGGTTTTGGCGAAATACTTGGCAAGAAAATCCTATTGAACAGATTTGCACAAGCCAACGAAATTGGTAAAGCTGTCGTATTCTTAGCTTCTTCAGATGCTTCATTTATCACAGGAACTGAACTTGTCATAGATGGAGGCTTGACTGTAAACCCTATATTGAACTAATTTTTTTATCCAAATTTGGAATAAACGTTCCGATTAGATAGCTTTGTTGGAAATCTTTCAGCAAAGCTATTTTGCTACACTAAATCAATACATATTATGGCGAGGACAAAGGAATTTGACGAAACAGAAATCTTGGATAAAGCAATAGATTTATTCTGGTTTAAAGGCTATAATGGGGCATCTATGCAAGATGTAGTCGATTCATTAGGTTTGAGTCGTTCGAGTATATATGATACTTTTGGAGACAAACATAAATTGTATATATCAGCCTTAGAGCAATATCGCAAACAATCTGCGGGTGCATTAATTAACATGGCGAAGCAATCGTCGCATCCCTTGCAAACTATTGAACAGCTTTTCGAAATGTTGACCAATGAAAGTGTAAATACCGTTTGTCACAAGGGCTGTTTTATGACAAATAGTACGATTGAACTCGCACCTCATGATCTTGAAATTCAGAAAATTGTGAAAGACAATATGCAGGACATAGAAGACGCTTTTTATCTTCTTGTCAAAAAAGGACAGGATTTAGGAGAAATCAACCAAAAAAGTGATGCAAAAGCCTTAGCTCGTTTTCTATTTAATACGATTTCAGGGCTTAGAGTTGCTGCTAAGTCAGGAGCCGACAAAGCTGTTTATCAGGATATTATTGGAGTGACTTTGTCGGTGATTAGGTATTAGTGCTGAATTATGAGTTGTAATTTAAATATCAATACTTTATACTCAAAAATTGAATTAATAGGCTTTAGGTTATAAGTTATAGTTACTCTACCCGATGATTTTTATAACTTTCTGACTATAAACTACTTTTGTTTTATAAGCTTACAGAACACCCGGATGATTTTGTACGATAGATTAACTAAATCGGAATTAGGGTTCTTTA